>CAYWNK010000028.1:0-36642 GCA_964459495.1 uncultured Planctomycetaceae bacterium
CAGGAGGCCCGCCAGCGCACGCCTGGCTGGAGCGGCCGCGGCCTGGGTCTGGGCGCGGCAGATCTGGCGCCCGGCGAAAGCGCGCCCCTGTTCCCCGAACCCGACGCCCCCCAGCTCGTGCTGCCGGGGCTTCCCGATCCTTCCCCGGCCGAGCGCGGGCAGCTCGAGTTTGAGCTCCTGGGCCTCACCTTGGCCGCCCACCCTGTGGCCCTGTTCCCCTGCGAGGGCGAGGAGCGCGTGCGCGCCCATTTGGGCCGTGGCCCCGCGCGCGCATCGGGATCATTCCACTCCTCAGGTGAAGAGAATGCTGAGGGGGCTTCCCGCACCACGTCCCCGCAACGCGGCCTGCGGCCCGTCAACCCCATCCCCTGCGACCAGCTCGGCGCCCATCCAGGGGCGCGGGTCACCCTAAAAGGCTGGGTCGCCGCCACGCGCCGGGTGCGCACGGAAAGCGGCGAGCTGATGCGCTTTCTGACCCTCGAAGACGAGAGCGGTCTGGCAGAGGCCGTGCTGTTCCCCGACGCCTACGCGCGCGAGGGCGCGCGGCTAATGACGAACAGCGTGCTGCTCGTCACCGGCGTCGCTGATGAGCAGCTCGGCTCGGTGACCCTAACCGTCGAGCGAATCTGGTAGCGAGCTCGTAGCGCCCGGCATCGGGCTGCTCGCACTGGGCTGCACGGGCCCCATCGAAGCGGATGCCTCGTTGCCCTCGACCTGATCGCCGGAACCGGCGGGGGCGGGGGACGAGATTCCACCGGACTGCTGCGCCTGACCCGAACCCTGTTCCATACCGCCGGCCTGCTGCGGGGAATCGCCCGAAGACTGGGCTTTCTGCATGGCGGCCCGGCTGTAGCGCAGGCCCACGTTCTGGCGCCCCATCTCCTTCAGACGCGAGGGATCCTTCTTCAGGCCCAGGTTGTGCGCCTTGGAGACGATGCTCTTCACCGAACGGTTGAGCAGCTTGGCGATCTCCAGGTTGGACGACTGCGGGTAGAGCCGGCGCAGCTGGTCAAGCTCGGAAGCCTGCCAGCGCGGCATCCGCGTGGTCGCCTTGCCACCGGTCTGCCGGCGCAGGAACGCTTTGTCCTTCGAGAGACAGAGGCGCGCCGCACAGGACTCGATCTCCGCGAGACCCCGTCCGAAGACGATGGCCAGATCTTCGTTGGTCCGCGTTCCATAGAGACGCTTGAAGTCGCCTAGGTCCTCGTGGTCCCAGGTACCTTCCTTGCGGACCAAGGCCAGCTCGGCAATCTTGGCCTGCACGTCGTCCTGGGCCCTGCCCAGCACGCGGCACAGGGCCTGCATCGTCGATGCGCCCAGATATTGCCGCAGGTTCTGCACCTCCACCTCCGACCAGGGTCCCTGCTTGGGTTCCCCCTCGTAGAGGCTCTCGGCCATGCTGCGCACAGACGCCAGTGAGCGCTTGAGCTCACGGGCAATCGTGCGGTCGTCCCTCAGCCCATACATCTCGCGGAACTGGGCCACCTCTTCGGTGGACCACCTTCCTCTCCGCGGTGTTGTGGGCTTCTCTCCTCCCCAAGTCGGTTTTGACACGTCTGTGCTCCTCTTTGTCCTGCGGCCCTTGCAGTCTAGTCTTTCGCTTCGAACCGGCTCCAATAGCTGGGTCGCTTCCCTGTGGTTCGACCCGCCAAAGGGAGGGACTGCACGACTGTTTTGACAGGGGAGCTGAGGATTCCCCAATCCGAGGCGGATCAGCCTGGCGGTGACAAAAACCACACCCCGATGCGGAAAGGACGGCCCATTTTCCCGCCTGAGGGCCTGACATTACGTTTTAGGCGCCCCCCTCCTGCGCTTCTAGCTCCTCGTGCAATTCCCGGCGCAAATCCACCAGGAGCTCCCGAACCTCCGCTGAGGAGGAAGCCGCGCACGCAGCCTGGGCCATCTCCCGCAGGCGCGCCATCGAGCTGCGGCGAACCGCGTAGCGCACCTCTGCCAGGAAATGCGGCGCCAGGCTGACCCCCGTCACCCCCATCCCCAGGAGCAGGAGCGCGTAGGCCTGGTCCCCCGCGACCTCCCCACAGACCGTACACGGCACTCCAGCGGCCTCGGCCTCGGCCGCGATCTGCTGCAGCGCCCGGACTACGGCCGGGTGATAGGGGTCGTAGAGCTTGGACACCAGCGGATTGTCACGGTCGACCGCCAGCAGGTACTGAACGAGATCGTTTGTTCCAATGCTGACAAAGTCGACCTCGGCCAAGATCTCCTTCAGGATCAAAATCGTCGACGGCACCTCGACCATCACTCCGACGGGCACCTGGGCGGCGATCTCATAGCCCTGCTCGGTCAGCTGGGAGCGCACCTCGTCGAAAATGCGGTGAGCGGTGCGTACCTCGTCGAGGGATCCAACCATCGGCAGCAGCACGCGCACGTCCCCCTCCGCGCTCGCCCGCAGCAGCGCGCGCAGCTGAACGCGCATGAGGTCTTGCCACTCCAATGTGATGCGCACGCCGCGCCACCCCAGCGCGGGATTGTTCTCAGCCGGGGTCGTGAAGTAAGGCAGCTCCTTGTCCCCACCGATGTCGAGCGTGCGAATCGTCACCGGCTTGCCTTGGAATCGATCGACCAGCCGCCGATACAGCCGAAACTGCTCTTCCTCCGAGGGGAACTGGGCGCGCTCCATGTACAGAAACTCGGTGCGCAGCAAACCAACGCCGTCGCAGTAGTCCCCCTCAAACGTGCCTAGATCGTGAACGCTTTCGAGGTTGACCGAAACCGAAAGGGCTGCGCCGTCGCTCGTAATCGCCTGCAACGCGCCGAAACTCGAGAGATGTTCTTCGCGCGCCGTGCGCTGCTTCTTGCGCTCGAGGAACTCCGCCTGCTGCTTGTCGCCTGGGCTCAGCTGGACGGATCCCAAGTCACCGTCGACCAGCACCAGCATGTCCTGCTCGAGACGAGCCAACAGATTCGGCAGCCCGACAATGCACGGGATGCCGAATGAGCGCGCCAGCACCGCACCGTGGGAGAAGCGGCCACCGGTCTCGGTGATGATCCCGAGAATCCGGCCTCGATCGAGGAAGCTCACGACCTGGGGCGTGAGCTCCTCGGCGGCCAGCACGACTTCGCCCTGCGCGGCGTTCACCTGCTCCCGGTCCCGCTGCAGCAGCTCGGCTAGGACAGCCCGCCAGGGCTCGGAGACGTCGGCCGCGTAATCCCGCACGCTGTCCCCATCGAGCTGGCCCATGGTCCGGCGCAGGCGCTCGACCAGCTCCTGCACGGCTGCCTCGGCGTTGATGCGCTCATCGTCGATCGCCTTGGCGACCGACTCGCGGGCACTGGGATCGGAGAGAATCATCCGGTGCACGGCGAAGATCCCGGCCTCCTGCTCCCCCGCCGACTCCCGCACGATCTCCTGCTGACGGCTGAGGCGCTCGTCCACGCGCCCCAGGGCCTCCTCGAGCCGGCGAGCCTCCCCCGCGACGTCCTCGGCGCGGATGGACCACACCGGGACAGCGCCCGCCCTGGCGCGCACCACGTGCACGGGGCCCAGAGCGAGACCGGGGTTGACGGAGGTTCCTTGGAGCTTGGGCATGGGGCGAGGGCAGGCTCAGACAGGGGCAGCGGAGAACCGAACCCAGTTTCCGCATTCCTAGGAATGCTTCAAGAGACGGGGTCTGGGATCACGAATGAAGCGGAGTACACGGGACAACCCGTGCATCCCAAGGCCCCTGAGAGGGGGCCAAACCGAGGTTCCCAGCGCCCTAGCGGTCGCGAGAGGCGAGGCAAGGCGAGCTCTGATGGTGAAGAAAAGCAAATTGGTGAAGTTGGGCGGCGAGGTAAGCGAGCCGCAGGTCAAAGCATTCCCGATGGAGAATAAGCGGGCGCGCAGGCCGATTGGAGGGCTACTGCTCTTCTTGTCCGGCGGCGCGCTGCTCGGCTCAGGCGTGATCCTCGGCCCGGCGAAGGGCAAGGTCCCCGCTGTCGAGGAAAGCCTCACCAAGCTAACCGAGATGGGCTTCGAACCCAGCCTCTTGATGCTCGGCGGCACCCTGTTGATCGGCATTGGTCTGGTCGCCAGGCACATGCGGCTCCACATCCAGACCCTGCTCCAACGGGATCAGAGCGAGCGCGCTCTGACCGAGATGGGTGCCGACCTGGCCGAGTTCTGCAACCGCCTGGTGGAATTCCAGGCCGACCACCTGCACTTCCGCAGCGAGCTGGAGAACATCGGCAAGCGGGTACACGCCCACCACTCCTCGGACCGCTCGGGCGAGGCCGCCGACGGCCTGTTCCGCCTAGCAGCCAGTCTCGACCAGCTGGGCGCCCGTCTGGACGCGAAGCTGAACGAGGCCGTGGGCTCCATGCACGGCGGGATTCACGAGATGGCCAACCTGGTCGCCGCAAGCCGCGACTACCTCCAGGAGTCCGTCGAGGACAACGCGGAGGGCATCCGCCAAATCCAAGAGAGCACGACTGCCATGCAGAGCGACCTGCAGGAAGTCCAGATCAAGACCAACGCAACCATGCAGGTGGTCTCCAAGCGCGCGGCCGAGCCGGTGGCCCAGGCGGCGCCCGCGCCGGCCCCTGCGCCCGCCCCGGTCCATGAGCCCGAGCCCGAGGTCCTTGAGTCCGACGTGCTCGAGCTCGAAGAGTCGATGCTCGACGATTCGGTCAGCCGCGGCCTGGGCCTGCTCGACGAATTCGACTCGGACGGCGAGACGGACAGGCTCGAGATCGAGGAACAGCCCCTGGCACTCTTCGATGGGATGGAGGACTCCCTCAACGACATGGCGCCGCTGGTTTCCAACACGCCGCAGGCCATCGGGGTCCCCGAGTCGCAGCCCAGCGCGCCCCTCTTCAGCGAGCCCGAGGCGCCGCAGATGGATGAGGCCACAGAGCCCGCCGCCGAGACCGAAGCCTTCGGTGCGCCCGAGGGAACGCACTTCGCTGCGCAGACCAGCGAGCCCGAAACCACCGAAGACATGGCTCCGAGCGAGCCCTTCGCCGCGGACTACGCCGCGCCGTCCGACATGGACGAGAGCCCGGAGACCACAAGCGAGGACTCGAACAACAGTGGCCCGAAGACCGTTCCCCTGGACGCTCCCATGGAGCTAGCCAAGGAAGAGCCCGCCGCACCGGCCTTCGGAGCCATGCCCGACCTGGATGCCCAGGCGCCGGACGCACCGCTGCCCGCACCGAGCGCGCCTCAGGTCCCGCCGGCTCTGACCGGCGGCGCGTTCTCCCTGGCCCAGCCCAAGAAGTCGGGCCCCATGGAGATCGATCTCAACGCTCCGAGCGACGCGAACGAGGACAAGTCAGGGCCTTCGGATCTTGGCGCTCCCCCCATCGGGTTCTAAGGCGAGGATATCCCACGAAAAGGGCCCGGCCGCACATTGTGCGGCCGGGCCCTTTTCCTTGTTGGGCAGACCTCCCCGCGGGGTGCGACCCGCCTCCGCGGATAAACGCCGGAACGACGAGCCGACGGGGCAGGCCCCTGCGGGCCAAGCCCAGCCTCGCGCTACTTGCTTTCCTCGCCCTGGGCCGGCTGCTCGGTGGACACGGCCTTCGGTTTCGACTTGGGCTTCTGCTTCTGCTTGGGCTGCTGCTTCGAGCCAGCCTCCTCTTTGGGCTTGAAGAATGCCGCGAAGGGGTTGTTGCGCGCCGCCTCCTGGCTAGCGGAGGAATTGATGCGGTTGAGATCGGCGCGATCCACGCGATCGCCGCTGTCCCGTCGCTCCGAGCCGCCACGCCCTCGCCCGCCACCGCGGCGCCGACCGCCGGGTCCACCCAGGGGCATGCCGCGGGCATCGCCCTGACGAAGCTTGGGGCCGCGATCCCGATCGCTGGCTCCGCGACCCCGTCCGCGGCCCCGCCCTCGAGACCGTCGAGCGCCACCACCGCGCTGGCTCTTCTCCAGTGCGGGCACGTCCTTCAGGGAGAGGGACATCCGCTGGCCGGAGGGATCGACCACCCGTGCACGCACGGTCTGGCCGATGGACAGTAGCTCGCGGGCGTCGCGCACGTAGCGCTGGGAGACCTCGGAGATGTGCACCATCGCGTCCTGCTCCAGGCCCACGTCGACGAAGGCTCCGAAGCTGGCAACGGCGGTCACCACGCCCTCGATCACCCGTCCCGGCGTCAGGCGCGCGGAATCGGTGTCGGGGCTGAGCAGGCGCGGCGCAAACAGGCGCAGGCGCGGGTCGCGGCCCGGCATGGAAAGCTCGCGCATCAGATCGCGCCAGGTGTGCTCGTCCACCTCGAAGGCAGCGCGCTTGAGGCCCTTGGTCACGCCAGGCCGACCGAGACTCTCCTCGGGCGCTCCGCCCGCGCTTTCCAGCAGGCGACGAGCGAGGTCGTACTGCTCGGGGTGCAGGCTCGTGCGGTCCAGCGGCGCGTCCGAGCTGGGCAGGCGCAGGAACGCGATCACGCTGGTCCACTGGGCCTCGGTCAAGAAGCCCTCCGCGCGCAGCTGCTCGCGGGAGTGGAAGGGCGCGCTCTCCCGGGCCTCGAGGAGCTTGGTCACCGTGGCCTCATCCAGGCCAGGCATGTTGCGGAGCACCGAAGGGGGAGCCCAGTTCAGCACGCAACCCACGTGGGCCACACAGGACTCGATCGTCTCGCGCAGCACGCGTTTCGCGTTCGCCTTGCTGACGAGACCTTGCTCCGACCCGAGGGCCAAGTGCCGCGGGTCGATCTTCAGGAACTCCGACATCGGGTCCTGCAGACGACGGCCCAGGCTGATCGCCATGCGCTCGGGCACGGCCGCCTCGGGCAGCTCTTTCCGTCCGACCTCGGAGCCAGCGTAGTTCGAGAGGCCCGCTTCGTTGGCGACCGTCAGGATCACCTCGGAGCCCACAGCGGCCAGTGCCGCGCGCAGCTTGCGCCCGCCCGCGCGGGGCCCTTTGCCGTGCCCGGTGGCGCCGAGGCGCACATCGTTGTCCCCAAAGAAGGCCACCAGCTCAGCACCCAAGGCGGCGGGCTCCTTGTCCCCCACCTCGATGCGCAGCGTGCGAACAACCTCTGAGCGCTCCCCGATCAGGGCCAGCGTCCAGTCGCCTTTCGCGTTGACGTCGACGCCGAAGACCTGGCGCGGTCCGTGGGCCGAAGTCAGCAACAGTTGGCGCAGGTGCTGGGCGAGGAAGCGCAGGGCTTCCGCGTCCCCGCGCTCCTTGAGTTCCAGCCGCACGTCGGCCTCCAGGGCCGGCAGCAGCCGCGCCTCCAGGGCCTGGCGCGCCACCTCTTGGAGCAAGGGCTCGCACTCGGTCTTGGTGTGCTTGCCAAGCGCCTGGCGCACCTTGGGTAGGGCCTGGCTAGAGTCGAGGTGCAGGGTGTAGTTGAGGATGCGCTCTTTCTGGGCCTGGCGCAGGGCCACCAGCCGGTGACCCTGAAGCTGCTTGAGGGGTGTGTCCAGCTTGAGCAGGGGCTTGTGGCGACCGGCCTTTCCCGCGTCGACGAGGGGACGCACCTTGAGGCTGCCGCGCTTGCGCAGCATGCGGCGCAGAAGCCCGCGTAGGCGTGCGTCCCGCCCAAGACGATCGGAAAGAATGCGCAGCGCTCCCGCCAGGGCTTCAACGTCGGTGTGGACCCCCTTGTCGGGAACCACGAACGGCTCGCACATGCGCGCCAGCTCAGGGGTGACGGCAATGTGACCCGCCAGCCCGGCGATGCGCAGGGCCTCTTCTTTGGCGGCTGCTGCGCCAGCGGAGTCAGACCCGGTGGAGTCGGCACCCGGCGCGGCCGCCATCTCGGAGGCAGGAACCGTCTCGGGGGCAGGAGCAGGAGCCCCTTCCGGAGAACTCGCGGACTCCGGCTCGGTGGCCGGTGCCTGCTCACCAGCGGCCGGTTGATCGGCGGCCGGTTGATCGGCGGCCCCGTCCGAAAGGGCTTCGTTCTCGGCCGGCGCCTCGGAGACGGCAGCGTCGCCAACAATCTCCGCAGCATCGGGCTCGCTCACCGAAGCGCTCTTCTCGAGCGTGGGCGGAGCCTCCCCGTCGCCGGATGCAGGGGAGGGACTGGCCCCTGCGGCCTCGGTCTCTTCCTTCTTGGCGTCACCTTCCGTCGAGTCCGGGCGGGGGGCGCGCTCGTTGCGCGGGACGGCGGCGACCAGCGCGTCGGCGAGTCCACCCAGCCCACGGTCCATCGCCAGCTGCACCTCGGGCTCAGGCCGGCGGTGCGGAATGAACAGGTCCTCCAGCTCGAAACGATCGACGCAGTTGCGCACCGCGTCCAGCGCCTGCTCGGGCACGTTGTCGAAGCGTTCGAGCGCCCGCAGGATCGTGCCCCGGCGTCGATCGAGTTCCTCCAGCTCACCGCGTCGATGCAGCAGTCGCCGGATGTGACTCTCCGGCAGCGCGCCGGTGGCGGCCCGTCGGAAGCGCCCGATGAAAGGGGGCGTTAGCCCTGCGTCCACCATCTCCAGGACCGCCTGCACGGAAGCGGAGGGAACGGAGAACTCGGCGGCGAGAGCGTTGAGAATCAGAGTCGCAGTCACGAATGGAACACGTCGGTTGTCGGGGCCGTAGCCCTGGGAGGCGGCGCAGAGGAGGTACGATTCACGCCGGTAGAAGCCCTCAAGTCATACCACAGGCGCCCGTCGCGCGGGGGCGGCGGGCACCAGGGAGCAGAGGATCGTGGGGTTTTGGCCTCTCAGCCCAGACGATTCGCTGGGCTAGAGGATGCGCACCGCTTCGACCAGTGACTGGCCAAAGCGCATGCCGGAGCCCTCGTCACGGCCGGTGATCACGTGGGCGGAGGCGGCGACCTCGCGCCCTGTGAACTTGGCGCCAGCGGACTTCACGACCGACTCCAGGTCGGCCCGGCCCGTCACCTTGTGGCCCTTGAGCACGCCGGCGTTGGCCAGCACAGCCAGACCATTGCCCCAGGACCCGATGAGCTTGCCCGCCTGGTCGGCGGCACGCACAAGGGAGAGCGCCGTAGCGTCGTTGGCATAGGGGTGCACGCCCTCCGAGCCGACGATGAGCACGCCCGAGTAGTCGTCCATCGTCACGCCCTCGAGCGGCGCATCCACCATGAACTCGTCCTGCAGGCGCCCTTTGACGTTGCCGTCCTCGGCGTCGCTGACCGACCAGGTCCCAACGTGGATGTTGTAGAGAGAGGAACGCGCGTAGCGCAGGATCTGATCCCCGAAGTCCACCGGAGGCACCACCACCAGCACGACGCTGTCGTACTTCTGGATGATGAGCCCGTCGTCGTCGAGTTCTTGTTCGCTGGTCTCGGCCATGAGGGCTCGAATTGTCCCTACCCCTGGCCGGGGGTCAAGCGGCAGAGCCCAGGACTGGCGGGCCGCCGCCCAGGAAAGGGCCGATCAGGCGGGGAGTTCAAAGACCGAAACCCGCGTTTCCTCGGCCAAGAGGCCCGCCCCATCGGCCACGGACCACGCGATTTGCTCGTCCAGGCCAGGCACGGTCCACTCCCCCAGCGGACGTCCGCTCAGCACGTCCAGGGCGAAGAGGTCGGTCCCCCGCTCCAAATACAGCTTCCCACTGTCCGCCGTGATCGAAGCCGGCGCCAGGTCGTCCAGGCGCGTGGTCTCGAGGACCTTCAGCCAGAGGGGCCGATCCCCCTTGCGCCCGTCGACGCGCAGGGCGAGCAGTGACAGGGTGTCGGTGGAGCCCCCGGCGGGATGCCCCACGAGTTCCTCCGCATAGTCGCCGATGCTCTCAGGGGGAAGAATGCGGTCTAGATCCGACGTCAGCAGCACCACCACGTCGCCGGTGGTCACCAGGCCCTGGATGCGCGGTTCCGCGGGCGCCAGCAGGGTGCCCTCCGAGCCGCCGGTCTCGGCGTCCAGCACCAGCACCCCGTGGCCCTGCTTGGTGGAATACGTCACGAAGGCCCGATCGCCACTCAGCGCGACGGAGTGATACCGCTGCCCCTCCTGGGAATACGACCACGACGCCGCCAGGTCGTCGGTTCCCAGGCAGAACACGCGGCCCGCAGAGACCCCCACCACCCGCTCGGGGGTCACGACCGCCATATCGAAGGCCGGGATGTCGCTCACGTCCAGGAGCTCCCCGTCGTCGATGGACTGTCGGACGATCCGGTGCCCGGATTGACCAGGGCCCAGCACGACCACCTGCCCCGAAGGGCCAAGGCCGGCTCCGAAACCGCGCCCGTAGCCCACCTCGCAGGGAACCCGCCAGAGCATCTCGCCGGAGGTGCGGTCAAACGCGCCGAGCTTGCCTGGGATGACGTTGTCCACCCACTTGCCTCCCGCGGGCGGGTCGTAGCCGTGGAGCAGGATGGGGCCCTTGGGCCCGAACGCGACGCCGTCGATCTCGCTGTCGAGCTCGCGGCTCCAGCGTCGTTTCGCAGTGCTGGGCATGGTGGCAGGAGCATAGCGGCCCGCAGGAGCCGTGCAACTCGCTCCCCACGCGAAGCGCGCCCCGGAGACCACTTGGTCCCCGGGGCGCGCCTGAAGAAAGCACCCGAGGGCGCCTGGTAGGCCCACTGGGTGGGCCCTGACCGCAGGGACTACTCGTCCTGCATCTCCATGATCTTCTTGGCGATGCCCGGGGGCACGTCACGGTACTCGGCCAGCTCCATGGAGTAGTTGCCGCGGCCCTGGGTCGCGCCGCGCAGCGCGGAGGAGTACGCGAACATCTCGGCGATCGGCACCATGGCCCGCACGACGCGCTGGTCGCCCTGGGATTCCACTTCGCTGACCTCACCGCGGCGCGAGTTCAGGTCGCCGACGACGGCGCCGATGAACTCTTCGGGCACGGTGACGTCGACCTTCATGAAGGGCTCGAGCAGGATCGTGTTGTCCTCGACCGCCTGGCGGAAAGCCAGGACCCCCGCCGCCTCGAAGGCCTTGTCCGACGAGTCAACGTCGTGGGCCTTGCCGTCGTACAGGGTTGCCTTGGTGCTGACGAAGGGGATGCCCTTCTGGCCGCCGGAATTGTAGTAGCTCTCCAGACCGAAGCCGACCGCGTTGATGTACTCGCGCGGGACGTTGCCGCCCTTGACCGCGTCGATGAACTCGAAGCCGACCATCTCGGGGTCGTACTCGAACTTCACGTTCACGACCGCGTACTGACCCGAACCACCCGACTGACGGATGTAGCGGGCCTCGGTGTCGATGTCCTTCTTGAGGCGCTGCTTGAAGGCCACCTTGGGACGGCCGGTCTTCACGCCGCAGTTGTAGTCGTTGCGGATCCGGTTGGTGATGACCTCGAGGTGCAGCTCGCCCATGCCCGAGATCACGAGCTGGCCGGTGGCCTCGTTGGTGATGGCGCGGAAGGTCGGGTCCTCGCGCATCATCCGGCCGATGATCTCGCCCAGCTTGTCACGGTCCTGGCTGGATTCCGGCTCGAGGGACATCGAGATCACCGACTCAGGGAAGGAGATCTTCACGAGGCTGATCGGGTGATCCGGGTCGCACAGGGTGTCGCCCGTCACGGTGTTCTTCAGACCCACGATGGCGGCGATGTCGCCGGCCGGAACCTGCTCGAGCGCCTCGCGCTTGTTGGCGTGCATCCGCACGATGCGGCCGATGCGCTCGGTCTTGCCCGTACGGGCGTTCTCAACCCGGCTGCCCTTCTGCAGGACGCCCGAGTAGACGCGCACGAAGGTCAGGTCACCGGTCGGCTCCGCGATGGTCTTGAAGGCCATCAGGGACAGGGGCGCGTCGTTGTTCGGCTCGCGGGTGATGACCTCTTCCGAGCGGGGCAGGGTGCCCTCGACGCTGCCGATTTCGGGGGGCGAGGGCAGGAAGTCGATCACGGCGTCGAGCACAAAGCGCACGCCTTTGTGCTTGAGGGCGGAGCCGGCGAAGACCGGGGTCGCGCTCAGGGAAAGCGTCGCGGTCCGCAGCGCGCGCATCACCATTTCCTCGGGGATCTCAGCGTCCTCGAGGAAGAGGTTCAGCAGCTCCTCGTCGTTCTCGGCAGCCGTCTCCAGCATCGAGTAACGGGCCGCCTCGGCGGCCTCTTTGTGCTCTTCGGGGATCGGGCCCTCGAAGTACTCCTGGCCGTGCCCATCGTCGGGGAACGTGATGTAGACCATGCGCACGAGGTCGACGAAACCCTCGAAGTCCTTCTCAGCGCCGATGGGCAGCTGGACGGGCACCGGGTTCGCGCCAAGACGCTCTTTGATGGTCTTCACCGCAAACTCGAAGTTCGCGCCGATCTTGTCCATCTTGTTGATGAAGCAGATGCGCGGAACCTTGTAGCGGTTGGCCTGACGCCAAACGGTTTCCGACTGGGCCTCGACGCCGTTCTTGGCGTCGAACACCGCGATCGCACCGTCGAGCACGCGCAGACTGCGCTCCACCTCGGCCGTGAAGTCCACGTGGCCGGGGGTGTCGATGATGTTGATGTCGTAGTTGTTCCAGGTGCAGCTCGTCGCCGCCGACTGAATCGTGATCCCGCGCTTCTGCTCCTCTTCGAGGTAGTCCATC
This sequence comes from uncultured Planctomycetaceae bacterium, assembly GCA_964459495.1. Classification (GTDB taxonomy): domain Bacteria; phylum Planctomycetota; class UBA1135; order UBA1135; genus CAYWNK01. Next base: position 12,380 of record CAYWNK010000028.1, read on the forward strand.
GTCGCGGCGCCGTCGTGGACCTCACCGGTCTTGTGGATGCGCTGCGTCAGGAAGAGCACACGTTCGGTGAACGTGGTCTTGCCCGCGTCGATGTGCGCCATGATTCCGATGTTCCGGTTGAACAGCGGGCCCGTGGATTTCTTGGGCGCGGGGCGCGGGGATTCGCTCTTGAGGGTAGCGGTCATGGCTGGCTCGCGGCTCCCTGGAATCGGGGCGCGGGTCGGGTCGAGATGGGGCGTCCGAAGGGGCGCGATGGGAGCCCCGAGACAAGTCAGAAGAAGGGGCACAAAAGCCCCAGGTGGCCTACTCGATCCTCATCAGAAGGACCTGGAAGGTCACTCGGCAAGCCGAACAGGTTAATTGGGCCGGCCCGGGCGTCAAGCGCCCAAGTCGTCAGATTCCTCTTCGACCCTACTTTCCGGGTGGTCCGTGGGTGATGACCTGCCCCTCGAGGGTGCCCCCAAGGGCCACCCCGCCGCGGGGCATCCCGGCCGGCATGGCGACCCCGCCCAGGGAGTAGCCCGTGATTCGCCAGGGCACGGCTTCGCCCCCAAAGGCGGCTGACGAGGTCTGGAGGTGGACCGACACGTGGGGCTCCCCCCAGAGGGCTCCTGTGCCCGAAGCGCCCACCTCGGCCAGGGGCGCCCCGGCGGAAACCTGATCGCCCGCCTTCACTTGGACGCTGCCCTGGCGCAGGTGGGCCAGGACCAGAAACTCCCCCTCCGCAAGCTGGAGCACCACGTGATTGCCCGCCGCGGGGCCCGTGGGCGCCTGGCCCGCCTCGCGATCGGGGTGCCCGTCTTCGCTCACGACCACGGTTGCGTCCGCCGGAGCGACAACGCTCGCCCCGAACGCAAAGAAGTCCTTGGGCGCGGGCCCCCGTCCCAGATCGGCATCGGGGCCCGGTTCCGCGCAGCGGCGCCCATCGACCTCGCGCACGAGCACCAGGCCAAAGCGCCGCTCGGGCAGGTGCGCGAGAGGCCCCGAGCCCCCGTCTCCCCCGTAGACCACCCGCCAGGTGCCGTCCACCGGCAGCCGAAACCGAGCCGAGCTGGGCCTGTGCTCCCGACTGCTGGGGTAGGGCACAGGAAAGGGTGCCGCGCCCACCACCAGCAGTAAAACGGCGAAACCCGCTCCGCGGCTGCGGCCGAGGAACGGTCGGTCGCGAAGCGCGCAGACCACGCCCACCGCGACCAGGGCCAACGCCACAAGCACGCCGTAGTAGCGACCCTCGCTGTAGAACCAGACGGGCCCCTCCCCTCCCGGCCGAGAGAGTAGGTACACCCAGCCGGCGGCCAGGGCCGCGCCCAGAGCAAAGGCGCTCCAGGTCCAAAGCTCGGTCTTGCCCTTCACCCGCGATCCTTCCCCGCGCCCGGGGCCGCTGCCTGCCCAGCAGGCCGATTGCGGCCGAGTCGCTCGTGGGCCTCGACAAACTCGTGCGAGCAAAACGCCGCCATCAGCGACAGATCCCCGCAGAGCACGGTCGCACCCAGCACTTCGGCGAAGTCGTTCGCGCCGCCATCGCCCGCACAGCCAAGCACCTCAAGGCATTCCGCCGCCGTGCCCTGGCCGCAACCACCGCCCACCGTGCCCACCAGCAGGGAAGGCAGGTGCACCGATGCGTAGAGGTCCCCGTCCGCCGTGACGTCCATGTCGAGGTAGCCGGTCGCACACTCGGGCAGATACGCCACGTCCTGGCCGCAGGCGAGCAGCACCGCCGCCAGCCCGTTCGCGCCCTGCACCGTCCAGTTCTGGGTGCCGAGCTGCGCGAATCCCTGGGCGTAGGTGCGTGCGATGCTCGCCATTTGCTCGGGCGTGGCCCGCGCCACCTCGCGTAGGACGGCGGCCGGCACCGTGACATCGGCGACCACGCTGCGCCCGCGACCCTCGACCGCCGTGCGCGCGCTCGCACGCTTTTCCACGTCTTGGCCGTGCACGTAGCGCTCGAGCGCGCCGCTGGCCTCGGCGAGCTCCGCCGAGATCCGGTCCGCTGCATGGGCCGCCATGTTGATGCCGATCGCATCCCCGGTGGTGAAGACCAGCCGCAGCACCAACCGCCGGCCCTGGACCTCGGGCTCGACCACGGTGAGGCGGCCGTGGTTGGTGAGGGTGGTGACCAATTCCGCCCAGCGGTGTCGCTCCAACCTCGCGCGCTCCGCCGCACGCAGGGCCGCCGCGGCGTCCGCGTAAACGAGCACGGGGTGCTGGCTCAGCCCCTCGCGCACGACCCGCGACCAGGCCCCGCCGGCCTCCCCCACCAGCCGCATGCCGCGGTTGTGGGACGCCACCAGCGCTCCCTCGGTGGTCGCCATCGGCACGTAGGTCTCCCGGCGCCCCTTGGCCCCGTGGACCAACAGCGGTCCGGCCAGGCCCAGGGGAACCTGGGCAAATCCGATCATGGACTCGATGCTGCCCTGGGCCGAGCCCAGCGGGACTCCTGACCCTGCGACGTGAGAAAGGGGGATGCCGGCGGAGCCCTCGGCCAGGGCGCGGCGGCGGGCGACGATCTCAGTTGAGTAGTCGTCGCTGCGATCCCGCGGCAAGCGGGGTAGGGAAAGGGAGGGTGCTTGGTCCATACTCTTGTCCGATCAGTATGCCCCGCGCGGGCCCCCACCCCAATCCTGCCGTTCCTTCCCGGCCTTCATGTCCCTCGACATCTTCGGCGCCCTCACGGGCCTCTTCGTCATCGTCTACGACGGGCAGCACGCCCTGCGCTTCACCCTGGGGCGAGCGCGCGCCGTCGTCGGACCCGGGATCCACTTCAAGATCCCGCTGATCCAGACCTTCAAGCTGGAGGAAACCAAGCACACCACGCTCGATCTCGAGCCCCAGGTCATCCAGCTGAATGACAACCTGGTCTATGAGGTCGACTGCAAGGTCGTCTACCAGATCGTCGCGCTGCGCAAGGCCATCATCGAGGTCGACGACCTGGTGACCGGCCTGCAGAACCGCGTCGTGATCGCCGTTCAGCAGATCGTGTCCCGCAAGGATCGCCACACCGTGACCGACGTGGACCGCATGTGCGCGGAGATCCGCGAGGAGCTACGCACGGTCGAGGACCAGTGGGGCGTGCGCATTCTGCAGTTTGGTTTCTCGAACATCTCGCCGTCCCCGACGACCCTGGAGATCACCCAGCTCGAGATGCTGGCCGAGGAGAAGCTCGCGCTCTACGACCGCATGGCCGCCGACGGGCTTTCCGAGGAGGCGGCCGTCGCGCTGATCTCTGGAGCGGTCGTCTCGGTGCATCCCGAAGACCGGCCCGCCTCCGCGCGCCGCCAGCGCTCCAGCGATGCGGCCCTCGCCGCGCGCCTCGAGGATGAGATCGGCGAGCGTGAAATCGAAGAGACCAAGCGCAACGACAAGGATCGACTCGGCCGGAGCAGGGAGGACGAGAGCGAGGACAGCGAGGACGAGGACGAGCTGTGAGACACACCCTGGAGCTGCTGCGCAGCGCCGCCCCGGCGCGCCGCCAGGATGAGGGCGACAACCCGGCCGAGCCGGGCGGTCAGACCGAGGAGGATGGGTCCCCGGTCGAAGCCCCGCGCAAGCGCTCCTGGTGGCGCTTCCTACTGCCGCTCTTCAATGCGGTGAAGGAGGATCTCTTCGCCCTCGCCGTAGCTACGGTGTTTGCCGTCGTCCGCGCGATGGGCATCACGATTCGCTCCGGCACCACCGGCCTGCGCTTCACCTTCGGACGCGCCACCAAGGAGCTGCACGAGGGCTTCCATCCGCTCTTCCCCGGAGTGCAGCAGGTGCGCGTGCTGCCGACCCGTTCGCGCTCGATGGACCTGCCTAGCCAGCGGGTCGTGAACAACGAGGGGCTTGTCTACCACGCCGACGCCAACCTGGTGTACCGCGTGGTCGACGTGCGGCGCGCGCTGATCGAGATCGACGACCTGGAACAGGGCATGCTGCAGATGCTGACGCTCGGTGTGCAGGAGGTGCTGCGCGCGACCGACCGTAGAACGATCACCGCAACAGAGGCGCTTTCCAAGTCCTTGACCGAGAACCTCGAGCGCCGGCTCGAGCCCTGGGGCGTGGCTGTCGAACGGGCGGGCTTTCCGTCGATTGGCCCGAGCCCGCGCACCATGCGCATCACCCAGCTCGCGCAAAACACGACCGAGCGCAGCACCCAGCACGAGCGCATGTGCGACGCCGGCCTGCCGAGCGGGCTGGCCGCGGCCCTGGTCGGCACGCGCGCCATGCCACGTTCACGCACCGCGCGCGCCACCGCCGCGGAGTACCGAGCCCGGCGCGTACGCAAGCTCCACAAGCTCCTCGGCAGCCGCGGCTGGACCGCGATCCAGATCAAGCAAGCCGAGCTGTCGCTGCTGTCCGCCACGCCCACGCGCCGGCGCCGGGTCGCGCGCCGCTGATGGTGCCGCGCCACCGGCGCTGGGGCGGCCCGCTGCGCCCCGGCGCGGTGCCGAGCTCTGACCTCGAGCGCTGGCCCGCCCGGCCGGACGCCGAGACCCTGGTCGCGGACGCGCTGCGCGGACTCCTCACCAACGCGCTCAGCGTTTCGCTGCTGCTGCTGCTCCTGGCGGTCCTGGGCCCGCTGCTCACGGGCTCCACCAAAGCGGCCCTGCTGCCCGGAGTGCCGGGCCTTGCCGCCGGCGGCGCCGCGCTCCTCGCCCGCAGCCCGCGCCGCCGCCGCCCCTGGCTCATCGTCTCCACGGGGGCCATCGGCCTGCTGGCCTTCGGCTCCCTGGGCAGCCTGCTCGCCCTCGACCAATGGGCCAACGCCGGCCTGCGCTACCAGCTCGCCTGCCTCGCGCTCTGCTGCATCCACCTGATCCCGGCCTGGCCGATTTGGCGCCACACCGCCGCGCTGGGCGAGCGCGCCGAAGCCGTGCAGGCGATGTACGACGAGCTTTAGGCGGCTGCTCCACCCGCAAGCGGCGGTCCGAGCGAATCCCAAATCGACCCCCGGTACTTTCGAGCGGCTTGAGAATGGGAAGCTAGGATCGAGAGGTCAGGTGCCCATGGACCCCCCCAGGCTCCCCCCTTCCCTTGACTCCCTAGGCTTGCCATGCGAACCACCCTCTCGACCCTCTTCACGGCTCTCCTCCTCACCACCGCCAATGCGGCCGCCCAGAGTGAAGTCGCTGTGGTTTGGAACCTCCCCACGGGCTCCCAGCCACCGCGCTCGGTGGCCGTCTCCGACAGCGGGATCACGTACATCCTGCTGAGTGGCGGCGTAGTCCAGGCGATCGACCTGGACGGCGACCTGCTGTGGACCCACCAGGCTCCGACCAACTCCAGTGACCTCGCCGTCCACTCGGCTGGTGGCGTATCCATCGTCGGCTCGATCAGCGAATCGGACCCCTTGATCCCCGATCCGCTCGGTGCCGTGGACGGCTTCTTCCAGACCCTCGCAGCGGACGGCACCCCCCTCGGAGCCCAGAGAATTGGCGGAGCTGGATTCGACGGCCTCACCGCCGTGGCCGCGACCGGCCTAGACCTCGTCTTCAGCGGCACCTCCACCTCAGCGAACTTCGGCGCTCCCGGTACGGTCGAAGGGCCCGTATTCGGCCGGATCGATGGGAGCGGAGCGCTTGTCTGGGTCACGCGCCTCCCCGTGGCGAGTCCGAATTCCGCCACCCTCGAGGACATCGCTGTCCGGCCCGACGGATCGGGACACGCGGTCGGAAGTTTTTTCATCAACGGCTCGTTCTCTACGCAGCGCCTGATCGTCCACTTCGACGCCGCCGGTGCCCTACAGGAGAGCATCGGCCAGACCGGCGTTTGGGTCGACGCCGATCATCTCCCCACCGGTGACCTGGTGGTGTCTGGCAACAGCTACGGGGGGACGGGCTTCCTCGGCTTTGGTTGCAAGATCACCGGGTCCCAGTGGTGCATCACGATGCGCGAGGGAATCGGCGGTCTCCAAAGCGCAGTCCACACTGGAGTGGTCTTTGGAGGCGACGTCATCTTCGGTGCGACCCAGGCCGGATTCCCCGGCAGCACGCCGGAACGCACCGGACTCGTGCGCGTCGACGCTGTCACGGGCGCCGCGAGCCCCTTCCTCGACATCCGGTTGGACATGGCTGCTCTCGCCATCGCCGGGGATGCAGAGATCGACCCCAGGGGAGGCATCCGCACGACCTATCGGAACGTGGACTTCACCGAGGTGGGTGTGCTGCGCATCGCGCCGCTGGATCCCTTCGAGGCTCAGGTCTGCGCCGGCCAAGCCAATTCGACCGGTTCCCCCGCGGTCCTGGGGGCTGCCGGCAGCCCCCAGCTCGCCGCCGACGAGCTCACGCTGTTCGTGAACGGGGCCCCGCCCCAGCAAACCACCCTCTTCCTCGCAAGCCGCACCGGTGGCTTCACGCCCGGTGCGGGCGGTAGCCAAGGCAACCTCTGCCTGGGAGGTTCCATCGGACGCTTCAGCGGTCCGGGCGAGATCCGGGTTTCCTCCGCTCAGGGCAGAGCTGCCCTGCACGTGAACCTCGCCCAGCTCCCCGAGGGAGGCGCTTCGAGCGCAGCGATGGCCGGGGAAACCTGGAACTTCCAGGCCTGGTACCGGGACGTGAATCCCGGCCCGACGAGCAACTTTTCCTCGGCCGTCGCAGTCACGTTTCAATAGCAGAGCTGCTCCTCCGCCGGTCCCCCTGGGACTGGCGCCGCCGGCCCCCCCGGGTGAAGGACAGGGCATTCCTAGGAATGCCAGGAACCGCAACATGATTGGGCTCGCGCGGGGTCCTGCGCGGGTGGGGTGCCCCCCCCCACCCGCTCACCCCTTTTCACGAAGGACCGCCCATGCTCGCCCGATTCGCCTGCTTGCTGCTCGCCTGCTCCTCCCTCGCATCCGCCCAGAACCGTGTGTGGGTCGACCCGGTGTTCGGCGACGATTCCACTGGAACGAACGACCCGGATCTCCCCTTCCGAACGATTACGGCCGCGGCCACAGCCGTCGAAGCCATGTTTCCGGCGAGCGAACGTTTCGTCCTCATCAAGCCTGGAGAATATGGAGTTTCATCCGGCGAGATCTTTCCGCTTGAGCCCTTGGCCGGCACCCGGCTCATCGGCCTTGGGGGCTCCGGGCAAACTCGGCTGTATCGCCACAATGGAGCGCTGGTTCGTTTCGCTGTGGAGTCCGGCATGGCGCCCTCGATTGCAGGCTTGCAGGTCGGGGGTTCTTCAAGCGTAGGGAACACTTCGCAGGAGTTCGGTGTGCACTACCAGGGCCTTGAGCAACTCAGCGTCACCGACTGTGCCTTGCATGGTCTTGCCACCGGCGTATCGAGCCCGCGCGTGGCCGTAACGGACTCCGACTTTCACTCGGTTCAAAGGGGCATTCAAACGGTCTGGGGAGACGAGATGAACCCCATCGCTATCGAACGCTGCTCGTTCGAGGAATTCGGCTTCGCGATCCTCGTCCACATGGAAGGCACATTCGACAATGAGTGCCTGATCCGCGATGTGACATTCATGGACGGTGAATCAGTCTTCGATGTCCTGGCCTGCTACAGCAACGGCGCCCGAATGAACCTTGCGGTCGAACGCTGCTCGATCACGGATGTGAACTCCCCCTTCCATGGCGGGATCTGGGCCCTTTCGTCCTCCCTCAGGTTCAACATCAAGATCTCCGATAGCCTCCTTGCGGCCCGCGATTCTGCGATCCACTGCAGCCAGGGCACGACCGGGGACGTCGAGCTCCTTCGTTGCACGGTCGACGGCTTGGGCATGAGTCCGTATCCAGGAAACGACGTGGACGAGTTGGACCTGATCGACTGCATTTCGGTAGGTCACTCCGTCGACGACGCGGGCGGCGCAAACGCGGAAAACTGCTACCTGCAGTCCAGCCCCTCCATCGGAACGATGGGGAACCTGACGGCTGCGAGCCCGGGCTTCCGTTCCCCCGCGACCGGGGACTACCGCCTGCTGTGGAACTCGGTCTGCGTCGATGCCGCCGGCGCGTCCGCCATTGGAACAGACGCAGACGGCCTCCCCCGCAACGTCGACGGAAACCTGGACGGCGGGGCCGTCTCCGACCTGGGCGCCCACGAGCTGCAGACCCTGGCCCTTCCGGCCGAAGTCCCCCTGGGCGGCTCCTACTCGATCGAGCTACTCGGTCCCCCGGGCGGCACGTACCAGCTGCTCTTCTCGCGCACTGGCCTAGCCCAACAGCCCCTGGCCACCCCCTTCGGCGACTACTACCTGCCCCCGCCGACCTCCACACGTTTGCTCACCGGCAGCTACAACTCCGGAACCGGCACACAGATCCCGCTCGGGGTTCCGAACCTCGCGAGCTTCGTCGGCATGGAGTTCGCGTTCCAAGCAATGGCCTACGACAGCTCCCTGCCCGGCGGCGCCGCCCTGAGCCAGGCCGCGCTGATGACGGTCACGATCGACTAGCCCGGCCGCAGGTCGAGACCGGCCCGGCCCGCGCAGCGCTGAGAATGGCCAAGGAAGTCCGCAGGAGTGGCAATTCCAAACCATGGGTTGCGAGCACGTTGGGAGTGCGGGGGAACTGATTCCAGAGCCCTCCCCCGAGCACGGAGACAGACTCACATCCTTGGCTCCAGAGAGCTCACCGAGCGGCCCCCCCTAGGCCTAGCTCCGTCTGTGGCGTGGGCGCGCTGGCTCGACCCGTAAGGCTCTGTCCGCAAAACCAGGTGGGCCACGATGCGCCTGGTCGTTTCTGGCTCCGGGAATCGGTGAGATCCTGCGCTTCCGCTGCGTCGGGCTCCATGGCGCTCGGTTTGCGCCGATCGGCATCATGCTCGAGAACATCGATCGCAACGTGAACCGCTACCCGCCGCTCTGGTACCCGCGCTCGCGGGCGGTCGTGACCAAGCCGCGCTTCGTGCTCGACCCGACCGGCGCCCTGCGCCCCGTGCCGCAACCTTTCTCAACCCGCCTCGAACTTTGCAAGGCCGTGCTCGACGGCAGCGTGCTCGAGCGCGTTCGTGCCGATGAGTACTGGTTCGACCAGCCAGCGCCCGGGCTCGCGCGCTTTTCCGCCATCGGCCGGCTTCTTCTGTCAGGTCAGACCAAGGTGGCCCGGCAAGCCGCACCGGATCAGGCCCTGTACGGCAGTGGCCACCTGAACGCGGCGGGCAATGCGATCGTGACTAGGGAGCTCACGGCCTGGCTGAAGGCACAGCTCCAGTAGGTCGGAACGCCAGCGCGTCAGCTTGGACGGGGACCACCCCTTCGCTGCGTATCCCAAGTTCTGGGGGCCTTGCTACTCTGATTTTCATGCCGATTGAGGCCATGCCCACCCGGCCAGGACAATTTCGGCCCATGCCCACCGCCAAGAGGTCCACGGCCGCCATTGAGCAGCTGCAATCCTCGGTCGCTGCGAAACGACGGGCTCGCCTCAATGGCAGCACTCGGGCTCGCGGCGAATCACGTACCTACCATGTTGTTGCGACCGGCGGCAGCGCGATCCTCCGCCTGCTCTATCTGGTTGGTCTTGTTGCCCAACTATTCATAGACCCCATCCTGGTCGCCTCGCTCCTATGCATGCTGACCATCATGAAGCTTGCAGAGCCCGCCGAGGAGGATGTCTCCCCACTCTCCTGGAGGATGTGCATGTCCTTCGTGCTGGGCCTCGGGCTTGCATCCCTGCTCCCCGTACCACAGGAGCATTGGAGTAGTTTCGCTTTGCTCGCAGCCAGCCTGACTTATGCCTGGTCAGCGCGGCTCGTGAAGCGAGCCTAGCGGTCAACCAAGCTGCTAGCCGGAGGGGGTTTGGAGCCCGTCATCCATGTATCCCGCATTTGCCTGACGCAGCTCACACGAGTTGGGATGGACACGGGGTCATTGCTCGATCGCCGTCAGTTCCTCCGAACTCCCGACCCATCGATGGCCGCTCGCCACCAGGAGAGCCCCATGGTTTCAACGACCGACCCCCGCGCTCCTGTTTTCCGAAACGGCTCCGTCGTGCGATACGGCCACGGGCAAGCGAAGACCTCAGGCTCCTTGGAAGAGCGCCTGCTCGACATGGTCTTTCGGGGCGGCGCTACCCTCGAGGCTCTGTGACAAGAGATGTTGGCCGCCGGACAGGCCGGGAACCTGGGCACCAACTCCGCTAGGCGCTCCAGGAAAGTGAGTGGGTCCAAGACAAAGGCCTGCGCGCCATCTCTCCATAGGCGGCGGAGATGCCAGCTGACCTTTCCGCCTTCGCGCAACTGGAGCCGGCCCTCGACCAAGGGAGGGCACGTTACGTAGCGGCACAGGTGCTCAAGCGCGCCACGGTTCGCGCCATCGATCCGGACTTCAGCGTGGAGGGAGAAGCCCGCTTCGGTGTGACACAGGGGCGACCGAAGAGCTCGCTTGGGCAGGTGATCCTGGGAGGCATGGGAGGCCGGCTGACGGGGAAGGGGGGCTCCGGAGTCTGGGCCGAGAGCGACTGGGGGGTTAGACCCACCGCTTGCCCGCCCCGTTGGGTCAGGACGGGAACCCGCACTTCTCCACCGGGCCGCGGCGCGCGGAATTCGAGCACGACCGGCTTCCGGCCGAGGAACAGCACGTCTCCCATGGATGACAACTCGGGTGGAGCCTCGAGAACGAGCAGACGCTTCGCCGAGGAAAAGGGGGGTTCGGGCGACCAATACTCGGGAACGAAGTGGCAGTACGGAGCCCGTCTGCGAAGAGGCCGGATTCACTCCGAACCTGTTTGACATGCGCAAGGTGACGGGCACGCGCGGGTGACCCGCGGGCTACGCCGGTAGGGGCGCCAGTGCTGGGCGTGCTCCCACGAAAGCGCCACGCTGGCCACCATTCAGCCCCCAGGGCCGAGTAAAGCCCTGAAATCGTCCACCGCTTGACAGGATCGGAAGACTGTGGTCCTTTGGAGTCCTCACCTTTTTGTACTCACCTTTCATCATTCGGGCCTGCCATGTTCGATCGAGATGACTTGTTTGCCAGGCATGATCCTTTCGGTAGCTTTGCTGCGTCCATAGCGAAGTTACCTGCTCCTGAGAACGCTTTTCACCTTGAGACGGCACTGGACGCGTGCTCCGGGATCAGCAAAGCCGAGATCCTAGAGAGGCTCCTCGAATGCCGAGAGGGCATGGACGTTCGACCTTCGGTCCTACGCGCGATTCATGAAAAAGCCATGCTGATCGATGCATTCGAAGCGTTTCGGATCACGGCCATGAATATCGGCGCTCGATTGACAAAAGGGTCCTCGGTACTGAAAAGGCGGGACTGGATGGCGCGTGAAGCACTCCAGGCAGTCAGTGCCTGTGTCCTGCAGGAGCAGCGGAGATGCGCCGCGCAAGAAACAATTCAGGACCCCCTGCCAGACCATCATGCGAGCCTGCGCCGGGTCTTTGACATCGCCCCGCATCTGCTTCGCTATGCGACCACGCGGATTAACGACCTTTGCGATGAGCAGCGGATTCCGATCGTGCGCGTCTTTCTGCAAGGCATCCCGATTCACGAGGTCGTTCTTGGGTCCCAGCGTTCGATGGCCGAGCTGACCCAGTCCATGAAGGTTGGACTGATGACTTTGCAGCTCGAACAAATCGACGGCTCGGAGTAGCTGGAATGTCAGCCTGGCGGATGGAAGAGATCTTGAAGGGGCTTGCGCACGCGAGCCTCTGCACTTCTCACCAACAGTCGGAAGCTCTCTACCTTGGCGAAGGCATCCTTGTTTCCCAACGAATGAATGACCCTACGGAGCTTGCCGAAGCATTACTGGCCAGTACTGGCCAGCAGCTAGCGCAGACAATCCGCGCTCGCCTGCTCGGGTCTGTCTACGGCCGCTACTACCTTGTCGACGGATCCGCAGACCGCTTCCAGGGCTGGGATGGGACGGATGAGGATCAATTGGAGGAGCTCGTAAGATCCTGCCGCGAGGATGGCCTGATTTCCGAGCAGTCGGCCTTTCGCCCTCCTCGTGGCGCCGAGGGAACCATCTGGGCATGCCAACTTGCAGAGACCCTATGGCCAACAGACCAGGGCAAGCTGCGGCTAGGGCTCGCGTTCCAAGCATCGGGCCGTAGCACTCTGGCCTTGCGTTGCTTTGACCGGGTCGTCAAGAATGCAGTCGTCCCGAGCATGGCTCTCCTGGCCCAAGTCCTGACAATCAACTGCGAGTTGCATGACAAGCAGTACGAAGCAGCAGCGAACCTGGCCAAAAGAGCCGTCCGGCTCGCTCCCGAAGCCTCTGGGGTCGTCGTTACATCCCTCCTCGCCGGGATCCAGGCCAATGATCTGCCGCTGATTCGGGAGGCGGCCTACCGCCTGGATGAACTGGGCCCCAAGGCCCACACCAGCCTGGATCTCTTAACCGAGAAACGGGCGCGAAGGATCCGTGACGGTCTCCAGGACCCTCCCCGCCGGCTTCCTCGCAGGGCAAGAGCCTATATGCGTGAGAATTCCCTTCGTGTCTATCACCTCAACGATCACCGCCATGACTAGGCTCGTCTTTCTGCTCCTCTGCTTGTCCCTCTGCCCATCGGACACGCAAGGCCAAGCCCTGGCCACCTCCATGTCGATGTCAAATGCCGCCTTGGGAGGAGGAGTTGGCCCCGTCCCCGCCCAGCGTTCGAATCAGGCCCAGACTCCCCCGCCCTAGCTCCACCGTCTTTGGGGTTGAACGCGCCATTTCTCCAATCGACCGACCGCACTGGCCTTTTGCATCTTGTTGGAAGACTGCACACGAACTCGTAGGCACCTCATGCCGATCCCGTTGAACTCTCCGGGCTAGAATATGGCCAAGAAAAAATGGCTGTGGGGATTCACTGGAATCGTATGCCTGGTCATGGCAGGTGTGTCTGGGCTGTCCCGGTTCTCTCCAGGAGATCGCGGACCTGCAGCGGAATCCGAGTCGACACGCTTTCGGCCTGAGCTGAATATCGTCCCAACGCATCTGTCGGAGCCAATCTCTCGGTCGCAGGCCTCGGTTCAGGCCGCGAGCGAACTGCAGAGTTCGGGACCGCAAGCGCGCACGGAGCGGAGCCAGGCCCACTCCCTTCATCAGGTGCACTCCTCCAACGGCCAGCCCCTAGCTCAGGTACAGGTCTTCCGAAGCGCCGGAAGAGCGGAGGATCCAATAGGGGTAACCGTGGCCGCAGACGCTTCCTTCCAACTCGAACCCACGGAGGGGGGACTGGTGATTCTCGCCGAAGCGCACAAAGGAGCAGCCTTTCGTGGGGCTTCCCTTCCGCCGATCATCGAGCTCGACCCTGCTGATAGCATTGCGATCCGAGTGATCGACTCCGAAGGGCAGCCGGCCACCTGCGACGTCATGGTGGAAGGCCGCATTCCTCTGCTCTCTACAGACGGGCTTCCTCCATCAGAAGCCAGCTGGCTCCAAACCCTCGTCCATACGGATTCTCAGGTCTCGCTCCCTGCCTGCCTGGGGACCGGTACGATTCTCGCGCGGTCAGCGGAGGGAAAAGCTGCATGGAGCGGCACTTGGCCTGATCCGGGATCTGCCATTGTCTTGACGATCGGAGAGAGCATCGACTTGTTCGGGAAGATCGCGGACATGCCACCCGGCCGGCAAGGGGCCCAAGTCTATGCGCGCTACTCAACCGACACTTGGGATGCGAAGCGCTTTGACACGGAGGTCGGAGGCGATGGTACCTGGAGACTTTCTGTGGTTCCTCCCCCCGGAGAAGAGGACATAGTCGTGACCTTCCAGCACCCGGAAGCCGAGCTCGACGTGGCTTCGGTTTCTTTTTCGACCTGGTCTTCGGGGTCCGCGGTCCCTGTCGGTTTCACCTGGAATGAGGCGATTCCCCTCCAGGTCGAAGTCCGCGACGAGTTCACCAATGAGCGCGTCCCCTACCCGATCGTTTCCGTGCAGTGGTCCACCGAGGCCGGATGGCAAAAGCGAGTCATCCGGGGAGAAGCCGATGGATTCGCCCACTTGCCCTCAGCGCCGCGCGGGCAGGCCTGGGTTCGCTTCCTGCGCGAGGGCTACTCCAACGTCGCCCAGGGTCCGTTTGCGCTGCCTGCCCAACGAGAAAACTGGGTCTGGATCCCGGCTATTCGAGAAGCGTCGCTCGCCGTTCGCGTGACTCGCGATGGGCGAGCACTAGCACGGGTCACGATCCGCACGTTCGAACCAGGCGGAGAGACAGAAACCACCGAAGTGGACCTCGACGAGGACGGACGCGTGCGCATCGAGGGCCTTCCCCGTGGAGCGATCTACGTGCAGGCCCTAGCCATGGACGGGGCCCTGTCGCCCATTGTCCAGGTCGACCTGAAAGAGTCGGCCGAGGCCTCGACTGAGCTGGCTGTCGCCCCACTCGCCTTCGCTCACGGCCGTATCATCGACCGTAGGACAGGAAAGACCCTGGCGGGCGCCCATGTTCGCTCCATCGTACGCGGGCCCGGTGGTCGGGACCGGGGAGACCTCGGTTCGGTGCAAAGCGACGCCTCCGGTCATTTCCGCGCTCTCCCCATCGCCCCGGGTGGGTCGACCGTGCGAGCGACCCACGGGGGCTACAGCCAGCGCTCCCGGCGGGTGCGGGCCCGTACCGACAGCGCCGGACCCTTCGACGTTGGCGTCATCGCGCTGGAAAAGGAACTGTCTCTGAGCCTTCGGCTTGAATCGCAACAGTCCCTAGACGCGACCCAGTTCGAGTTCGCACCGACGGTCGCCTGGCTCAACCAAGAGCGTCAGCCGTTCCCCCCGGACGGCGTCCTGTCCCTCTCTGGACTCCCGGCCGCGCAGCTCCCTGGCATGCAGATCCTCCCCCCGTGGGTCGGCCTGATCGAGCTCACCGTGGACGGCCCGGAGTACCGCGATCGCCAATTGTCCGTTCCCGTTGACCTTGGCAGAACGGTCCGAGTGAGCCCCCTTTGGAGTGAAGGCAAGCCCGCGGACGATATCTTCCTGCGCACGTCACAGAGGCTTGCCGGCCTGACTGTTACGCACACACGCCGCATCGAGAACGATGGGCCGATCGATCTGACCGACCTGTACCCGGAGCGTACGTTCTTCGAGATCCTCGGCCAGCAGGACACGTTGGCAACTCACTGGGCGGACCTTCGCGCGCCCGGAGACCATGCCGTGGACATTGCCCTCGACGGCCTGCCGATCACCCTTGAATTCGTAGGCGATTGGTCAGCAATAGGCGGCCAAACCTGGGTCGAGCTGGTGCCTACCGGTCAAGCCGCCGCAACGCTCCACCTCGGAGCGGTGCAGGGCTCCGTCGTTCGGACGGCGGGCAATTCCCCCGGCGACTACGGGGTCCTCTTCACGGACGGAGACCGCAACTACATCGGTGTCCGAGAGATTACTGTCGCCGAAGACGCCACCCGTTTCGAGGTTTCGCCCGCCGAGCTGGTGCCCCAGTTCCTGCAGGCGAACCCAGACGACGCCATTGGCGCTGACGTGCGCGTTCACGCGGAAGGCTATCCCTCTCCCCTAGCCACGCTTACGATCGGTCCCGACGGTCGAGCGCGCGTCATCGCCCTGACCCATGGACGGTTTGTCGCCCAGGTATCGTCTCCTCTGCACTGGCCTGACGAAACGTGGTTCACGGTCGATGGCGGGCAGAGCGACCAGGAGATCCGGGTGCGCCGGCGCGGTGCCCTCAAGCTCGAACTCCCGGCCTCCAAACCTCAACTCGATGTGATCTCCGTCGTCGACGACAGTTCCATCGAGGCTTGGCAAGGCCAGTTCCCGAGCCTCGACCTCAGCGCTGCGGGACCGAGCGGCCAGCTCCTGCTTACGCCCTTGCCAGCCGGGCCATACCTCGTTCGAGTTCTCGTGGGCGAGGAGTGGATGGAACACCTGGTCCAGGTCCAGCCCGGCGACCCAACCAGCTTTCAGGTCCCTAGCAACTAGACAGGATGGGTGGGTCGGCCTCCTCAAGGCCGTGAGTTACGGTTCTGCGTTCAGACACTTCCCAGCCCCCCGGTGTCAGGGTAGTCGCCGCCTGAACCCTCCGGCCCGTCGGCCCTCCTGCATGGGGGGAGCCGCGCGAAGCCTGCCTTTGGCAGGCTGAGGCGTAGCGCGGCGCTCCGGGGGGCGAAGCCCCCCGATGAGGGGGTCCAGGGGGAGACTCATAACCTGTGGGAAAGTCCGCAGGGGTCTTCCCGTCCATCCTGGGGGCAGCACGAAGACAATGAGATACGGACAAGGATTCAAAGCCCGCATGGTCCAGCGTATGGCTGGCCCGCGAGGCATCTCGGCCAATGCGTTGGCAGGAGAGACGGGGGTCTCGCAGGCCACTCTGTCGCGCTGGTTGAAGGCTGCGCGTACCGTCGATGTCATGAGCACGGATAAGAGCGGTAAGTGGACCCCGGCTGACAAGCTGCGAGTCATCGTCGAGTCCTCCCAGCTCGACGCCAAGGAACTTGGTGCCTTCCTGCGCAAGGAAGGCCTCCACGAAGCCACACTGCGTGAATGGCAAGACGCAGCCACCGCAGATTTATCGACGCCCAAGAAGCCGTCGCGCGCCAAGAAGAGCCCTGAGGCGAAGCAGATCCAAGAGCTCGAGCGCGATCTCCGCAGGAAGGAGAAGGCCATGGCTGAAATGGCGGCGATCATCACGCTCCAAAAAAAGTCCGGGAGATCTGGGGGGACGCGGACGGCGACACGACGGGGAGGAACGAGCCATGATCGTGGAGCTCATCCAGGAAGCGACGGCCGCGGGCGCACGCCACGAAGTGGCGTGCAGCGCCATGGGGCTCGACGCCCGCACCCTACAGCGCTAGCGAGCAAACGAGGTCGGCGAAGACCAGCGCGCTGGACCTAAGACCCGGCCAGAGAATGCTCTCAGCGAGCAAGAGAGAGCAAATGTGCTCAGTGTCGTGAACTCCGAAGAGTATCGATCCAAGAGTCCGAAGCAGATCGTGCCGCTGCTTGCCGACGGCGGTATGTACCTGGCTTCCGAATCAACGATCTACCGCATCCTTCGCGCCGAAGGCCAAGTCCATCACCGGGAGCCGTCCCGCGCGCCGGAGCATCGCCATCGACCTGCTGAGTACACGGCCACCGGCCCGAATCAGGTGTGGACCTGGGACATCACGTACCTGGAAACCACCGTGAAGGGCGCCCTCTACTACCTGTACATGGCCTTGGATGTGTGGAGCCGCAAGATCGTGGGCTTCGAAGTGCACAAAGCGGAACGAGCGAGCTACGCAGCGCAGCTTGTTGCAGGTGCAGCAAGCTGTGAGGAGGAGGTCGTCGCGGACAGCCTGGTGCTGCACTCCGACAACGGATTGCCGATGAAGGGAGCAGCGATGCTCGCGAAGCTGCAGGAGCTCGGGATCGCGGCGTCCTTTAGCCGGCCGAGCGTATCGATCGACAACCCGTTTTCGGAGTCGCTGTTTCGAACGGCGAAGTACAGGCCGGAGTATCCAACTCGACCCTTTGAGGATCTCGAGGCCGCCAGGACGTGGGCGGCGAGCTTTGTACGGTGGTACAACTCCGAGCACCTGCACAGCGGGATTCGCTTCGTCACGCCTGAATCTCGGCACTCTGGCGACGATGTGGCGATGCTGAAGGCGAGAGAAGTGGTCTATCGGCAGGCAAGGGAACGGAATCCGAGCCGGTGGCCCGGGGCTCTACGCGACTGGACGCCAGTCGGCGACATCACGCTGAATCCAGCACCCGAAAAGGAGGCACGAACCGGCGCGTAGTCACACGAACGAGGCGGCAACTACCTTGACACCCACCGGATTCCAACCTAATCGAGCGGCGGGGCGGAATTGAGCAGGAATGGAATCAGGCTTGGGGAGAATCCATGCCCTGACTACTCAAAGTCGTGCTCGAGACTGCCCAAACACTCTGTGCCGACCGCTGGCCCGCCTACTGTGCCGCTAAAACTCCACCGGCCATTGCCATTCGCCGAACCAAGCCAATCGAAGCGAAGCCGACCGAGGGCTCATGAATAGTCCGCGCTAACCCCTTCGGGTTTGCCCGATGCTCCAACCACACAGCCCCTCTTGAGCCCGGAATGGGCGCAAGAGCTCGGTGACGTGCACAGAACAATGTAGCCATGGGAAAATTGTATATATTGCGCATCGGCACTCGAGCACAGATGGCCCCCCCCTTTTCGCCCCGAGTGAAGCCAACGAACCCAATCCAGCTGCCCCATGAATTACTTCCTAGCGCTTGCATGCTCGCTCGGCCTCGCTCAGGCCACCTCCGCCCAAGCCATCTTCATCCCACTCGGAGACGTTCCCGGCAGCGTTGGGATCTCGAGGTTGCATCATTTCTCGGCTGACGGCTCCGTCGGTTATGGAGAGAGTCACTTTCCGGGAAACGTGTTCCGGACCAACCAATGGACAGTGGGCCAGGGAGTCGAACTGGTGGGAACCTCGCTCGGGACAACCCATGAAGTACGAATCAGGGATCTCAGTGCCTCTGGCACTCGGGTCATCGGTTCAGTCCTGAGTGGAGCGGTCTCCAGCGAGGGTTTCCTCTGGGATGCCTCGACAGGCACGCAGCTCCTTGGGGACTTGATCGGCGGGACAGCTAGCACCCCCACCGGAATCAGTGATGACGGCACAGTCATCGTGGGTTGGAGTGCAAGCGCCCAGCTGGATTCGGAAGCATTCGTCTGGATCGAAGGGCAAGGAATGATTGGGCTAGGTGCCGGTGGCCCGGATAGTCCCTATTTCAACTGGACGCGGGCCTACGCAGTCAGCGCGGACGGCTCGCTCGTGATGGGCGAGAGCGCCTCGGCAAACGGCGTGGAGACCTTCCTTTGGACCCAAGCCGGAGGCATGCAGGTCATCGACAACGGCCAGACTCTCTGGCCGTTGGTCAGCTCGGACGGCACGATCATCGCCGGAACGCAAGCGGGACCCATCGGCCAGGGCAACCAGCCGATTCTGTGGACTGCTCAAGGGGTCACCGTCCTCGGCAACGCCCCGGGCCACGTGAACGGCCAACCACGGGCGATGGATGCCCTTGGCACTGTGGTCGTCGGAACCGGTGCGTCCCAGGACAACTGCACGGCCCTCGAGCCCTGGATATGGACACCGAACTCGGGCACCTTGATCCTCAAGGACTACCTCCTCTCTCGCGGAGCCGCAGGGCTGGACGATTGGTGCCTGGTCGTCTGCACCTCCATTTCCGCGGACGGCAACGTCCTGACAGGAACTGGATTCGATCCTGAAGGCAACAGCCGCGGATGGGTCGCGTATTTGGATGCTCCTCCCGCAGTCAATGTTGGCACTCCGATCTGCTCCCCTGCCGTCAGCAACAGTACGGGAGTGCCCGCAACTCTCTTGGCCATTGGATCCAAGCTCGTCGAAAACAACGCGACATCCCTGCAGGTCAACGGCTTGCCCACGAATCAGACGGGATTCTTCCTGAACGGGAGCACTTCCACCTTCCAGCCCATGGCAGGCGGCAGTCAGGGCAACCTCTGCCTCGGCGGTACGGTCGGTCGCTATGTCCGAGCCGGCGAGGTGCAAAACTCAGGCACTCATGGCGCCATCGCGCTGGAAATCGACCTCATGGACACTCCGGGACCTGCCGGCGATTACGCTGTTCTCAGCGGCCAGAGTCTCGTCTTCCAAGCCTGGTACCGGGACGTGAACCCGCTCGCCACCAGCAACTTCTCTGATGCCGCACAGGTGAACTTCCAATAGGAAGCTCGGGGGACAGATGGGATGAGTAGGCTGACCTCCAACGCAGCCGGGCTTGCGCTCGCTGCAGAGGGAGAGGCAGATTGAGGTCATCGACGACAGCAACTGTCTTTCCCAAGGAGGCCAGCCATGACCGAATCCACCACCTTGCAGCTCTCCCCGACCATCGGCCTTGAGCTTGGATCTGCTACCACGCAGGTCGCGGTCTACGGAGCGGACGGCAAGCACATCAAAGAGCGCAAGATCTCCACGACGCGCAGAGGCATCGGCGGCCTGCTCGAGCGCTTTCCCGGCGCCAGCGTCGTCATGGAGACATCCACGGCCTCCCGCTGGAGCAACAGCTTCGCGCAGGATTGTTGACCAAGTCCAGTCGGCCAGCGCTGGCATCGAGGCCTATGACAGCCGGACCGAAGAACGCCCGGGCACTTCGTTTGTGACTTGAAGCCACGCAGGTGGCGCCACCTCGACATGTGGGACCACCAGACATGGATCACCCGTGAAATCCCTCGAGTGAAGTGCCGCGAGCACGGCGTGCGTCAGGTCAATGTCCCCTGGGCCGATGGCTGGTCTCGGTTCACGGCTAAGTTCGAATGCCAGGTCATCGACTGGCTGCTCGAGGCCAGCGTGAGTGCAGTGGCGCGAAACTTCGGGCTTTCCTGGGACCAGGTTTACAAAATCCAGGAGCGAGCCGTGGCTCGCGGTCTAGAGCGTCGAGGGCCGTTGGCCGCCAAGCGGATCGGCGTCGACGAAACCTCGTTCCAGAAGCGACATGAATACGTCACTATCGTGACAGATCAAGAGTCGGGCACCGTCTTGCATGTCGCCGATGACCGCAGGACCGAGTCTCTTGGATCCTTCTTCAGAGGTCTTGATTCGGCTCAACGCGAGGAAATCGAGGTCGTTGCCATGGACATGCACTGGCCCTACATCAGGGCGGGCGCGATGCATGTTCCGGGCTTTGCCTCCAAGCTGTGCTTCGACCGCTTCCATGTAGCTCAACACCTCGGCAACGCGGTGGACAAGACCCGGCGCATCGAGCACAAGCAGCTGCAGGCCGAAGGTGATGATCGCCTCAAGGGCACGAAGTTTCACTGGCTGAAAGCTCCCAAGTCCCTGCCCCGCGATCTGCGCCGACAGCTCAAAGACTTGGTCGAGAGCTCGCTTCTCGTTGGCCAAGTCTGGGCGGTCAAAGAGGCGGCTTCCAAGCTTTGGCGCTACAGCTCTTGGACATGGGCCAAGAAGGCATGGATCGGCCTATTGGAGTGGGCGCGGACGATCGCAAGCCCGCCACTCCAGAGAGTCGTCAACACCATCGAAAAGCACCTGCTGGGCATTCTCAATGCGATCGTGCTCAAGGCTACGAACGCAGGTGCGGAGAGCGTCAACAGCAAGGTCCAGGCGTTGAAGCGGCGAGCGAACGGCTATCGAAACCGTGACCGGTTCCGTGACGCAATCTTCTTCCACTGCGGCGGACTCGACCTCTACCCGGCTTCAACTACCCACACGAAATCCTGAAGCCCCGGTCGGATACATTGGCTGCGCGGAGTTCAAACGAGTGATGAACAATGCCCAGGCCTTCAATGAGATCTGCGTGGCCGCTGGAGGGCCCTCATTGCCTCCCTTCCCTGACACACCGGCCGAATGCACTCTGTCCGAGTAGCCCCCCAAGAACGCAAGTACCGATTTAGAAGACTTCTTATGAAGATCTGCACCGCCCCGTTAGCGCTAGCCCTATCCCTGCCGTTCCTGGCGGCTGCGGCACCGTCGCACTTGCGGAGCCAAGGCCCTCAGCCTCCCTCCACGCCCTGGTTTTCATTCACTGGTGGGAGCACGGCGCTCAAGAGGTACTCGAATCAGTACTCAGTGAGGGCTATCCCTTCCCCCGGCGAGAGTCGGGTGGTCCTTCGGTACTACTCAGCTCACAGCGGAACCCCAAGCCAGTTGTTTCCTCTGGCAACTGGCAATCGCATCCACACCCGCGAGATCTACTTCGCCACTCGATACTGGCCCATTGGCATCGAGTGGATCGACGGCACGGACGACGCCATCGTGATGGGGATTAGCCCAGCTGATGGAGATACTGTCATTTTTGAAAGGTGGTCCTTCAATGGCAATCAGCTCCCTCTGGCTATCCAGCAATCACCACCAGGAGGCGGATCGGGTGGCGCGATTGGGTGGACACTGCCGAACAGGAAGAGGGTAGATCTGCTTTGGTCGGTTCGAACCACAGATCTTGGAATGACCGGGATCCCCTCCTTCATCAAGGAGAATGGAGCCAATGGCACCCACAACCGGTTTTTCATCGGTGAGCGTGGCGCGCCGCGCATCTATGACCTCGATCTTGGCACCAAGTCCAGCGTCCTAGCGGCCAGCGCCTCTCCCGCGCAAAACCCTATGGTTGTCGCCCCTGACCTAAGCGTAGAGGATTGGCAAGTGTGTCAGGGTCTTCGTCACGCCGACGATGGGGTCATCTACCAAATCGCCAGCCGAGACCAACAATATCGGAACATCATATTCCTCGTAGACTCCAATGCCGATGGCACTCTAGATGCGTGGACTCGCAATACCGTCCATATGCCCAGATACGGCGTATTGGACACAGCGATCGACTCGCGGTTCTAGCGTAGATACGGAGCCCGTGCATGATGGGTGTCGCGGTGGGGACCCCGGTCACCGGAGCCTCCACCCGCTCAGATCCCAGCGGCACGGGGCTACTGGTGGTGTATCAGCCCTTACGGAGTTCGCATTTGCCTAACCCCGCCCTCGGCAGCCTGACGGCGATCGAGGAGGCGGTCCCCAGTGAGACGATCCCCTTCACTGTGGGGCAACCCCCTTCCTTGCTCCAGGCCTAGCTAACCCGTTTCCTTCACGAGTGGCGGCATTGGGCCTTGGCCCCCGAGTTGACGACCGATTGGCGGCGCAAGACCTCGGACTACTGCTCCGAACTGACTGCGGCCACGATTCTGATGTCGATTCGCGGGGCAGGTACGCCGAATCCTGCCGACTTGAACTGCCCGACCTAATCCTCTCCCCTCCAGATCCCTGGTCAGAGCAAGGTCGCAGCAGAGTGAGTACGACGCCTCGGCGCTTCCCTACGTCTAGCTACACGCGACGCGATGCCAGTCTTGGATCAGTAAGTCCTGTAGCGGGTAGGAACCGCTCATGGAGACCCAGATCCTCCTGGCTGTCACCCGCACCCGCGCACCGACTTTCAGCAGCCGCGTTCGAATGGTGCCGAACTGCGCCTTCGAGAGCTCGGTCCCTGCAAGCCCGATGCGGCGCAGCTCGCTCATGAGGACGTACGCCAACGATGACAGGTACAGCCGTACCTGGTTGGCCCGGATGAGGCCGCAGCTTGTCCGATCGGCGAAGAGGTCGAGTTGCTGCTCCTTGATCCGGTTCTCCATGTCGCCACGTGCGCAGTAGAGGTCCTCGTAGAGCTCACGAGCATCGATGCTCCCCGTTGAGAGGGAGGTCACGACGAATCGAGGGTTCGAGCGGCCCGGAATGTGCACGACTTTCGCGACGACACGCCGGGTCCCTGACCAGCTGGAGCGTGTGCGATAGCTCAGCTCCTTGAATCGTCGCACAGGCTTTCCCGATCCGGCTGACTGTGTGTGCACCTCATCCAGGTCCTTTGCAATCCGGCCGAAGAGGCGATCGTTTTTGGCCAATCCAAGCACGAAATCGACAGCTTCCTGCGCTTCGCACCAGGCCATGAGCCAGTCTCGGCAGAAGCCGGAGTCTCCCCGCACAATGATCCTCGTCTCCGGCCAGGATCCTCGGATACGCCCGACGATGTGCTCGAGCTCGTCCAGGGATCCGCTGGCTCCATCCCGGTCAGCGGCGCGCAGCCTAGAGCACAGCAGATGGCCATCAACGAAGATGTACAGCGGCAAGAAGCAGTAACGATGGTGGCCCCCGTGGAAGAAGCGACCGTCCTGGTTGCCATGGATTGGATCGTCGGTGGCGTCAAGGTCGACCACAATCTCCTCAGGCGCCTCGTCGTAGGCCTCCAGAAACAGGTCGACAAGCAGGTCGTCGACGGCCCCTTGGTTCAGGCCGATGCGGTTGTACCGATTGTCTGCCGCGATGCCGGGGTGGGACAGCTCCAGGCGGTGGAGGGGCGCAGGTGAGGCCAGAGCCAGGCCGGCATCGGCTGGGCGCTTCCGGCTCGTCCCCTTCGGATCGATCTTCTCGACAACGCTGGTCAGAAGCGGGTCGAGGCGAAGCCGGTCGTGATCGTTGACGTCCTCGTAGCCTAGGGCGATCGCCAAGACCCGCTGGCTTGCCAGTTGAGTGACCGTGTGCTCGACTCGGCTGGGGTCCCTGTGGTCCGTAAAGCACTCGGCGAAGCGCCTCAGGATGCCGCGTTTCTTCTCGACCGCCTGGAGCAGCAAGACTCCGACATCCGTAGTGATGTCGCCTCAGTCGAAGCGGGCAACGATTTCACGGCGGCCAGGGGCCTTGGCACGGATCTCAGCGGGAGTACACTCTGTCATCGAAGCCGGTGTTCGGGAGAATGGCGTTGGAGGTCAAGTACCACCGTTATCTCACGAATGCCGGCTCGTTAACAGGGGGCTGGTGAGGGATAGGGGCTAGAAGCTCGCTAGCGTAGGGAGGAACACGCGGGTTCAAGAGACCCATTTCACGGACATTCTAGAAACACCAATGCGTATACATGAGATAGCTCATACATGCAATCATCGTGCTCACAGCCGCGATGACCCTATCCCGAC
>CAYWNK010000029.1:0-36542 GCA_964459495.1 uncultured Planctomycetaceae bacterium
GCCTGGATGCCTCCAACGCAAGCTTGTGCGGATCGCCGTAGACCGGCTCCGTCCCACCGGAGGACTCGGTCTCATGGGAAGAATGGGACACCTGTCCCTGCGCCTCTCTCGACCCCTCTTCCCCATGGGGTGCGGGGCTTGATGTGGGCACCGAAGCCTCCCCGGCCAAGGCCGTCCAGCGCTCGTGCACGTCCAATCCGCTCCCAGCCCGCGGGAAGCGCTCGAGCTGGCCTTTCAGGTAGGCGATGGCCGCAGTCTTCCCGCGCAGCGATTCCTCGCGCCGCACCTGGTCCAGCACCTCGGAAACGTCCTCGCGTATGCTCTGCGAGAGATCCAGCCACGCTCGCTCGAATACCGGAACGGGCTCATCGAAGCCCGCGCGCAGGCGGTCGAGTTCCGCGCGGGCCCGGCCCCATAGCCGCTGATCGATCAGCGGCTGAACCTCCGCGAGTAGACGGAGCGCAAATTCATCCTCCTTCGGCTCCGCGGGCCCCTGCGGCTGCGAGACCAGGGCGGATTCGGAGACTTCGGCGACGCTGGATTTCTTGGGGATGGGTTTGGACCGGCGCAGCGCCGCGGCGACGTCCACGGCTTTGGAAACGGCCTGGGCGAGACGCTCCCGCACCCAGGGGTTTCGGGCCTCCCCCTTGAGAGCCTCAAGCTGGTCGACGACCTCCCGATCGCCCCCGCGAAGGCGCTCGAGGGCAGCGGCGATCGTCTCCTCAGTCGATGCCCGTAGCCTCCGCTGCGCAAGGATCTCAGCCTCGAGGGCAACGTAGCCCGCCCCCGAGCCGCCGGCGATCAAGGCTTCTGCGCGATCCAGCTGGCCCCGGTCCAGGGCCGCCTGCGCCCGGTCCAGTGTCCGATCCTGGCCGCAGCCCAAACCCAGCAGGGCCGTCAGCGCGAGCAGTAGGGACTGGCTGGAGCGAGAAGGGACTGTCATCAGTAGGAGGCCCGAAGGAGGCCTGTGGAAGGCCCCGATGGGGCTCTGGCTCGCTCTAGCTACCCCAACAGCTTGGGTGACAGGTCGGCCGCCCGAATGTTCCCGGTGGTCAGGGCCATGGCACGGCGAACCTCGTTTTCTAACTCCCGCACGTTCCCGGGCCAGCTCCAAGCCTCGAGGGCCGCCAGGGCATCGGGCTCCAGGGATGCACTGCGCCCCATCTCCTGCCCGATGCGCTGCAGGAAAAACGAGACCAGGTGGCGAATGTCCTCCCTGCGCTCACGCAGCGGCGGAACGCGCAAGGTGATCACGTTGAGCCGAAACATCAGGTCCTCCCGAAATTTGCCCTCGCGCACCGCCTCCGGCAGGTCCCGGTGGGTCGCCGCGACCAGGCGCACATCGACCTTGACCGTGCGGTTCGATCCGACGGGGCGCACCTCGCCGTCCTGCAGCACCCGCAGCAGCTTGGCCTGCATCTCCATCGGCATGTCGCCAATCTCATCCAGGAAGACAGTGCCCTTGTCGGCGGCGACAAAGTGCCCAGGCCGCTTGGCGACCGCCCCGGTGAACGCTCCCTTCTCGTGGCCGAATAGCTCGGACTCCAGGAGGTTCGCCGGCACAGCGGCGCAGTTCTCGGCCAGAAACGCCTCGTCTTTCCGGGGGCTGTAGTCGTGCAGCGCGCGGGCGACGAGCTCCTTGCCCGCGCCCGTTTCGCCCTGGATCAAGACCGGCACGCCGGCCGGGGCAACCTTCTCGAGCATCCCATAGAGCTCGGCCATCGGGGCGCTGTTCCCCACCATGCCGAAGCGCATCGGCCACTCCGCAGCCGGCCCGTCGGCCTCAGCTCGACGCAACTCGGCCAGCTGGGCTTCCAGGCTGGCGACCAGGCTCGGCAGCTCGCTGGCGGCGCGTGCTTCGTCGGCCATCGCCCGCAGGCGCAGCGCGAAATCGGCCGATCGCTCCGCGCCGGGTTGGGCCGTCATGAGGGCAGCTTGGTGAGGCCGGCGTACTGCAAGAGCAGCTGCTTCGATCCGTGGTGGATGAACTCCACGACCGCGCGCGCGTTCACGCCCGCGCCCGTCAGCTGCTGCACACGGCCGTTGCCAAAATGCTCGTGGGAAACCCGGTCCCCCACGGCCAGTGCCACCGCCGACTCCGCGGGATCGTAGGTGCCCAACACCTCGTCCTCGGTGGGCTCCGAGTCGAGTCCGTCGACCAAGGCCGGCGGCAGCTCATCCAGGAAGGGCGAGGGAGTCTGCCAACGGCTCTCGCCGAAGAATCCCCGCACGCTCGCACAGGTCAGGAACAGCTGCTCCTTGGCACGCGTCATGCCCACGTAGAACAGCCGACGCTCTTCCTCCTCGCCTGACTCGGGGTCCTCGGCCACCGCACGGGCGTGGGGCAAGAGCTCGTCCTCGCAACCGGCGATAAAGACGAAGGGAAACTCGAGCCCCTTGCAAGCGTGCAGCGTCATGAGGGTCATGCGTTCCTCTCCCTCCGCCAGCGAGTCGATATCGCTCACCAGCGCCACATCCTGTAGGAATCCGGGCAGCTTGGCCTCGGGGTGCGCTTTGTCGTACTCGCGCGCGTGGGCCATGAGCTCCTCCACGTTCGCCTCGCGATCGACGAGCGTATCGCCCGTGTCCATCTCGGCCAGCCAGCGCTCGACCTCGATCTCGCCCAGCACCGCCTCGAGTGCCTCGGCGGCAGGGGCCGAACGGAAGTCCGAGAGGCGCGCGGCGATGGTCGCAAACTCCAGGATGCCCTTACGCCCGCGGCCACGGATCGCGGCCACCGCTTCGGAGTTCTTGGCCGCCTCGAACATCGAGATGCCGTTCTCCATCGCAAAGCCCTGGAGCTTGGCAAGGCTCGTCGCCCCGACCCCACGGCTCGGCGAATTGACCACGCGCTGGAATGCGGAGTCGTCGCGCGGATTCAGCAGCAGCCGCAGCCAAGCCACCAGGTCCTTCACCTCACGGCGGGCGTAGAATTCCAAACCGCCGACGACCTGGTAGGGCACCCCGGCCAGGCGCAGGGCGCTTTCCAACGCGCGCTGCATGAAGTTGGCGCGGTAGAAGACCGCCATGTCCGCGTAGCTACGCCCGCGCGCGGCAAGGGAACGGCACTGGGCCGCGATCTCGCGCGCCTCCTCGTCCTCGTCGCCGCACTGGAGCAAGGCGATGCGCTCGCCCATGTCTCCGTCGGTCCACAGGGCCATCGGCTTGCGCCCCTGGTTGTTGGCGATCACGGTCGAGGCCGCCTCGAGAATCGTGCCCGTCGAGCGGTAGTTCTGCTCCAGCTTGACGGTCACGGGCCCGGGGAAATCGTCCTCGAAGTCGAGGATGTTGCGTACGTCCGCACCGCGCCAGGCATAGATGGACTGGTCGGGATCGCCGCAGACCGACAGGTTGCCGTGCCCCGAAGCCAGGTGGCGTGCGAGCCGGTACTGCACCCGGTTGGTGTCCTGGTACTCGTCCACCATGACCTGGCGGAAGCGCATGGCGTAGGCGTCGCGCACCCCGGGGTGTTCATCGAAGAGCTGCAGCGTCTTCAGCAGCAAATCGTCGAAGTCCAGGGCGTTGTTCTGCGCCATGCGCTCGGCGTAGAGCTTGGCGACGCGCTCGTAGACCTCGTCCTCCATGCCCCCGCCGGGATCGAACGCCAGCTCACCGGGATCCGGCGCGCGGTTCTTGTAGTCCGAGATCCAGCCCCCGACCGCCGCGGGCCGGAAGCGCTTGGGGTCGTAGCCCGCCGACTTGATCAGGTCCCGGATCAGCTGGTTTCGATCCTGGGTGTCGTAGATCGAAAAGTCCCGCGTGTACGGACCCAGAGCTTCGATCTCGCGTCGCAGCAGCCGCGCACACATCGAGTGGAAGGTGCTGATCCACAGGCCCTTCACCCCGGGGAGCAGGGCCTCGACCCGCTCGCGCATCTCGCGCGCAGCCTTGTTGGTGAACGTGATCGCCAGAATCTCATCCGGCCGCACCCCCACCTCGGTCACCAAATGGGCAATGCGCGTTGTGATCACCCGGGTCTTGCCCGAGCCAGGGCCAGCCAGAATCAGCAGCGGCCCCGTCTCGTGCACAACGGCAGCCCGCTGGGGCTCGTTCAGGCTGTCGAGCAATCCCGGTATCGGTTCGTACTCGCTGCGCCTAGCTCCACCCGGCGCCCCGGTTCCAAGACCGGCCTCCTGCAGATCCATCCAGTCCATCGGTGAGACACAGTGTAGCTCCCATCCGGGCCCCCACCTTGCGGAATCGGCTTCCTCCTCCCAAGGTGAGGGAAGCGAGGCGCGACATTCCGCCGCGCCATCCGTTCTTCATAACTCCCAACTCAAGTCGAGGTTCCATGAGGCTTCTCCAACCCTCCACCTCCCTAGCCGCCCTCTGCGGCTCCATGCTGATCTCCGTCAGCGCCGCCCAGGACCCCGCTCCCCTGAGCGCGGCTCCCATGGCCCGGCCCGCAGCCGACCGGCCCACCTACGTGCCCGGTGAGATCCTGGTCCACTACTCCCCCGCGGCCAACGCCGCTGGCCAACCCGCTTCTGCGACGCCCCAGGCCTTCGAGCAGGAGCACGGTTTGGTCAGGGTAGGCGAGCTCGCCAAGCTGGAGGTGGTCCACTATCGACTGCCCGCCGGCATGGACGTCCCCACAGCTCTTCGGACGCTGCGCGGCGATCCCCGGGTCGACTACGTCGAACCCAACGGGATGTACTACCTCGACCAGATCCCCAACGACGGGTTCTACGACAACTACAGCGGGGTCAACACCGACCTGCAGAAGTGGGCGATGAACGGCATCGGCTCCGACCGCAACCTGAACGCGGAGGCCGCCTGGGATGTGACCACCGGACGCAGCGATGTCGTCATCGCCATCATCGACTCCGGCATCGATCTGGACCACCCGGACATCGCGGACAACCGCTGGTTCAACACCGGTGAGATCGCGAACAACGGCGTCGACGACGACGGGAACGGCTTCGTCGACGATCGCAACGGCTACGACTTCGAGTCGAACGACTCCGACCCCAACCCCGAGACCGGCGACGGGATCGACAACGACGGCAACGGGGCCGCCGACGACACCAGCTTCCACGGCACCTTCGCCGCGTCCTGCGCCGGCGCAGTGGGCAACAACAGCACCGGCATCGCTGGCGCCGCCTGGGACTGCCAGCTGATGGCGTGCAAGGTGTTCGCCGATGACGGTGGCGCCTCGGTCGTCGACATCGCCAACGCCTGCGTGTACGCCGCCGATAACGGCGCCGACATCATCAACATGTCCCTTGGCGGCGGCTTCTCGTCGACCATGCAGAACGGAGTCGCGTATGCGGTTGGCCAGGACGTCGTCGTGGTTGCCTCGGCGGGCAACGGAAACTCCTCGAGCCAGCAGTACCCGGCCTCCTTCGCCGGCGTGATTTCGGTAGGTGCTTCGGATTCGGGCTCGGTCTTCGCGAACGGCTCCGGCGACATCGACGGACGCGCCTCGTTCAGCCAGTACGGCTCCGCTGCCGTCGACGTGGTCGCCCCTGGAGCCAATGTCGTCGGAGCCAGCGTCGGCACTGTCGCTGGCGGCAACCCCGGCGCAGCCTTCTGGCAATTTTCCAGCGGCACCTCGTTTTCCGGCCCCCTGGTGGCCGGCGAGTGCGCCCTGGTGATTAGCCGCGCGCGGGATCTTGGGGTCACACTTTCGGCCGCTGACGTCCGCTCGATCATCGAGTCCAACGTCGTCAACCTGCCCGACGACCCGAACGACTCCCCCAACGGCGGCTCCAACTGGGATGGCAAAGGACGGGTCGACTTCTTGGCGGCCGTCAACGCCGTCACCGGCGGGAGCAGCAACACCGCCCCGGTGGCCTCGGCAAGCGGCCCAGGCAGCGGTACGACCGGCCAAAGCCTCTCCTTCGACGGCAACGGATCCTTCGATCCCGACGGCGATCCGATCGTCAGCTACAGCTGGAACTTCGGCGACGGCACCACGGGCAGCGGCGCCAACGTGAACCACACCTTCACCAGCTCTGGCAGCTACACCGTCACCTTGACGGTCAGCGACGGCTCCCTGACCGACTCCGATTCCACCAGCGTATCGATCTCGGATCCGACCGGCGGCCCGCTGCTCTACCTCGTGTCCAAAAGCACCAACACGATCCCCGGCATCGGCTCGATGCGCAACGAGGACGTCTGGACCTGGAACCCGAGCACCGGCGACTACTCGCTGTACTTCGACGGCTCCGACGTGGGCCTCGGTAGCGCGGCGCTCGACGGCCTGCACGTGGAGCCGAACGGGGACATCCTGATCAGCCTCACCGCTGCCTTCTCGGTTCCCGGCCTCAGCGGTGGGCCGAGCGGCAATTCCACGGATGATTCCGACATCGTGCGCTTCGTGCCCGCAACGACGGGCAACTCGACGAGCGGCGCCTTCGAGTTCATCTTCGATGGATCGGACGTCGGGATGACCACCAACAGCGAAGACGTCGACAGCATCAGCGTCAACAGCGCCGGCCAGCTGATCCTGTCCTCGACGGGCACGACCAACGCCAACGGCATCTCCAACAGTCGGGACGAGGATCTGATGACCTTCGCCGCCACCTCCCTCGGATCGACGACAGGGGGTACGTTTATCCCCTACTTCGACGGCTCCGACGAGGGCCTCGGCGGCTCCGGCTCGGACGACGTCGACGCGTTCCACTGGATCTCCGGCAGCGCTGGCTACTTCTCGTGCCTGGGCAACTTCACCGCGAACGGGCTATCCGGCGGCGATGAGGATGTGTTCCAGTTCACGGGCACCTTCGGCACCGCCACCAACGGCTCGTTCAGCAGCTTCTTCGATGGATCCGCCCTGGGCCTTCCCGGGAACGTGGACATCGCCGGGGTCAGCGTGCGCTAGGCCATTTCCGGCATCTATCCGATGCCGTCGGCGGCGCCCCGGGTCCAAGGTCGGACCCGGGGCGCCGCTCGTTTGCCTGGATCTTCGAGCCCCCCGGGCCCCTGGGCCAGAGACGGAGCCACGGCCAACCGCTACGCTCGGGGCCCGTATGGCTAGCGAGATGCAATCGACTCCCCTTCCCGTTGCCGGCCGGCTGGCCGTGCTCACCCTTGCTGCTTGCGGCCCCGGCGATGCCCCCGCTAGCCCTAGCATCCAGATCCAGCCCCGCTTCGGGATGACCGACGTGGCCGAAGAACTGGGGCTGCGCTGGTCGAGCCGGTCGGGGGGCGCCGAAACGACCCAGCTCCTCGAGGTCAAGGGCGGTGGCCTGGCAATCTTCGATACCAACGCCGACGGACGCTTCGACGTCTTCGTGCCCGGAGGCGCCACCCTAGCCAGCACGGAACAGGGACAGGGGGCGCGCCTCTTCCGTCAGACCGCCGAGGGTCGCTTCGAAGACGCCACAGAGGGCTCTGGCCTCGGCCTCGCGCGCTGGGGATTCGGTTGCGCCGTCGGGGACGTGAACGGCGACGGGCACGAGGACCTCTTCGTGGCCTGCTTTGGGCGCAATGCGCTCTTCCTTGGCCAGTCGGACGGTGGCTTCGTCGACGGATCGGAAGCCGCAAGCCTCGACCGGGAGGCCTGGAGCTCGAGCGGAGCCTTCGGGGACCTCGACGGCGACGGAGACCTGGACCTGTACGTGGTCAACTACGTGCAATTCGACCCCGCGAGCCTGCCCGCGCCCATGGAATTCCGCGGGGCGAAGGTCTTTGGAGGTCCGATGGGCCTGCCCGGGGAACCGGACCGCGTGTACGAGAACCTGGGCGAGGGCCGCTTCCGCGACGCGACCGCGGACTGGGGCTTCGGGGCGGCACAGCCCTCCTACGGGCTCGGCGTCGTGATCGCCGATCTGGATGGCGACGGCAGCGCCGAGGTGCTGGTGGGCAACGACTCCCAGGCGAACTTCCTCTTTCAGCGCGGCGAGGACGGGCGCTTCCTCGACGCCGGCAGCGCCAGCGGACTGGCCCTGGACGAGAACGGCTGGGGCCAGGCCACGATGGGCATCGCCCTCGGCGACGTGAACGACGACGGCATGCCCGACGTGTTCTCGTCCAATTTCATGTCCGACCACGACACCCTGCACGTCAACCAGGGGGGGCTGCGCTTCGAGGATCGCTCCCGCCGTTCGGGGCTATCCATGGTCAGCATGCCGTACCTGGGCTGGGGCTGCGACTTCGCCGACATCGACCAGGACGGCCTGCAGGAACTGCTCGTCGTGCACGGCCACGTCTACCCGGAATCCGTGACCGCTCCCATGGGCTGGCGAACCGACCAGGAAATCCAGCTCTTCGAGCGCGATGGCAAGCGCCTGCGGGTCGTCCCCCCATCGGCCGACCTGCCCTGGCTCGGAGAGACCAACCGCGACCGAGGAGCAGCCTTCGCGGATATGGACGGGGACGGGGACCTGGACCTGCTCGTGCGCGAGCTTGTCGGCCCCCTGCGCCTGTACCGCAACGACGGGCCGACCGGCAACTGGCTGCGCATCGTGCTGCGCGATCGGCGCCCGGGCTCTAGCAACACCACCGGGATCGGAGCCCAGGTACGCGTCCAGTCAGCCGGAGCCGCGCAGCATCGCTGGATCGTCTCCGGCACGTCCTACCAGTCCGCCTCCCCGGCGGAGGCCCACTTCGGGCTGGGCGCCGAGACCGGACCCGTCCAGGTCGAGGTCACCTGGCCGGGTGGGGAGATCCAGACCACCACGGCCCAACCCAACCAGCGCCTCGAGATCACCCACCCATGATGCGCCTCCTGCCCTTCCTGCTCGTGCTCGTCACCGGCTCCTGTGGCAAGTCCGGGACGGCCCCCGAGGAAGCACAGGGCGGCTCGGACTCCCCCTCTCCGGCGGAGGGCATTTCCGCCTGGGACCAGGATGCAGCCCTGGCGGAGACCATCCGTAACGGAGCCCCCGCGTTCGGGGACGCCGGCGCCCCACGGGGCCCCCGCCACGGCTCCATCCGCAGCTGGATCCAGGGCGGCCAAACCGAGCGCGCCCTCACTGCCCTCGAGCCCCTGTCGAAGAGCGACGCCAGCGGAGAGGCCGCTTTTCTGGCGGGCTGGACCCTGTACCGCGCGCAGCGCTATGCCCTAGCCCTGCCTCATCTGATGCGGGCGGTGGAGCGCGGGCCGGGCTACCCCCAGGCGGAACTCACGTTCTTCCTGGCGGGCCGCTGCCTCCAGGAGCGTGGCAAGCTCGAGGCCGCCCGGGCTGCCCTGGAAGCGGACATCGACCTGCGCCCGAAGGAGGGCGGGGGCCACTTTTGGCTCGCCCAGGTCCTGCTCGAGACCGGGCAGACCGAGATCTGCGAAACGCACGCGCGCAAGGCACTGCAGCTCTACAGTCGCCCGCAGGATCGAGCCAAGGTCCACGCCCTGCTGGCCGACGTTCACCTGGCTAAGGGGAGTCCGGGAAGCGCCCGCCAGGCCCTCGAACGCTGTGTTGAGATCTACCCCCACTATGAGGTGTTCTACCGCCTCAGCCAGCTGTGCCGCAGCGCTGGCGACACCGAAGCCGCGGAGCGCTACCTCGCTCTGCACAACGAGTGGCGCACCAAGGCGGGGCGTTAGCTTCATCCAGGAGCCAGCCCGTCGCCGCTCGGCCCAAAAAAAAACCCGCACCAGGCCAATATGGCGCCCGGTGCGGGCTGGAGTTCCCTCAACGGGGTCCGGATTGCCTGCCAGCATCCGGCGTCTTGGTCGCTCTCAAGAGAAGTTCGAGGTGATCCGCGCTTTACTCGCTCGCCAAAAGCACGGGCCTCTCTCGTTCGACTACCACTACGACACCTCTCAGCAGCGGTGACCGGTTCAATGGAGTGAAATATTCCGGACACGCTTCGACGGAAACCGTTGTGGGGCATGGACATGGATCGGATCCAAGACGCACCCTGGTCAGCCCCCCATGAAATCCTTCTCACCTCCCCCTGTTGCCGAGCGCTGGAGCGCGAACGGTGACGGCGAGCGCTACGCCAAGACCCGCTTCACCAGCGAGCGATCCGCTGGACGGGATCCGCGCTTGGTCCAGCGCCTGCTCCGCCGGCATGGGAAGGGGATCCAGCTCGACCGGATCCTGGACGTCCCTTGCGGCGCCGGTCGGCTGCAGACCTCCCTCGCGCGCCTGGGATCGGTGACGGCCGTCGACGTCTCGATGAGCATGCTGAGCGCCCGCGCCCAGGTTCCAGGCGCAGTGGACGGTGTGCAGGGCAGCGCCTGGCAGCTGCCCCTCGCCTCGAATGCGTTCGACCTTGTCGTCAGCTGTCGACTCCTGCACCACATTGCCGGCGATGCCGAGCGCGCGGCCGTCCTGGCAGAGCTCGTGAGGGTCAGCCGCGGACTCGTGCTCGCTTCCTTTTGGGACGCCGCCTCCTGGCACGCCTTCCGTCGACGCCGCGGTCTGCGCCGAGCCCGACACCCCGACGCCCGCATTGCCGTCCCCCGCCGCACCCTCGCCGCCCAGTTTGAGGCCGCGGGAGCCGAAGTCCTGGGCTACGCCCATTCCCTACGGCTCATCTCCCCCCAGGCCTGGGTCGCCGTGCGCGTCTAACTTCATGGCCGAGCGACGCTATTCGCTGCCCGGCGGCGAGCTGCGCGTCCACGGCTGGCAGGACGCCACCATGGATGCGGCGGCCGAGCTGGGGGCCGACCTTGTCGAGCGACAAGTGCGCGCCGGCGAATTCATCGAGTTCCTGGGGGCTCCGGCCTACCTGAAGGCCGGCCCGCTGGGCCCCTCGGCAGCCCGCCGCCATGGCCTGCGACGGCTCTTGCTGCGCGCCCATGCGCCGCGGATCGCCGAGTACAACAACCTCTGTTGGCTCCTCAACCGGCTCTTCGAGACCCCGATCCCCCACGCCGCGGGCGTGTTGATCCGGCGGGGACTGCCGCGCTACCAGTTTCTGCTGACCGCCAAGGAGCCCGCCCGGCCGTTCGCCGACGCACTCGCCGACCTTTCCCCCGGGGAACGCGGGGAAGTGCTCGCCGAACTCGGCCGGGAAGTCGCGCGTTTCCACTCCCTGCACTTCGTCCACCGCGACCTCTACCCGCGCAACCTGCTGCTCCGGGGCCCGGAGCAGGCCCGCCGCGTTGTCTTCCTGGACGCCTGGGCGGGGGGCCCCGGACCCGGCCGGCGCGGCCCTGCCTACGACCTGGGCTGCTTCTTCCTCGATGGCGCCCGCGACCTAAGCCCCGACGAGCAGGCCGCCTTCCTGGGCGCCTACTTCGCGGGGCGCGCGAGCCAAGAATCCAGCGTCAATGCGGCCGCCCTGCTACGCCGCGCCGCCCGCGCAAGGTGCCGGCTTGTGGCCCAGTTGAAGGCCGAACCCGCCCGCCTGCGCGGACGGGATCTCCCGCCGGCTGATTGGACGCCTCCGCTTATCGGCTAGCCAGATGAGGTGAGGAGACCGGCCTTCTCACCTCATCCGGCTAGCGAGTCCGGCCGCCACGCATTGCTCGAGGGCCAGCTCGAGCACCTCGATCCCGGTGGCGAACTCATCGAGCACAATGTGCTCATCCGGCCGGTGGTCCAGGGCCGCGTCGCCAGGCCCGTAGGCAAGGGCGGGGCAGCCCCAGGCCGGAGCCAGCACGTTGAGATCCGCCGTCCCGGTCTTCTGCTTCCAGATCGGATTGCCGCCCTTCGCTCGGATCCCGCGCGCGAGGGCGCGGTGTAGGAAAGTGGTGCGCGGCCCGGTCCAGGCCGGCATGCCGCCTGAGGTTTGCACCTCCGCTCCGGCTGCCACATCCTGCAGCCAGGCGATCGCCTCCTCCGGACCAAGCCGCGGGGGAAGCCGCAGCGAGAGGTCCAGCCGTGCGGTCTGCCGCACGCCGTCGCTGGCGCACTCCATGTGGAGGAGCGCAGGAATCAAGCGCTGGAAGGCGCGCTCGGCGCCCGCGTCAAAGCTCGTGGCGGCCGCCTCGATCGCATTCCAAAGGCGCGCCGCCTGAGCCGCCACCGTGGGTTCGTCATGGGCGCTGTGGGCACAGTCCCCCGCGAGCTTCACCGCCGCCCGCAGGTAGCCCTTGTAGCCGAGGGTGATCCCGTCCCAGCCGCTGGGCTCGCCGATGATGAGCGCGTCGGGTGCGGGCTCGTCCACGAGGAAGCGTGCCCCCCTCGAACTGGCGACCTCCTCCTCCACGCAGCCGATCACCCGCAGTCGCAGGCCCGGGCAGCGTGCAACCGCGCGGGCGCCCGCCACCACGAACGACACAAACGGCCCCTTCGCGTCGACGGACCCGCGGCCGTAGAGCGCCCCATCGCGCACCTCGACCGGCAGGTCCCCAGGAACGGTGTCGATGTGGCCCACCATGGCCACCTCAAGCTCTCCGTCGCCGATCACTCCGACCACGTTCCCGGCACCGTCGATGTGGGCACGATAACCCAGAGCTTCCATGCGCTCGCGCAGGTGCTCGGCGACCCGCCCTTCGTCGCGGGACACGCTCGCAATGCGCACCGTGGAGATGAGCAGCTCTTCCGCGGCTGCGCGCTCGGTGGGCCTCACGCGAGCACCTCCTGCAGGACAGTGAGCAGATGATCAATCTGGTCCGCTTCGATGACGAGCGGCGGCAGCAGCCGCAGCACCTGCGGCCCTGCGGGCAGCGCGATGATGCGCCGTTGCTGGAGCTCGGCAAGCACAGGAGCCACGCGCTCACGCAGCTCGACGCCCACCATCAGGCCCCGGCCGCGCACCTCGCGAACGCGCTTGGAGTCGATCGACCGCAGGCCGCCCATCAGGCGCTCGCCCATGGCTCGCGCGTGATCCAGGAGCCCGCCCTGCAGCACGTTCAGCACGCAGAGTCCTGCCGCACAGGCCAGCGGGTTGCCACCGAAGGTGCTCCCGTGGGCACCGGGCGGCCACGGATCGAGATGGTCCGCCATGGCGAGTGCCCCCATGGGCACTCCCCCGCCGATGCCCTTCGCCAGGCACACGAGGTCGGGCCGAAGCCCGCTGTGCTCGATGGCCAGAAGCCGGCCGGTTCGACCAAAGCCGGTCTGCACCTCGTCGACGATCAGCAGCGCGCCTGCAGCGTCGCAGGCCGCCCGTGCCGCAGCCAGAAAGGCCTCGTCCGCGGGCCGCACGCCACCCTCCCCCTGAATCACCTCCAAGATGACCGCTGCTGTATTTTCATCCACCGCCGCCTCGAGCGCCTCCACCCGGTTGTAGGGCACGTGGCTTGCGCCGGGCACCAGCGGAGCAAACGGTTCGCGATAGCGCTTCTCCGCCGTGACCGACAGCGCTCCCATCGTGCGTCCATGGAACCCGCGCACGCAGGCGACGACACCGCTGCGCCCGGTGCTCAGGCGCGCGTACTTCAGGGCAGCCTCTGCGGCCTCGGTGCCGGAGTTGCAAAGGAAGGGGCGGCCGAGCCCCGCCGGCAGCACGTCGCTCAGCCGCGCGAGGTACTCGGCGCGCTGGTCGTTGCCATAGCTCGGCGTGCAGGTGATCAGACGACCGGCCTGATCCGCGATGCTGCGCGCGAGGATCGGGTGGGCGTGGCCGAGGCTCGCGGCCCCGTGCCCTGCGGCGCAGTCGAGGAACACCCGGCCCTCTGAGTCGACGAGCTCCGCTCCGCAGCCCGCGACGAAGCTGAGTTCCTTGGGCTGGACGACTCCGCTGCCGAGACGTCGTTCGACCACGTGCGGAGCTTCGCTCGAGTGCAGGATCGAGGAGCTCATGCCGTCACCGCCGCGGGCACCAGACAGGTTCCGCGCCCGGCCAAAGCGTCCTCGATCGGACGCGCTCCCGCCGACCCCGCGATCACCACGCGCCGCACCCCGTGACCAAGGGCTTCGGCCGCTCCCATCACCTTCTTCTTCATGCGTCCCTGGGCCCAGGACATGGCCTGATCCATCTCATCAGCACTGATTTCTTGCACCAGCGAGCAAGGGTCGTTCACGTCCCGCATCAGCCCCGGCACCGCGGTCAGCAGCGCCAGCGTCTGGGCGCCGAGCGCGCCCGCCACGCAGGCGGCTGCCCGGTCCCCGTCGACGTTGAGGGCCTGGCCATCGACCGTCGAACCGACCGGCGCCAGGACCGGCAGGTGCCCCCCATCGAGCAGCAGCCGAAGGAAGCCCGAGTCCGCGCCGACCGGCTTGCCCGAAAGGTCGTCACGCACCACGCGCACCCGGCCGTTCTCGATGACCCGAAAGGCTCCCTTGCGCTCGGCGGTCAAGCAGCCGCCGTCGAGGCCAGAGAGACCGACGGCCGAGACGCCTTCCGCACGCAGGGCCGCGACGAGCCGCCGATTGACCAGGGCGGTCGCCATCAGAAACACCTCGAGCGTTTCCCCATCGGTGAGGCGGCTCGTGTGTCCGCCCGGGGACTGGGCGAAACGCGGCGGGCGACCGAGGGACTCGCCGAGGGCAGTCGCCTCTGCGGACCCTCCGTGCACGAGCACGATGCGCTGACCCGCCTTCCATAGCCGTGCCGCGTCCTGCGCGACCGCGTTCAGATCGTTGCCCTGGGCTCCGCCCACCTTCACCACTTGGATGTCGTTCATGCTTGGTCTCGCTACGCTTCTCACGCGGGGTGCAGGCCAATCCACTCAAGGCCCGCGGTTTCGTCCAGCCCCAGGGCCAGGTTCATGCACTGCACAGCGGTTCCCGCGGCGCCCTTGGTCAAGTTGTCGATCGCGGAAAGCGCCACGAGGCGCTGCCCGTCTTCCGCGAGGGCCCAACCCACGTCCGCGTGGTTGGTACCTGTCACGAGTCTCGGCTCGGGATGCCGATAGGCTCCGCGCCGCTCGTGCACGATGCGCACAAAGGGCTCGTCCCCATAGGTCTCACGCCAAACGCCCCAAAGGCTGCGATCGTCCATCGGTTCGGCAAGCCACACGTGAGCGGCGGCCGCGGCCCCCCGCACCAGTTCCACCGAAGTCACCGACAGATGCACATCGGAGAGCCCCGTGACCATTTCCACCTCGGCCGTGTGCCGGTGTCCGACGGGCGCGAAGGCACGCACGACCCCTGCGCGCTCGGGGTGATGGCTCGCATCGGAGCCCGAACGGCCGGCCTCGCTGGAGCCGACCTTCAGATCGACCACCACGGGTCGCTCCGGATCCAGAACACCGGCCCTCACCAGGGGCAGGAGCGCCAGATTCGAGGCCGTCGCGTTGCAGCCAACACCCGAGATCCAGCGGGCCCCGCGGAGACTCTCCCGATCGGCTTCCGGCAGGCCGTAGACGAACTTGTTCAGCCAATTGACGCTGGGGTGCGGGGCCCCGTACCAGCGCTCGTACTGGGCGGGGTCGTCCAGTCGGAAGTCCGCCGAACAGTCGACGATGTGCCGGGCTAGGCCAGCGAACTCCTCGATGCGCTCCGCCGCCTGCCCGTGGGGCAGCGCGAGGAAGAGCACGTCGACCGGCCCGAGTTCGGAGCTAGAACGGAAGCGCAAATCGGTGTGCCCGCGCAGGTGCGGGTGGGCGGAGCGCACGAGATCGCCGGCCCGCCGCTCGCTCGTCACGTCCGCGACCTCGACCTCCGGGTGGGTCAGGAGCAGGCGCAGCAGCTCCCCGCCGACGTATCCAGAGCCGCCCACAATCGACGCGCGGATCATGCGAGCACCTCCCGCGCGCTCGTCCCTGAGTCAGCCGCTTCGGGGGCGCTGGGGTCCAGCTGCGCGATGACCCAGTCCGCCATCACGCCGGGCAGGTCAACCCCCGTGGGCGCGACCGAATTGCGAAACTCGCCCGAGTGATTCACCTCGAGGACGGTCATGCCATCGGGTGTCTCGAGCAAATCCACCGCGAGGAGCCCCCCGCCCACGGCCCGGGCGGCGGCGAGGGCGAGCGCTCCGACCTCACCGCTCACCGGGCAGTTCTCCACACGCCCGCCGCGGGCGGTGTTGGTGATCCAGTGGTCGGAGTAGCGCCAGATCGCGGCCACACACTCATCCCCAACCACGAAGGCACGCACGTCGCGGCCGGGCTTCTCCACGTATTCCTGCACGTAGTAAACCTGCTGCTGCCACGAGCCGAGCTGCGCCCGATGTTCGAGCACCGCTTCAGCCGCGGATGGTCCGTCGAGGCGCGCGACCAGTCGCCCCCAGGAGCCGACGACCGGCTTGAGGACCACCGGCCAACCCAGCTGCTCGCAGGCCTCCAGGGCCGACTCCGGCGTGAACGCCGCCAGTGTGCGCGGGGTCGGGACGCCCGCACTGGCAAGTGCCAGGGACGTGCGCAGCTTGTCGCCGCAGGTCTCGACCACCTGGCCACTGTTCACGCAACGCACGCCCGCTGCCTCCAGGATTTGCGTGCCATAGAGCGTCCGGCCGAAGGACAGGGAACGATTCCAAACGACGTCCCAGGGATAGGCGCTGCGTGCCTCGGGGCCGCTGGCCGCGAGCACCAGTGCGCTGTCGTCGACGCGCTCGAAGCTCGCGCCGCGCTGCTCGAGGGCTCCGATCAGCAGCTTCTCCTCCACCCGCAGGCGGGAGGTGACCAGTGCGATCCGCGGGGCCTGCTGAGCGCTACTCACCCCAGTCCTCCTGCACCTCAGGTGCTTCTCCCAGGGTCAGGGGGTCGAGGGACGTGACCTCGAGTTCTGCCCCGCAGTCGTCGCAGGGCACGATCTCCCCCAGCAGGAGATCCGACGGGAGGCTAGCGGGGGCGTCGCAGACGGGGCAGTTGGCGGTGTTGGTTTTGACGGTCATGACTCTTGCTTCTGGTTTGGGTTTGGGCTGCTGGCCCCAGGCGGGAAACCGGCCTCAGGGCCGCGGGAAACGAAAAAACCGCCAGCCCTCCGTTGGGAGGGCTGGCGGTGAACTGGTCGCTCGACACTCAGGATGTCAAAAGATCAGCCGCCAGACCCTCGGTCCGGTTTGCTGTTCTTTTTGTCTTTGAGCCCAAGGCCGTCGATGTGCCCGCCGCTGATCACGCCTGCGATCGTATCGGTCTCAAGCTTCGCCCACAGCGCCAGCGAACCAGCAGCCCCGAGCAAAGGGCCGCTCCCCGAGGCGCAGGAGAAGCAGGAAATCGAAGTGGGGGCGGTCATCGGTCGCGGATGCTACTTGTTGTGGTAGGCCTCAGCCAGCACTTCTAGGGGTTTTGCGTGGGGACCTGGCATGTTTGCCATCGGGTTCAGGGAGCCCGAATCCGAGTAGACGTAGTTGCTGGCCCCAGCGACCACCGCATCCGACCGGCCGTCCGATCGGGAAGTCACCTGGACTTCGCCATCGCAGCAGCAGACGCA
Organism: uncultured Planctomycetaceae bacterium; assembly: GCA_964459495.1. Taxonomy (GTDB): domain Bacteria; phylum Planctomycetota; class UBA1135; order UBA1135; genus CAYWNK01. Next base: position 17,100 of record CAYWNK010000029.1, read on the forward strand.
GGTCCCCTTCGGCTCGTCACCTTCGCCGGTGTAGCGGTCGATGCCAAACACGGTCCCCACCACTTGGACTTCAGCGTCCGGGGTGCGGAACCTGAGGCTCCTTTCCTTGAGGCGGAAGTCCTCCATCGTCGCCACGCGGTAGCCGCCCTTGTCTCCGCTCATGGTCAGAACCCACCCGTCGTCGGCGTGACCCTCTTCGGTCAAATCGCTGATGTCGAGGGAGCTTCCGGGCTCCAGTTCCACGACCATCTCATCCAGATACTGAATGCGAAGGATCTGGTCGCCGGCGGTCACCACCTTGGGACTCCCAGCGAGGGCGAGCGGACCTCCGCCGGAGGCCTGGGCAGCTTGGCCGTCCACCTGTGCGACCTGGCCACCCGCCAGAAAGCTCCAGCCGGAGGTTCCTAGCCCAGCCGAGCCGCCGGTACCGCCGGTACCGCTGGGGACCCAAACCATGGCGACGACAGCCGCAGCAGCCAGGGCTACGGCCCCGCCTACGATCGACCAGGTGCGCCTGCGCTGGCTACGCGCGCTCACCGGAGCGCGACGGCTGGGAGTGCTGCGATTCCCGCGGCGCTGATCGGCCCTTGCCGAAGCCACCGGACGTAGGTTCGCTGCGCGCCCCCGTTCCTGCGGCCTTGCCGGCTGGTCGAGCAGCGATTCGGAATCCGAACGCTCGGTGATCTCGGAATCGGATGCCTGCGGCTCACTGGCCGAGGAACGGACCTGGCTCGAAGGCGCGGAGCCCGCGCTTGCCGAACTCAGGAAACGCTCGCGAATTTGCTCGCGGAACGCTGGCTTTGGGGCCTCCGGAACCCAGGCATCCAGGACAAATTTAAATTGCTTGACGTTGTTGCTCACGTGTGTCGTATTCGAAACAGCATCGTCATTCGTGACCGCTGGTCTGCGATTCACATCGAGAATTGCATCCTCAGCTGCACCGCCTCGCGACCCCCAAACACCGGCGCCGAAGGCGGTCGACTCCTCAGCTTGAGACAGACCCCGCTCCGCGCCGCTGGACTCGGCCGTGCCGCTGAGAAAACGCTCGCGCAACTGGGCGCGAAAGGCCTCACGGGCCTTGGGCTGAGTCCACCGGTCGAGGCTCGACTTCAGAGACTCCTCCCGGCACTCGCCGTCGGAGTCCATTCCCGCGCCGAATTCCAATCGATCGCTCACGGGGCTTCTCCTTCACCGAAGGATCCAACCTGGTCCTGCTCGAGGAAGGGGCGTAGCCTTTCACGGAGCTCCTCCATCGCCCGGCTGTAGCGCTTGCGGACCGCGACTTCGTTGCGCTCGACGATGACCCCGATTTCCGCGAAGGAAAGGCCCTCGTAATAACGCAGCGTCAACGTCGTCTGCATGATCTCCGGCAGGTCCGCCACAGCCCTTGCCACGACGTCCTTGAGCTCTTGACCCTCCAGGTCTCCGGACGGACCCCGCGTCGGGTCGACAGCCATGGCCGCATCGTCCTCGGCCGAGATCTCACGCTGGCTGGATGCGTGACGCCTGGAGCGCCAGTGGTCGCGCACCTTGTTGGTGGCGATCGTGAACACCCAGGGGCGCAACTCGCGCTCAGGGTCGTAGCTCTTCAGCGCTCCCTGCAGGTGCAGGAAGATGTCTTGGGTCAGGTCTTCCGCCAGATGCTCTTCGCGCACCATGCGCCGTACGTATCCGTAGACCTGGTCGAAGTACAGATCGTAGAAGCGCGCCAGAACATCGGGATCGCCGTCCCGGAGCCCAGCTCGCTCGGAGCGTTCGAGATCCGGCGGCCGGTTGCTGGCAGCCTGCGGCTCAGGGGCCTGGGATTCGGAGCTTGCCATGGGCTCAGGATCGAGGATCCGGGGGATTCGTCCCCATGGACGCTCGGAAGCCGGCCGCCCTGGGACGGTCGGCCGAAAGGAGGCTTGACTGAGCGCACTCATACCGAGACACCCGAACGATGTTGGAATTGATTGATAGGCACGATTCAGGGGTTTCTGCGCACCGCCCCCGGATCCGTGACCTGATTTCTGCTCGGAAAGACATAGGCATTGAGAACATTGGCTGCCGCAAGCCTAGCCGGGAACCCCCGCTGGCATGGGTCCGAAGTCCGCCAAACGAGCCCTCCGTGGGATCCGGGCCAGGTCTACCCCCTGGTCCCGGATCCACTCCTAAGGGATTCGGCCAGGATCTCCGATCCCCTTCCTCCTGGCTGCTGGGCACACTAGCCGATGTGAAATCGCTCCGCCCGGAGCCGCTCTTCAACACCCCGCCGCCAGCTGCCATGCCTAGCCTGCTTTCCCTCCTCCTGACCGCGAGCCCGCTCGCCGCGGTCGCGACGCCCGCCCCCGCCCTCCAGCACGAGGAGCTCCTCACTCTCTGGATCGCCGATAGCGACCAGCTGCTGAGCCACCCCAAGGACCGGGGCTTCGCCTCGGTTTTCGCGCTGGTGCGGCCCCGTCTCGAGGAGCTGCCGGCGGAATTCCCAGACGCCCAGTATCCGCCGCAGATGGTCGCCTGGGCGACCGCCTTCCTGGGCAATGCCAAGAGCCTGCGAATCGGACGGGACGACGATGCCTCGCCCGTGCCCCTGGCCCTCCAGCTCGACTGGAGCCAGGACGACGCCGAGACCGCTGCGCGCACCTCCGCAGAGCTTGCCGGCTTCCTCGGCCAAATGGGCGCTCCCGTCCAGGAGGCCAGCCCCGAAGGCTGGGTCCCCGTGGAGGCCCCCATGCCCCTTCCCGTCGGCTTCGGTCCGCACGGCGACGCCGTGACCCTGGGCGTCGGAACCCTGTTCGAGGGCCCGGTCGATCTCTCAGCCCCGCTGCTCCCCAGCGGAGTGGCGCCCAACATGATCGCTCGCTTGGACGTCAGCAGCATCAGCGATCTGGTGCTGGAGAACATGTCGATGGCCGCTCCGGAGGAGGCTGCCATCGCGGAGCAGGTCGTCAGCCTGCTGGCCCTCGACGAATTGAGCATGCACCTTGAAAGCGGCTCGGACGACACCCACACCCACACCATGTGGACCATGCCGGGTTATGGCGCGGCGCTGCGCACCCGCGGTGTGCTGCCCGAAACCGGCATCTCCCTCGCTCACGTGAAGGCCGTGCCCGTCGACGCGCTCTGGGCTAGCCTCGTGCGCGTCGAGCTGCAGGGCGTCCTCGATCTGGCGCTCGCCGCGACCGCCGACCTACTGGCCGCCGAAGGGATCGATGACCCGGTCGAGATGTTCACCCAGGTCAGCGGCATCCACATCGAGCGCGACATCCTCGATCACCTGGGAGCCACCTTCGGCATGTACGCCTCGGACACGACCGGGGGCGGCGGCCTGGCCTCGACGGTGGCATTCCTCGAGGTCACCGACCCTGCGGGCCTGCTACCGTTTCTCGAGCGCATGCAGGGCCTGGCCAACGGCATCGGCTTCGCCGAAGCGGATGGCTACGTGCAGGTCCGCGGCTGGGAGCGAGAGGGCACCCGCTGCTGGACGCTGACCTTCCCCGGACTGCCCGTTCCCCTGGAGGTCAGCATGGCGCTCTCGGGCGACCTGCTGATGTTCGGTGCAACCCCGATGGCTCTAGTAACAGCGATGGACCAGGCAGCGGGCGCCAGCACGAGTCTGCTCGAACACCCTGGCTTCCGCGCCTCCATTGCCGGCGATCCGGCGGGCAGCTTCGGCATCGGATTCATCGACACGCCACGGACAATTCGCGACGGGTACAGCGCCATGTCCATGGTCGCTTCAGCGCTGGTCAACGGAACGCGTTCGTTGCGCGACGAAACCCGCGATGCCGGCATGATCATGCCGTCTTACCATGAGCTCATGAACGGCGCTCAAGCGACCGCATCGGTGCTGCGACTGGTCGACGGGGACCTGATCTCCTACGGACGCTCCGACGCATCGATGGCCGTCAACCTGACGGGCAACCTGGGCTACACCCTGCAGAACCCAATGTTCCTTGCAGGACTTGCGAGCGGTTTCTTCAGCGGAATGCAGCAGAGTTCATCCTACGAGGTGTATCCCCCGGACCGGCACGACCCTTCCTTGGAGTGGGAGTTCGAACTCGAGGACGAAACCGCCGGTGACACCGATGACCAGAACGACCGGTAGCCCATCATGCCCACCTACGATTTCACCTGCGAAGGCTGCACACACCCCTTTGAAGAGCTGGTGTTCGGCAGCGAAGAAGTCGCGTGCCCGCGCTGCCACAGCACTCGTGTGCGCCGCGAGATCAGCGGCTTCGCCGTCGCGACCAAAGGCAAGATCCCTAGCGGTGTTATCGACGCAGCGCGGCTGAGCGCGGGTGGCGGCGGAGGAGCCTGTGGAACCTGCGGGGACCCCGCTGGTCCAGGATCCTGCGACTAGCTGCGGGATTCCGCCCCGGTACGAGCTACATCTTATTCCCCCTGTCCAGCGCCCTGAAAGTGGCGCAATCACGGGCTCCCTGCGGCTTTCCGCATGGAGCCCGTGCCTCGTTACGGTCCGTGGCGCAGGTGGTCTAGGCTGGAACATTCAGGGTCCAGCCACCCCGCGCGCCCATCGACGCTGCCACGAGGGGTTAGAATTCCGCCGACCCCTACCTCCCTGTCTCAATGAAGTTTTTCAGCCTGCCCGTTCCCCTGTTGGCCATTTTGTTTGGTGGCCCCCTCCTAGCCCAAGACCCCGAGCTACCCCCGCCGGTGGAGCCCGAAGACGAGCCGTTGCCTGGCTATTTCTTCGACGAGTCCGAGCTGGATTCCAGCCTGGAAATCCCCGAGGAAGGAGAGATCCCGACCCTTGAGGATGGCTACGGGTACGACTACGACTACGACTCAGAAAGCCCCTTCGACGACCGCTTTTCCAGGGCTTCCCTCAGCGAAGAGCGACCGGTCTACGGTGACGGCTGGAAGATCTGGCGCCTCGATGGCGTGCTGCCCCCTGGCCTGCAACGGGGCCAGATCGTCGACGTTGGCCGCTTCGGCGTGAGCGTGCGCTACAGCCAAACCGAATGGGATGAGCAGCGAGACGGCACAGACGACCTGTCGAGCGAAGAACTGTTCAGCCGTGGCTACCAGCTGGCGGCGACCAACCTAGAGGAACAGCGCATCGAGTTGGACTTGGTCTACGGCCTCGATGACCGCTGGACCCTGTACGGCACGGTGCCCTTCATCGATCGCGAACTCGAGTACGACATCGATACCGGGGGCAGCGCCGTATCGGACAACAGCGGCATCGGCGACGTCATCCTCGGCGGTCGCTACACCGCACGCGCCAACGATCAGGAGTTGCTCAGCTACTTCGTCGGTCTCGGCCTGCCCACCGGCAGCCATGACGAGCGCGGCAACTACGCCGGCGACTCGAACGCCTACCTGCCCTTCAACCTGCAGCTTGGTTCGGGCACCTTCGACCTGCACCCCGGCGTTTCGTACGTGCGCATGCTGGACACCTGGTCGGTGGGTGTGCGCGGCGAAGCTCAGGTGCACCTCGAGCGCAACTCCGACAACTGGGCCGTGGGCGACACGTTCCAGCTGAACGCCTGGGCCGCGAAGGCCCTGTCTCGTTCGCTGACGGGCAACGTCGGCCTCCAGGCGGACTGGCGCGGCGACTACCTCGGGGACGAGAACGAGCTAGACTTCAGCCGCAGCTCGATCGAGGACGTCACCCGTCAGCGGGGAAGCGTCGTCAGCCTCGTGCTCGGGATCGCCGCGGACTTCTCCCGTTCCTACGCTGGCGCGAACCGCCTCGGCCTTGAGGTTCAGCTGCCCCTGGTGGACCGCGTGGACGGCCCCAACCTCGCCCGCGAGACCACGTTCCTGGTCTCCTGGAACATCGGGCTCTGATGCGAGCGAGGGGGCAGCGCAGCCGCCCCCCCATGGGAAGAGTCTCCCAGGAGGCAGTGAGGAACCGAAGGCCGCGGCTGGTGCAACCAGCCGCGGCCTTCTGCATAGCTGGATGCAAGACGGGTCCCAGCGACCAGGCCGCAGAATCGCCTCCGCGGGGCTCGCCCCCGGAGCCAGGCGGCCAGCAGCCCGCCTAGTTGCGCGCGCCACAGCCTTCCGACGGCTGGGTCGCCTCGCCGCCGGCTCGGTGATAGGGTTCGCGGCCATGCAGCCGTACAAGCAGGAGTTCATCGAGTTCATGGTGCGCGCGGGCGTACTCACCTTTGGCGACTTCACGACCAAGAGCGGCCGAAAAACCCCCTACTTCGTGAACACCGGCCGCTACTCGACTGGCGCCCAGCTCGCGCGCCTGGGCAGCTTCTACGCCGCGGCGGCTTCCGAGCACCTGGGAGAGGATTTCGACCTGCTGTTCGGTCCCGCCTACAAGGGCATCCCCCTGGTCGTCGCAATGGCCCAGGTGATGGCCGAGGGAGGACGCGACGTTCCCTTCTGCTTCAACCGAAAGGAGGCCAAGGACCACGGCGAGGGGGGCGTGCTGGTCGGGCATCAACCCGCGGACGCAGAACGGGTCCTGATCGTGGAGGACGTGACAACCGCAGGCACTTCGATCCGCGAAACAGTCCCGGTCCTGCGGGCCGCAGCTGAAGTGCAGCTCGCAGGACTGGTGGTGTCGGTCGATCGCCAGGAACGCGGCAAGGGGACCCGCGCGGCCCTAGCCGAGGTGGGTGAGGAGTTCTCGATGCCCACCTTTGCCATCGTCACCCTGGCCGAGATCGTCGAGTACCTGGGCGGCCGTGAAATCGACGGAAAGGTGGTCATCTCCCCCGCCGACCTCGCGCGCATCGAGGACTATCGGGCCCGGTACGGCGCGGAATAGACCGCCTAAGATCAAGTCCAGCGATCCGGGCTCAATCCGTCAGCCCGGGGATGTCCAGGCCACGCTCCTTCGCGCACGCGATCGCCTCGTCGTAGCCGGCATCCACGTGACGCATCACGCCGGTACCCGGATCGTTGGTCAGCACCGCCTCGAGCGCTTCGCCTGCTTCCGCCGTACCGTCGGCGACCGTCACCTGTCCGGCGTGCAGGGAATAACCCATGCCCACGCCACCGCCGTGGTGGAAGGAAACCCAACTGGCTCCGCTGGCCACGTTCAGCATGCAGTTGAGCAGGGGCCAATCCGCGACCGCATCGCTGGTGTCCCGCATGCCCTCGGTTTCGCGGTTGGGCGAAGCCACCGAGCCGCAGTCCAGGTGATCCCGGCCGATGACCAGCGGTGCGGAAAGGCGCCCGTCGGCCACGGCCTGGTTGAAGGCCCGGCCGGCCTTGGCGCGCTCCCCGTAGCCCAGCCAGCAGATGCGCGCGGGCAGCCCCTGGAACGCAATGCGCTCCTGGGCCATACGGATCCAGCGCGCGAGGCTTTTGTCCTCGGGGAACAGCTCGAGCAGGATCTCATCCGTCGTCAGGATGTCCTGCGGATCGCCGGAGAGCGCCACCCAGCGGAACGGTCCCTTGCCCTCGCAGAACAGGGGCCGGATGTACTTGGGCACGAACCCCTCGAAGTCGAAGGCGTTGGCTAGGCCGGCTTCTTTGGCGTGCCCGCGCAGATTGTTGCCGTAGTCGAAGGTATCGGCGCCGCGGGACTGCAGTTCGATCATCAACTCGCAGTGCAGCTTCATCGTGTCGAAACTGGCCTTCTGGTAGGCCTTCGGGTCGGAGTCACGCAGGGCCATCGCCGCGTCGAAGTCCATGCCGTCGGGAACGTAGCCGCCGAGGGGGTCGTGGGCGCTGGTCTGGTCGGTGAGCACGTCCGGCACGATGCTGCGCTCGATCAGGCGCTGGAGCATCTTCGTCGCCGTGCAGACCACCCCCATCGATTTGGCGACGCCGGCCTGCTTCCACTCGAGGACCCGATCGATGGCGGCGTCGAGGTCGGCGCTTTTCTCGTCGACATAGCGCGTACGCAAACGGAAATCGATGCGTGCCTCCTCCACGTCGGCGACCAGGCAGGCGGCCCCGTTCATCGTCGCCGCCAGGGGCTGCGCGCCCCCCATGCCCCCGAGGCCAGCGGTAACGACGAGCCTCTTCTCCAGCGTCCCGCCAAAGTGCGCGCGGGCCGATGCCGCGAAGGTCTCGTAGGTCCCCTGGAGAATTCCCTGGGTGCCAATGTAGATCCAACTGCCGGCCGTCATCTGGCCGTACATCATCAGGCCCAGCTCCTCGAGCCGGCGGAACTCATCCCAGTCGGCCCAGCGGCCGACCAGGTTGGAGTTAGCGATCAGCACGCGGGGGGCCCGGGTGTGGGTCCGAAACACCCCGACCGGCTTGCCCGACTGGACGAGCAAGGTCTCGTCCGGGGCTAGGCGCTTGAGGGTGGCCACGATCGAACCCAGGGCCTCCCAGTCCCGGGCCGCCTTGCCCGTTCCCCCATAGACCACGAGGTTGGCGGGATCCTCGGCCACCTCGGCGTCGAGGTTGTTGAGCAGCATCCGTAGGGCTGCCTCGGCGCCCCAGGAGCGGCAGCTGAGCTCGGGACCGCGCGGGGCGAGCTGGGGACCGGGGACGACGTTGCTGGAGGAGGCAGGGCTGGTGGAGGTCATGGCTGGGCCAGTTTACGCCCGCCTGGATGGGCGCAGGAGGGTGCGCGGGAGAATCCGAGGCGACCCTTTGACGTTCCGTCAAAAATCGACGATAAGTCAAACCATGGCCTCCGCCCCCACCCGCAAGCAGCTCGAACTCGCCCAGCGCGAGGAGCTGCTCCTCGACGTGGCCCAGAAGCTCCTGGTCCAGGGAGGATACGTGGGCCTGACGATGGACCGCGTGGCCGGGGCAAGCGCCTACTCGAAGGGCACCATCTACCAGCACTTCCGCAACAAGGAAGATCTGATCGCTGGGCTGCTCGCGCGCTTTGGCCGCGTCCGGGTGGAGTACTTCTCACGCGCCGCTACCTGGTCCGGCACCTCCCGCGAGCGGATGAGTGCAGTGGGAGCGGCCGCTGAGGTCTACATGACCCTGCATCCGGAGCACGACCAGCTCGAGAAGATCCTGAAGTCCGCGTCGATCCGAGAGAAGGCCTCGGAAGATCGCCGCGAGGCCCTCTCCAGCTGCGAAATGCACTGCTTTGGCGTCGCCACGGGGATCGCCCGTGAGGCGGTTGCGGCCGGAGATCTGCAGCTGATCGAAGGCGACACGATCGAGCAGATCGTCCTCGGACTGTGGAGCCTGTACACGGGCGCCTACCTGATTCGGGACCTGGGCGTGTTCGACCATGCCCCCCCCGAACTCCGGGATCCGACCAAGCCGCTGCTGCGCAACTCCCAGCGCTTTCTCGACGGGCTGGGCTGGCGTCCCTTCTCGTCGGAACACGACTACATGGAGTCGCGCATGCGCGTGCTCACCGAACTGTTCCCCAGCGAAGCCGCCGAAGCCGGCCTGCTGGACGCATAGCCCTGGCTCTGCCCCTCGAATCCATGACCATCCCTGCTGCCGACATTTTGACGCATCGTCATTTTTTGACGACCCGTCGAATCCTCGCCCTCACCGCCTTGCTGTGGAGCAGCGGCTGCGACGCGGTGGACGCCCGGGAATCCAGCCCAGCTGCCGCCCCGGAAGGCCCCCGCGCCCTCGAGGTCGAGACCCAGCCCGCGACCCAGGCCGAGGGCTACGACCTAGAGCGGGACTACACCGGAGAGCTGCGCGCAGCCCGGCGGCAAACCCTGGGGTTTGAGATTCCCGGCCGCGTGAACGCGGTGCTGGTCCGGGAGGGTCAGACCGTCGAAGCCGACGCCCCCCTGGCCGTGCTCGATGGGATCCGGCTTGAGGTCGCCCGGGAGGAGCTGGCCGCTCAGCTCTCCGCGGCCCAGGCGAACCTCGAAGAGGCCGTCGCCGGACCCCGCAGCGAAGTGGTCGACGCCGCCCGCGCCAGGGTCACCGCGCTCGAGTCCGACCTGTCCCTGGCGGAAAAGCGCCTGGTCCGCAGGAGTGAGCTCCTGACCGCTGAAGCCGCGTCCACCGAAGACGTCGACGCTGCCGCTGCGACGGTCGACGCCCAGCGGGCCAATCTCGCCGGCGCCCGATCCCAGCTCGCCGAGCTCGAGTCGGGCACCCGCCCGGAACAGCTCGCCGCGGCCAGGGCCACGGTCGAGGGCCTTGAGGCCTCGTTGCGCCGGATCGACGTTGACCTGGATGACCTCACCCTGCGCGCCCCCTTTGCGGGGACGATCGCTGCCCGGCACATCGAGGAAGGAGCCATCGTGAGTGCCGGCATGCCTGCCCTGGACCTCATCGAAGCAGGATCCCTGGAGGCCTGGATCGGCGTGCCGCCAGAGCAGCTGGAACAGCTCGAGAGGCTGCGCCCCGCGGTCGTGGTGCGCCATACGGAACGCGACTGGCTCAGCCTGCGCACACTCCCCGAGCTGGATCTCAAGAGCCGTACGGTGATGGTGATCCTCGAGCTCGCCCCTGGGGAGAGCGACCCGCTCCGCCCCGGGGAGCTCGCACGGCTGCGCACCCGGCGCCGCGTGAACGAGCCCGGCTATTGGGTTCCGACCCTGGCACTGTCCCAGGGTGTGCGGGGCCTGTGGAGCCTCTTCGTCATTCCCGCTGACGCGGGCGACGGCCCCAGCCCGGCCCAGCGCGCGAACGTCGAGGTCCTGCACGTCCAGGGCGCCCAGTCCTACGTACGCGGCACCCTGCAGGCGGGCGACCTTGTAGTCCTTTCGGGCACCCAACGGATCGCAGCGGGCCAGCTGGTGGCGCCCCGCCCCCCTTCGGCAGCTTCTTCCGCTCCGGCCCAGAACGAGCGATGATCGACCTCTTCTACCGGCGCCCCCGGATCCTCGTCCTATTCCTGCTGCTGGTCCTGGTCTCTGGCCTGGGCGCCGTCCGGGTCCTTCCCAGGGCGGAGGATCCGGAGCTCACCGGCCGCAACGCCGCCATCTTCGCCGCCTTTCCCGGGGCCAGCGCCGAGCGCGTGGAAGCGCTGGTGACGGAGCCGATCGAAGACCTCCTCGCTGAGATCGAGGAGATCAAGGACATGATCACTAGCTCGAGCGCAGGCCTGGCGGTGCTGCAGGTCGAGCTGCTCGAAAGCGTGCCGAACGTGGACCAGGTGTGGTCCCGGGTGCGCGACAAGCTTGGCGACGTGCAGCGCGAGCTGCCGACCGGGGCACTGCCACCGGAACTGCGCGAATTCGAGATCGCCGCCTACACGCTGATCTTTGGGCTCGCATGGGATCTTGAAGACCCCGTGGAGAACGCCATCCTCGGGCGACTGGGGGACGACCTCGCCGATCGGATGCGCGCCTTCGGCGGTACCCAGGAGGCGAAGGTCTTCGGTTCCGTGAAGGAAGAGGTGCAGGTCGCGATCGACGCGGGCCGCCTCGCCGCCCACGGGCTGACCATCCGAGAGGTGGCCGACGCCACGCTCGCTGCGGACTCCAAGATCCCCGCCGGCACGCTGGTCGGAGCTTCGGAAGAGCTGCTGCTCGAGGTGGACGGCGAGCTGGATTCCCTCGATCGCATCGCCTCCCTGCCCGTGCGGGTCGACGAGCGCGGCCGGACCGTGCGCGTGGGAGACCTCGGCGTGGTCTCCAAGCAAGCTCGGTCCCCGCGTGAAGACCTGACCCTGATCAGCGGCGAGCCCGGCGTGGTCGTAGCGGTCAGGATGGAATCCGGTCGCCGCGTCGACCTCTGGACAACAGGGGCCATCGAGGCCTTCGAGCAATTCAGCGCGGAACTCCCCCGCGGCGTGGAACCCACCATTCTGTTCCAGCAGTCGCGCTACACGGAGGCCCGACTCACGAGCCTCGTCAGGAACTTCGCGATCGGCGCCGGGCTGGTGGTGCTCGTGATCCTGGTGATGATGGGATGGCGAGCGGCGGTGCTCGTGGGCATCACCCTCCCAATCACTTCGCTCATGGTCCTCCAGGGCATGCGCCTAATGGGGATGCCGATCCACCAAATGTCGGTCACGGGCCTGATCATCGCGCTGGGCCTGTTGATCGACAACGCCATCGTCATGGTGGATGAGGTTCGCCATCGCCTTGGCGCTGGCCTGCCCCCCCAGCAAGCCGTGGGCAGTGCGGTGCGCGCCCTGGGCATCCCGCTCATCGGCTCGACGGCGACCACCGTCTTTGCCTTTCTGCCGATCGTGCTGATGCCCGGTAACGCCGGGGAATTCGTGGGCCCGATCGCGGTCAGCGTCGTGCTGGCGATCACCTCCTCGCTGTTTCTGGCGCTCACCGTGACGCCCGCCCTCACGGCCCGGTTCGAGCGAGTCTCAGCGGATGCGAAACGGCGCTTCTTTCCGCTCAGCATCCTGAGCCACGGCATCGAGAGCCGCCTAGTCACAAGGGCCTACCGCCGCGTGCTGCGCGGGCTGATGGCATGGCCGCTCGTGCCGCTGCTGCTCGCGATGGTCTTGCCCGTTCTCGGGCTTTGGAAAGGCAGCCAGCTGCCGGAGCAGTTCTTCCCGCCGGCGGACCGCGACCAATTCGCGGTCGAGCTCTATCTCCCCCAGGCCGCAAGCTTGGCCCATACCCAGGCTGCCGTGGGGCAGGCGGACGACGTGCTCCACGCGCACGGGCGCGTGAGCGACGTGCATTGGTTCCTCGGGAGCAGCGCTCCGAAGTTCTACTACAACTTCACCGAGACCAAGCGTGACGCGGCCTTCTACGCCCAGGGGCTCGTGCAACTCGACGGCCCCGAGGACTCGCTGCGTGTGGTGCGCGCGCTCCAGGACAGCCTGGCCGCAGCTCTCCCCGGCGTGCAGGTCCTGGCAAAGCAAATCGAACAGGGCCCCCCCTTCGAAGCACCCGTAGAACTCTACGTGTACGGCAGCGATCTCGAGGAGCTGATGCGCATTGGCGACGAGCTACGCGCTCTCCTGGGCAGCCTCGACCGGGTGACCGCCACCAAGACACTGCTCGCTTCGGGGCGGCCCAAGCTGCGCCTTGCCCTGGACGAGGAGGCCGCCAGTCTTGTGGGCTGGGACAACAGCTCGGTGGCAAGTGAGCTATTCGGTGCACTCGAAGGCATCGACGGAGGCACCTTGCTCGAAGCCACCGAGGAGCTCCCTGTCGTCGTGCGGCTCCAGGAAAGCGAGCGCACGAGCCTGGCGGGTCTCGGGACCCTGCGCCTCCGCCGGGGCGCCAGCGACTTGCCCCTGGACGCGCTGGGCGAACTCCGCCTGGAGCCAGAGATCGCCGAAATCCCCCACCGGGATGGGCTGCGCTGCAACACGGTACAGGCCTTCCTCGAGGCAGGCGCCCTGCCCGCCGAGACCCTGGCTGAAGCACTCGCAGCCATGGATCGCAGCGGCTTCGAAGTCCCACCCGGCTACCGGGTCGAGATCGGCGGCGAATCAGCCGAGCGTGATGAAGCCGTCGGCAATCTAGCGAGCACAGCCGCCATCCTGCTGGTCGCAATGGCGGCCTCGCTTGTCCTCGCCTTCAGCTCGTTCCGTCTCGCCGCGGTCGTCGCGGCGGTCGGCATTCTGTCCGTGGGGCTGTCCCTCGGATCCCTGTGGATCTTTGGCTACCCCTTTGGCTTCATGGCGATCGTCGGAACGATGGGCCTGATTGGGGTCGCCATCAATGACTCGATCGTCGTGCTCGCCGCCCTGGAGGAAGACCCCGCCGCGCGCGCCGGGTCGAAGCCAGCCGTCGTGGAGGTCGTCGTACGCTCGACCCGCCACGTGCTCGCCACCACGCTCACGACGGCCGCGGGGTTCCTACCGCTGTGGCTTGCCGGAGGCGGGTTTTGGCCCCCCCTCGCCGTGGCGATTGGATGCGGAGTGCTGGGCGCCACGCTGCTGGCGCTGACCTTCATCCCCGCAGCGTTCCTGCTGGTCCGTGCCCGCCGGCCGGTCGCCACGGCGGCCTGATCCACAGAGAAACGGCAGGGGGGAGGGAAGGCAAGCCTTCTCTCCCCCCTGCCCCAGTCGGTCGGCGGTCTTACGACCCGCTCGATGGGCTACTGGAACGGCACCTCAAGTGCGTTCGTGAAGTTCGAGGTGTTCTGCGGAATGTTGTCGCGGTGCCAAAGCTGGAAGTTCCAGGTCTGCCCGGCAAGGATCGGCTGGGGCGGCGTCGTGGGCACGCTCGAGGTGTTGACCATGATCGAGATCGTGCCGCTGGCGCCGGAGTTGCCGATCTGGCTCAGGAAGCGAGCCGAACCGGAACCGATGCAGAGGTTGCCTTCGCTGCCGCCAGCATTGGGGATGAAGGTCTGGTTCATGCTGGCCAGGAAGTAGCCCGTCTTGTCGGTGGGCAGCTGGCTGGCGGTGAGGGTGACGTTGTTGTCGCTGGCCACGTCGCTACCGAACCCGGAGATCAGGCCGATCTGGCCCGAAGAGTTGGGATTGGCGGGGCAGTAGTTGCCACCGATCGGGACTCCGCCGCCGCCGCAGTTGCCGCCGGCGCCGCTCACCTCGAGCACATACGAGTTGCAGTCCGACTGGCTCGACGCGTCGATGCGCGACTCGATGATGTAGGTCTGCCCAACCCCGGTGTTGTTGGTCCAGGAGATGAGCTCGGAGTTGCTGTTCGACAGGCTGCTCGCCAGGGGCGCGCCGCCACAACCGACCGAGTACAGACGCAGATCCACGTCACCGTTCGAGTGGTTGAAGAAGGCTTGCACAGTCAGGGTATCGCCGTTGGAGACACAGACCTCGTAGAAGTCCGCGTCGGTCTTCTCGACGTAGGCGTTGGCGAAGGACAGGTTGCCGATCATCGCGGGGGCACCGCAGCTATCGTTCGGCTCAAAGCCATCATCGGGGCCAGAGCAGGGGTCGCCCGTCTGGATGTCGACGTCGAGGGCGTAGTCCGTGCAGCCGTTCCCGGTGAACTGGAACACACGGAGCTTGACCGTCTGGTTGGTTAGGTTCGGGTTGGTGTAGAGAACGCTCTCGTTGTTGGTGCCACTGTCGCTCTCATCGAGCAGGGTCGAGCAGTTGTTGTTGAAGAGCTCGATGTCCACGTCGCCCTGGGCGTGCGTGAAAAACGCGTCGATGGTCAGCGAGTCGAGTGGGCCGAGCTGAATCGAGTAGTAGTCGTTGTCTGAGCCCGAAGACTTCAGGCCACCCGTGATGCCCTGGCCGATCACGGTCGCCTGGTTGCAGGTGTCGTTGTTCTCGAGGTTGTCGTCCGTGCAGCCACCGGTGCCGGTGTCCAGGCAGTTCCTGGTAGCAGCGAAGGCTGTGATCTGGTTGATCGAGAAGTTGTTGAAGTTGTTAGCGCTGGTGATGAACGGGTTCATCGTGAAGTTCGTGCAGGTGCAATGGTCCCCGTCCCAGTTGTGACCCAGCTCGTGGGCGGACAGGTCGGTAGCGCTCCCGAAGTTGTTGTTGAAGTCCGACTCGACCAGGCCGTAGCCGAAGTTCTGGCTGCAGATCACGCCGAGGTAGGCGATGCCGATGGTTCCGTTCTGGATGTTCTTGCCGGTGAACAGGTGCGCGATGTCACGCTGAACGCCGCCCTGCTGGGTGTTCCAGTGGTTCTGGAACTGGTCGAGTAGATCGCCAGCGTTGTTGGTTGTGTACGGGTCGTTGGAGGTCGACCGCACGATGATCTGGGTGATCTCGTGCGTGAGGTCGACCTGCGACTCGTACTGGTTGTTCATCGTCCCCAGGACGTTCTGGATCCGGTTCGAGGTGTTGTTCACCGAACCGTAGTCCTGGAAGTACTCGAAGTCCGCATCGCATGCGATCTCCGCAACTTCCAGGGTTCCCAGCTGATTGGTGTAGGTGCCACCGGGCTGGGCGGGCGCCACTCGGGGCATTCCCTCCACACCGCAGTGGGCGAGTCCGTCGGGGACGATGTCGGCGTTGTCGAACAGGACGTAGTCGCGGGTCGAGGCCTGGGGAAACTGGCGCAAGACCGGCTGCAGCCAGAGGATGCGCCCATCCGGCAGAATCAGCTTGGCGAAGAGACCGGAGTCCTGCATGCCGCCGACAACCTCGGCGCCGGGCATGCCTTCGATCACCCCGGCGTAGGTGGAGATCGGGCCCGGATCCACGCGGACCAGCGAGCCGTCTTCGATCTGCTTGAACAGCTTGAAGCCGGGTGCGCGCACCGACTTGGGGGCGAGGATCAGGCGCTGCTCTTGGCCGTCGATCTCGACGGCTGCGGTCACGGTCTGACCGAGGTCACCGGTGACGTCGACCTGGAGCAGGGAGCTCGCCTCGAGGCCGTAAGCCGAGTTGACATCCTGCAGGGCGGGGGTCTGACCGAACGAATACGCTGCGGCGGCAATTGCCGTCACAGTCCGGAAGATGGACTGCTTCATGCAGAGGACTCCTGGAGATAAGGAGATACGGGGAGAAGAAAGAGAAGGTGAGAGGAGTCCAAAACCCCGGGGAAAGTTCCATCAAAACCCCGTCTTCCCCCGCAGCAGTCCTCCGGGCCGCCCCGAGGGCCCTCAGGGCTCAGACGTCTTTTTCGATCGAAAACGTCAGCGGGAACCCGTCTGCCCTGGCGAGGGCCTTGGCTCGATTGACCCGCTTTTCGGCCAAACCCTTGGGGTAGCGGCCCACCAGGGCGGATCCGTCGTTGTGCACGCCCAGCATCAGCTCCACCGCACGCTGGGGCCCAATACGGAACACGGTCCGAAAAACCTCGACAACGAAGTCCATCGGCGTGACGGGATCGTCATGGCAAATCACGCGGTACATCGGTGCAAGCTTCTCCACCACCGTGGTCTCAGTATCGACCACGGGCGGCGCCACCTGCGGCGACGCCGCGCCCAGGACACAGGCCCAGACCGCGTTCTCCGATTTCCATCCAGACGTAGGCACGGTCATCAGGGTAGCAACCCGCCCGCCAATGCTGGGTCGATCGTCCAGGGTCCCGGCCGCGCCGGTCTTGCTAGGCCCAGGGCCAATGCATGGAGGAACTCGGAGCGGCCCATGTCCAGCCCCCCCATCCGGATCAGATGGTCGTTGGGCACCTGGCAATCGAACAGGGCGAAGCCCCAGCGCAGCAGCTGCTCGGACAGCACTGCCAGCCCGGCCTTGGAGGCATTGGGCTCATCGCTGAACATCGACTCTCCGAAGAACACCCCGCCCAGGGCCAGCCCGTATAGCCCCCCTACCAACTCACCGTCGCGACAAACCTCGATGGAATGACCGATGCCGCGCCTGTGCAGCTCGCTGTAGATTTCGGTGACCTTGGGGGTGATCCACGTGCCCCAGCGACCAGGTCCGCGCTGGTCGCGGCAGCGACCGAGCACCGCTTCGAAGCGCGTATCGAGGGAGAAGGTGAAGCGGCCCTGCCGCAGGGTGCGGCGCAGCCGGCGCGCAACGTGCACGCCCCCCACCTCAAACACCATCCGGGTTCGGGGACACCACCAGGCCAGCGGCTCGCCCTCAGCGGGCCAAGGAAAGAACCCGCGAGTGTAGGCCGCCAGCACCCACTCCAGCGTCAACTCGCCGCCGATGTAGGCGTCCGGGGAGACATCGTCTCCCCGCAGATCGGGAAACCAAGGGTGCTGCATCGAGTACGGGTGGCAGGGAAAGCCTGCGCCGCGCCCACGATACCTGCCCGGGAATAGAAAGAGGGCGGAGACGAGGCCTCGTCTCCGCCCTTGTGCCCCTGGTTCCACGCACGACCACGTCCTTCCCCGAGGGAAAGGCCGTCGTTCCCGGCCGTGCGCGGCCCCCTATGGAGCTTCCTCGAGGAGGCACGAACCCATTCCCAAGTTCGCATCCCCCTCTCCACGGCCCAAGGGGCCGTGGTGGTCGATTGTCTGCGGCGCACGCGCGCCGCTGTTCCGCCGTTCCAACTCCGCCTCCAGCGCCGAACCCGCCACGAATTGGCGCGCCCGTGCCGCCTCTGGCAGCGCCTCCAGATTCACCAGCACCGGATCCCCGAGCAGCACCCTCCAGGGGTGAGCGCAGTCCAGCCCCCGGCTCCCCCGAGCACAAGTGCAGGACGCAAGCGCCCGCTCTCCGCAGCGGGCGAAGCGAACCTGCAGGTCGCGCAGGGAAACGGAAATGCTGGAGGCTTGGGAAGTGGCATGCATGTCGCTGGCTCTCGCACGGGATTCTTCGCCCTCCCGGCCCCACGACTGCACGCCTATCCTAAATTCGCCCCCCGGGTCCCGGTTGAGGGCGTTTGGCTTCCACCACATGGGAGAATGCGGCCCACTGGATTACCGGAACGTCACCCAGTTTGCGAATACGGCCCCCGGGTCACCGATCTTTCACCCGCCCTCAGGGTCGCCATCGCTCAGTGCAGCTCACGTATGAACAGGTTGCGGAAAACAGCGTAGTGATCCCCGCCCGCCTTCCCCGCAGGCGCGTGCCGCTGCAGCCCGATGAATCCGGTGCCCGCCCGCTCGACAAAAGGGCTGCCCTGGTCGCACTCAAGCTCGTGCGTATCCACGTCATGCAGCAGCCGGCCGTTGAGAAAGGCCGTCAGGCGCGCCCCACGCATGACCACGTCGTAGGTGTTCCATTCCCCCAGTGGACGTAGCGCCTTCTTGGCATCAGGAGCCCGCGCCCCGTAGAGCCCACCGGTGAACTGGTAGGGCTTGAGTTTGGACTGCGTACGTTCCTCCCAGTTGAAGTCGTCGAGGATCTGCAGCTCGCAGCCGGAGAAACTGGCATTGCTGCCGTCCCGGACGGAACGCAGGAATAGTCCAGAATTGGCCATCTCGCTGGTCCGAAAATCCAAGCGCAGGTGGAAGTCTCGATAGTCGGCCTCGGTCATCAGCTGCGGAGAGGACCCCTCGTAGAGGAATTCGAGCAGCCCGTCGCGCACCCGGTAGCCCTGGCCATCCCCCGCCGCCGACCAGCCGCAGAGGTCCTTGCCGTTGAATAGGCTCCGCCACCCCAGCGCCTCGCCGGCCGCGGTGATCGTTTGAGCGCCGTCAGGGCCCGCGGCGAAGATCTCGCCAGCGCCCTCTGGAAGGCGACGCACGCGGACGTCGCGAAAGCGCACCACCGCATCCTCCGGGGCGTTGCTCCCGCCATGAACCTGGAGCCCGATGTGTCCCCGCTTGGCGAACTCACCCGCCCCTTCCGGAATCCGGAAATCCGTGACCAGCACCCCGTTCACCCAGGCCCGCAGCACCATCGGATCCCCGGCACACCAGACCCGCACGCGGTTCCACTCGTCCCGCTTCCAAGCCGCCTCACCGGCGGGGTTGTGCTGGAGCCATGCGTTGGAATACACGCCGCCGATCTCTCCGCCCGGACGGTAGTCGAGTGTGACTTGGGCACCGCGCTGCCCGCTGATCATCCGTGCGAACACCCCGCTGTCAAAGGGGTAGGTGATCCAGGCATCCAGCTCGATCTCGAAGTCCGAGTACTGCTCCTCGGTGTAGAGCAATCCCCCGGCTCGGCCCGGGCCCTCGCGCCCAACGATCGCGCCGTCTTCAACGGACCACAGGGCCTTGCCGTCGTAGGGCCCCCCCACCGTCGTCCAGCCCGTGAGGGACTCTCCGTCGAACGCGCGCTCCCAGCCACCCGGTCCTGTCGCCGCCTGGGCAGGTTCCTGCGCCTGCCCGACCGCCGCGAGGAGAAACGCTCCGCCCGCCATACGAATGAACCCAGGACCGCTCGCCAACTTGTCTAGCATGGGCCCAACC
>CAYWNK010000030.1:0-36487 GCA_964459495.1 uncultured Planctomycetaceae bacterium
CATACACCTCGACCGTCCCCGCCTGCACGTCCCGCACCATGCGTAGCTGGTGCCAAGCATCGTCCCACTCCATGCCCTCAACCTGCACCGGCAGCAAGGCCCGCCGAGCCGCCCCATCCACCAGGAACGCGTTGTGCGCGTGCTGGTCCGGCGCCGGCGCAAGGTGCACGTAGTAGTAGTGCCCTGGATCTTGATACCCGAATACGAGGCACAAGTCCCGGTGTCCGTACTGGCGCCCGGTCGACTGCGCCTCGACGGTCAAATCGAAAGACCCGTACTCGCCGCGCAGCAGAGCCAAACCCGTTGGCGAACGAAACGGCGGCTCATACTCCGCTTTCGCAAACAGTTCCAGCCCGCCGCCCTCAAGGGGCCGCCAGGCCTCCGCATCCGTGAAGTCATATTCGGAGAACACCGGCTCACGCACCGTGTCCTCCACTTCCCTCCCGGGCCCCGAAGTACACGCCGCGAGCGCAACACCCGCCGACACCATCAACCAGGCAGCTAAGGACCTCACGCCGTCTCCTCGATCTCAAATCCCGCGGCGTACGACCCGCGCCGGAGCGACTCCGCCTCCGCGTCGCCCACGTAGTGCTCCGTCTCCTGGTCGCTTACGAGCCAGCGCCCGAGCTGCAGGCGATCTGCGTCGATGTCCACGCCATTGGCGGCCAGGTGCCCCGCCATGCCTTCCCATGCCTCGCTCAGCCGCGGATCCGCCTCCATGGCCTCCGCCGCGACTCCCGCGCTCGCCGCCGCCCCCACGCGCAGCGAGTCGTTGCCCTGGTGACAGAGCGCACTCGAGAGGTGCCCCTCCTCGAAGTCGGCCCGCAGAAGCGACGCGTCCCTCGCCTGCACGGCCTCGATGAAGTTGGCGTAGTGGTTGTCCATGCCCTCCCACTCGCGAATCAGCTTGCCCTCGGCGTCGAAGGCCTTGGCCAGGCGGTAGGAGCTCGAGGTCGCCACGTACCCGCCTTCAGCGTGTATCGAGGCACCGATGCTCGCCCCGTTGCGCTGGTCCATCGACTTGCCCCATCCCTCCTTCTGGGCGGCCGCGTTGCGGGGCAGCCCGCGCACTTCGAAGAACAGCGGAGCCGGCGCGTAGTCCAGGTAGATCAGCTGTGTGTTCGGCGTATCCCCGTCGTCCGAGTACCCAAAGCGACCGCCCGCTGACAGGACCCGCGGCGCCAGCGTGCCCCGCCTGAGACCCCAACGGCAAATGTCCATCTGGTGGATGCCCTGGTTCCCCAGATCCCCGCAGCCCGTCGCAAACTGCCAATGCCAGTCGTAGTGCACGCGCTTGCGGGTGAGCGGCATTTCTCCCCGCGGACCGCACCACAGGTCCCATGCGATCGACTCCGGAACGGCCTGGGGCCCCTCCACTTGGCCAATGCTCTGGCGCGGCTTGTAGCATGTGCCAAAGGCGTGGGTCACCGACCCGAGATTGCCCGCATGCAGCCACTCAAACGCCTGGCGAATCGCTCGACTCGAACGCGCCTGAGTCCCCGTCGCCACGATACGCCCCGTCTGGCGCGCGACGTTCGCAGCCTGCCGCCCCTCCCACACGTTGTGGCTAACCGGCTTCTCGCAGTACACGTCCTTGCCCGCCCGGCAGGCCCAGATCGTATGCAGCGCGTGCAGGTGGTTAGGCGTCGCCAAGGACACCGCGTCGACCGGCCCCGTGGCCAGCATCTCGCGGATGTCCGTGAAGGTCGCCACCTTCTCGCCACGCCCCTCGAAATCCGCGGCCACCCGTGCCAGCACCTCCGCATCCACGTCGCAGATGGCCGTCACGGTGGACCCTTCGAGCTTATGCAGGTTGCGAAGATGGTCTCTCCCGCGGCCCCGAAGCCCCACAACGCCGACGCGCACTACGTCGCTCGGCCTTCGCCCTCCGGCGCGGGCGTGCAGTGCTGGAACGGAGAGGCTGCTCGCGGCGGCGCCGGCGGCAGCCCCCCGGAGAAAGGTACGGCGTTGGATCTGGCTCATAGGTGGTGTGCTTAGGGGCTCACCCATCCTACGGCCAAGCGAGCGCTCAACCGTCCCGCGGATCGCCGAACACCGTGATGCTCTGCCGCTGCTCTTCTCCAGCGACCGTCAGAATGGCGGTGTAGGTACCGGGCTGCACGCCCCCACGGCGGCGTGCGCGCAGGCTCCAAGTCGCGTGATGCAGCCCCTGGGTCGCCTCGGCCTTTGGTTCGGCGAGCGTCTGGCCGGCGGCATCTACAATGCGTAGCTGCACCTCTTCCGCTTCGAAGTCCCTGCCCAGGTGATACACCAAACGCGCTCCGCTCGAGGCTCGCTCAGGACGCCAGTGCCGATCCCCACCCCAGCCGCCACCGGTCGTGCGACTGCGCCATAGGGTTGCTGCGGTCGGGCTGCAGAGATGAGCATCGGCCGCGCGCTCGTCGGTTCCCAGCTCGTCGAAGCCTGCCACGCTCAGGATCCAAAACCCCCGGCCGTGGGTCGCCAGGACCAGCTCGCGCTCGCGGCCCTGGATCGCGAGATCGTGAACCGCGATCGTCGGGAGGCCGGAGCCGAGTGCCCCCCAGCTCTGGCCGCCGTCGAGAGAGGCCCAGACCCCAAGCTCGGTGCCGAGATACAGCACATCGGCGTTCGCTGGGTCCTCGGCGATCACGTTGACGGGCTGATCCGGAAGCTCTGACGTGATGCGTCGCCAGGTCTCTCCTCCATCGTCGGTGCGGTAGGCGAACGCCCGGAAGTCGTCCTCGCGGTAACCGGTGAAGGTCGCGTAGGCGCGTTGGGCATCCGCGTGGCTCGCCACCACCCGGCTCACCCACCAGTTCGCGGGAACGCCTGGGAAGCGCCCAGCGAGGTTGGTCCAGGTGAGCCCACCGTCGACCGAACGCTGCACCAGACCGTCGTCGGTGCCCACGTAGAGCAGACTCGGATCCAGCGGCGACTCCGCGATCGTCGTGATCGTGCAGTGAGGCACATTGCCCTTCAGCTTCTCGGCGTCCGCCGTCGTCAGATCCGGCGTGACCAGCGGCCAGGTCGCACCCCGGTCCCAGCTCTTGAACAGCCGATTGCCGCCGAAGTAGACAATGTGCGGGTTGTGGCTAGAGAGCAGGATCGGGCTCGACCAATTGAAGCGGTTCGCCGGCTCCCCCGCCCCAGCGCGCGGAGGCCGGATGCGGGCGGTGACCCCGCGGCGAACATCCCGCCGGTAGAGGGCGCCGAACTGGGACTCCCCGTACACCGTCGCTGGATCCTGCGCGTCGACCTGGGCGTAGAACCCGTCCCCGCCGCCGATCTTGAACCAGTCGTCCGGCCCAACGACACCGCGATCAGGGTTGTAGGAAGGCCCGCCCCATGTGCCGTTGTCCTGGGTGCCGCCGTAGATGCGGTAGGGGTGCGAGTTGTCGAGGCCCACCGCGTAGAACTGCGCGATCGGTAGGTTCTGGAACCAGTCCCAGCTAGCACCTCGATCGTTTGAGACCGAGAGGCCGCCATCGTTGCCCAGCCAAAGCCGGCGGGGGTTGTTCGGATCCACTTCGAGCGCGTGGTGGTCCACGTGCAGGGAGCGGGCCAGGTCGGGGCGCCACGTACGGCCACCATCGTCGGACTTGTAGGCCGGCACCCCCATCATGTAGAGGTTGTTCGCATCGCTCGGATCGACGCGGATCTGGCCGTAGTAGTAGGCAGGGCTGCCGCCCACAGGCTTCTCGTTCACTTGGCGCCAGCTCGCCCCGCGGTCGTCGGAGCGGAAGACCTTGCCCCCGATCGGGCGCATGCGCGCCTGGGCGTCCTGGACCTGTTCGAGTTCGGCCCGCGTGACCTGGGCGCGCTGGGTTTCATCCTTGCGCGTCCAGACGAGCTCCGCCTCGGCTCCTTCCCCACGGGCCTCGAGGGCCTCCAGGGCCGCAAACCAAGACCAGGGGCTACCGAGCTCCACGTCGCCGAGCCGCACCAGGATGTCCCCGCGCTGCAGGCCGGCACGCTCCGGACCACTGCCACCAGCGACCCGCTTGACCCGGACCGCACCGTCCTCGATCTCGGTGGTCAGGGCGACCGACGGATCGTAGCTGGGCGCCACCTCGACCAGGTTCTGGTCCGAGACGCAGGCGAACAAGGTGTCGGGGTTGCCCGCAAATACGGCGAGACCGATGCGTCCTATCTCGCCCTCGGGCAAGCCCTTGCAGCGCTCCCAGGTCAAGCCACCGTCGCTCGATCGCCAGATGCCCGACCCCGGCCCAGCGCCGTCGAAGTCCCAGGCCCGGCGGCGACGCTCGTAGGTCGCCGCGTAGACTATGTCGCCGTCCCGCGGATCGATCGCCACGTCGACAACGCCCACGTCCGCATCGATGTGCAGGACCTGGCGCCAGGACGCGCCCGCGTCGTCGGTGCGATAGAGACCGCGCTCCCCATTGGCCGAATACAGGCTCCCGAGCGCCGCCACGTACGCTACACCGGGGCGATTCGCGTCGAGCACGATGCGCCCGATGTGCTGGGAGTCCACCAGCCCAAGGTGGTCCCAAGTCTTGCCGCCGTCCGCCGTGCGATAGATGCCGTCGCCCCAGTAGGAGCTCCGCTGGTTGTTGGCCTCTCCGGTGCCGACCCAAATCACGTCCGGGTCTGCCGCGTCCCAGGCCACGTCGCCGATGGAGATCGTGCCCTCGGATTGGAAGATGCAGTTCCAGGTCGTGCCGCCGTTCTTGGTGCGCCAGAGGCCGCCCGAGGCGCTCGCCGCCAGCACGGCGGAGGAGTCATCGGCCCGCAGGGCGATATCGACGATTCGGCCCCCGAAGGTGGTCGGTCCGTGCTCGCGCCATTCAGGAGCACCCAGGAAGCCCGCGTCCGGGGATTCCGAACTGTCCTGGGCGATCGCTGGTGCCACCAGCAGCAGAAAGGCCCCAAGGCCGGAGAAGCAGACGTGCATGGAGAGACGCAAAGGTGTCGAACAGGGTGCAGGGGGAGTCCATGCCCTGTCCCCTCGGGCATCGCCAGATGGGTCGGAATCATGGAGTTCCGTTTCGAATCGTACGTTCGATCGGGTACCCAGAGGACCAGCCGAGGGAATCGTGTCCGTTTGTGGGCCGATGCGAGCGCCGCGCTACGGTAGTGCGCCTCCCCCAGCCTGCCTGCCATGACCAAGCCCGACAACGCGTCCCTTACACACGAGAAGCACCGCGCCTACTGGCACGCCAACCTGCGAACGGTGGCGATCCTGCTAGTCCTCTGGTTCGCGGTGTCCTTCGGCTGTGGGATCCTCTTCGTCCGCCCCCTCAACGAACATCGCATCCCGGGCACGGGCTTCAAGCTCGGCTTCTGGATGGCCCAGCAGGGCGCGATCTACGGCTTCGTCGCCATCATCGGCGCCTACGTGGTGCTGATGAACCGCCTCGACAAGCGCTTCGACGTGGAGGAGCAGTAGACATGGACGTCACCAGCTGGACCTGGCTGATCGTCGGTTCGACATTCGCCCTCTACATCTTCCTCGCCATCCGCTCGCGCGCCGGCTCAACCGCCGAGTTCTACGTGGCCGGCGGCGGCGTGCCGCCCCTCGCCAACGGGATGGCCACCGCCGCGGACTGGATGTCGGCGGCGTCGTTCCTGGGCATGGCCGGTCTGATCTCGTTCACCGGCTACGACGGCTCGGTGTACCTGCTGGGCTGGACCGGCGGCTACGTGCTGCTCGCCCTCCTGCTAGCCCCCTACCTGCGCAAGTTCGGCAAGTTCACCGTCCCCGACTTCATCGGCGACCGCTACGACTCGGGGCTGGCACGCAAGGTGGCGGTCTTCTGCGCGATCTTCGTTTCGTTCACCTACGTCGCTGGCCAAATGCGCGGCGTCGGCATTGTGTTCAGTCGCTTCCTAGGCGTCTCCGTCGAGCGCGGCGTGATCGTCGGCATGGGCATCGTGTTCCTGTACGCGGTGCTCGGCGGCATGAAAGGCATCACCTACACCCAGGTTGCCCAGTACTGCGTGCTGATCTTTGCCTTCCTCGTGCCGGCGATCTTCATCTCGCTGCAGATGACGGGATCGCCCATCCCCCAGCTCGGCTTCGGCGGGGAGCTCTCCGGAGCCCTGGGGGACACGATCGCTGGCGGCGCCAAGATCAGCCTGCTCGACAAGCTCGATGGACTGCACGCCGAGCTGGGCTTTGCGCCCTACACCGACGGCTCGAAAGCGATGATCGATGTCTTTTGCATCACCATGGCCTTGATGGTCGGCACCGCCGGGCTGCCCCACGTGATCGTTCGCTTCTACACCGTCCCGCGCGTGCGCGACGCGCGCCTTTCGGCGTTCTACGCCCTGGGCCTGATCGCGATCCTCTACACCGCGGCCCCCGCGGTCGCGGCCTTCGCGCGCACCAACCTCATCCACACCGTCGAGGGTGCCCGTTACGCGCCAGCAAGCTCTGAATCCGATCCCGCCGGTCTGGCAACGGATGGGGCTTCGGGCCCCGTACTGCCCCCCTGGTTCCGCACCTGGGAGGACACCGGGCTCATCGCCTGGGTGGACAAGGACGGCGACGGCCGCGTGACCTACCGCAAAGGAGCCGCCTTCGAGCCCTTCGACGACTCGCCCAAGCCCAGCTTTGCTGGCGCCGACGCGGGGCGCGGAGCCAACGGGGAGCGCCTGCTCCTGAATGCGCCCTCGGACAATCAAAACGAGCTGTACGTGGACCGGGACATCATGGTTCTCGCCAACCCCGAGATCGCAGGCCTGCCGGACTGGGTCATCGGCCTGGTGGCGGCCGGCGGCCTCGCGGCAGCGCTTTCCACAGCGGCCGGCCTGCTGCTCGTGGTCTCGACCGCAATCAGCCACGACCTGCTCAAGCGCGGCCTGCGCCCGAACATCTCCGAGCGCGGCGAGCTGCTCGCGGCGCGCATCGCAGCCGCCGCCGCCGTGTTCCTCGCCGGCCTGCTCGGAATCTATCCCCCGGGCTTCGTGGCCCAGGTCGTGGCCTTTGCCTTCGGGCTCGCGGCCTCGTCCTTCTTCCCCGCCATCGTGCTGGGCATCTTCTGGAAGCGCATGAACCGCCAAGGCGCCGTCGCCGGCATGGTCTCGGGCATCACCTTCACCGCCGCCTACATCGTGTGGTTCAAGTTCCTCGACACGGCCCCTGGGGGGCCTTCGCGCTGGTGGTTCGGGATCTCGCCCGAGGGCATCGGCAGCCTGGGCATGCTGGTGAACTTTGGGGTTGGTATCACCGTCGCCAAACTGACTCCGCCCCCCAGCGAAGAGCTGCAACAGCTGGTGGAGAGCATTCGAGTCCCGCGCTAGCTCGCTAGCCCCAGGGCAGAAGCAGGACGACAACTGCGTAGCGCGCTGCCTTGCCCACCGCCACCAGCCCTAGGAACACCATCAGCGGCGTGCGCAGCAGTCCCGCCACAAAGGTCAGGCCGTCCCCCACCACCGGAACCCAAGCGAGCGTCAAGGCCCAGACTCCGCGGCGCTCGAACCAGCGCTCGGCGGTGGCAAGCCGGTCGGGCTGAATGGGGAACCAGCGCTTGTCCTGGTGGTGCAGCAGGTAGCGACCGAGCACCCAATTCACCAGCGAACCCAGGGAATTCGCGAAGGTCGCGATCCCCCACAGGACCCAGGGGTCATAGCCTTTGTACAGAAGCGCGGCGAGCGCGATCTCCGACGCACCGGGCAGCACCGTCGCTGAAAGGAACGACGTTCCGAAGAGGGTGAGGTAGGCGCCCAAATGGAGGTCAGCGCGTCTTGCCGCTCTTCCAGATCCCAGAGGGCACCCCGTCTGCGGGGGGCTCAGGGTTCTTGCTCCAGGTCAGGTCCAGGCTTTCCCCATGGGACAGATCGAAGTCAAAACTCGTCGCCTCGTGCCCAACGCCAGAAACGAGACGATAGTCACCGGGCGCTAGGAACTGGTAGTCAGCCCGCCAGCTCGAGCCTCCGAATTCATCGAAGGTCGCGAGCAGTTCCCCCGAGTGCCTGTCATGGAACTCGACCGCCTCAAAGGAGCGCGCGGTCAGGCACTTCAGTCGCACAAGCCCCCGGGCCTCGGTCTCCAGGGTCAAGACCTGACTGCCACCCGACACCACGTCCACCCATTGGCTAGCACTCGATGGCAAGATGACTTGACTTCCGCGATACGAGCCCTTGCGCTGCGGCTTCGCGACGATCGAGTACCGGCCCGGGGGCAGCTCAAACTTCGCGTCGAAGGGCTCCCCCTCTGTGCCATGGAGCCGTGCAATGTAGGAAACCGACGGAAGGTTGGGTGAATCGTCTACCCGCAGATAAAAGCCGTAGCCAGTCACGCTTTCCGACCCTGGAGGATCGATGACGGTGACCTGCAGCCTGCCGGGTTGGATGAGCGGCGAGAGCTTCAGCACCTGCTCGCGCATGGTCTCGGTGGGGAGAAAGTCGACTTCCACGCTGGCGGCCGGGCGCCGCAGGCTTGCCGCCTCCAGCTTGTAGCGTACGGCGGCCGCCAAGCTGACCTCCCACACCGTCGGATCCCCGGTCGGGTGCCAGCGCGCGCGAAATGAGCTCCCGTTGTTCGAATCCCCCAGAGGATGAAGAACAACCCGCAGCTCCTCCTGCAAAGGCCGTAGCACGTCCTCTCCGGTCTGGGCCCGGTAGGAGCGCGACGGATCGAACTCGGCAAAGCCCCCCTCCGGCCGCGCCAACTTCACGCGCAACCTTCGGGCTTCCATGGGAAACGTGTAGTCCACGCGGCCCGAGCGCTTGGGCTCCTCCTCGAGCAGGCCCCATCTGGTTGAGCCTTCCGGCATCACGAGCACGTAGTAGTCCGCGGGCTCCAGACCCTGGGCTTCGAAGCGCCCGCTAGCGTCGGTCACGCCAAAGTCGCCCTCCCGGCCGCCTGGCTCTACGCCCCGGTAGCGCGATGTGACGTTGGTCTTGCGACCTTTGTAGTTCTTGAGCTTCGCCTCGTTGATCACGAGCACCTTGGTGCCCGGCACGGGCCGCCCGTCGCCATCGACGAGCACGCCGCCCAGGGACTCCCCCGGCTGAAGCTCGATCACCAGATCCTGGGGCGGACTCTCGCTGTCCAAGCCTTCGATTTCCAGCTCTGCCGCGCCCTGCTCTAGCGCATCGATGCTGACGCGGCCTTTGCCCGAGCCCGAGTAGTGCGCCTCAAAGCGTCCGTCGCCCTGCATCCGCCCGCCGAGTTGCTTGCCCTTATCGGGATACAACCTCGGACGCCCGTTGCTCGGTGGAACCCCGTCCGCGCTCACGACCACCCCCCGCGCCGTAGCGCCGGTCTTGGCCTGCAGACTGAGGTTGGTTCTGCCCTCGCCGATCGTGCGTAGCGACTTGATCTGCGCCTTGCCAGGTTCCTCAACGCGCACCCAAAGCTTGGTCGCGCGGGCATCGAACTCCAGGGTCGCCTCGAAAGACTCCCCCGACTCCAGTACGCCCTGGTGCACCGGATCCGAATCCAGCATCGCGTCGCCCGCCGGTCCCGGGCGACTTGAGCCAACACCGAACTTCAGCGGCACACCGAGCCGCTTGGTGCGGCTGTCCATCGTGACGCGGAAGGAGAAGCCAGCCGTGGGCACGACGTCGACTTCTGCCAACACCTCTTCCGCTTTGTTCACGACCCGCATCACGGCGGGTTTGGCGTCGACGCCCAAGCCATTGGCAAGCACTGCTTCTTGCACCGACTTGGCCTCGCCCAAGTCACGCCCCTCGGGCATCAGCCCGGTGACGCGCTCGGGCTCCGGCCCGCAGGCATGCCCAAGGCAGAACAGGAGCGCAATCACGCCCACGACAAGCATCTTGGGTCCAGAGTTGGTGCGATCTGAGTGCATGGATTGGTGTTCCACTGTACCGAGAAAGGCCCAGCCTTGAGCCGGTCGGGCCTCTACGTTCCGGCTGGGGTCACGTTGGGGGTCACGGACTAGTCTCTGAAATCCACCTGGACCTCCTGGAGATTCCAGCCGGCA
Organism: uncultured Planctomycetaceae bacterium; assembly: GCA_964459495.1. Lineage (GTDB taxonomy): Bacteria > Planctomycetota > UBA1135 > UBA1135 > CAYWNK01. Next base: position 9,897 of record CAYWNK010000030.1, read on the forward strand.
CCCTCTTTGTGCCACCACCCCGCATACACCGCCCGCTCAGGGGCAAGCTCAAAATCCAGGGAATACCCCTTGGCTCCGATCCGACCTTCGAGGCGGTAGGAACCCGGGCGGAGGAAAACCTCGGGATAGCCCATAAAATGGCTCTCCTGTGACCCTCCGTAGTGGTGGACATGGACGATCTCGCCGGAGTTCCGGTCAACAAGGTGTAAAGGCCCGTCGTTGGGTCGCCCGCGACTTAGAAGGCGCACACAACTGCGCACCTCGAAGTCCATGACGAGTTGAGCCAGGCCGCCCGGCGCGAGAGTGAAGGACCGGGTGACGCCCGCGGGCGGGACTGCGCTGGAGTCCTCAAGCCCCATGGGTTCCAAGGTCACTGAATAGCTGCCAGGCGCCAACAGGAACGACTCTCGCAAGGCACCGGCGGCAGCCTCCATGGAGCGCGGAAAGGAACCGGGCAGCTGGAGTTCGGGACCGAGCTCACGGCCGAAGCGGATCGCAAACTCCGGGATCGCCTGCCCACCGGATGGATCGCTCGCCTCGACGACCAGCAAGCCCGGCTCGCACGCATCCGGCAGCTGGAGCACCCGCTCCATGAAGTCGATGTCCGATGGCATCGCGACCCGCATCTGCACGACAGGTCGGACCAACGACTCCGCCAGCAGCACGAACTCCCCATGGGGAACACTGACCTCCCATACCGTGTGGTCTCCCGTTTCGTACCAAAGCGGAGGCGGACCGCTGCCATCCCCGAAGTCATGGAAGGACCCCTGCGGACCCCGCACGGGAACGGCCGGGCCGAATGCCACTCGCAGCGCTTCGCCAAGCGGCTTCCAAACACCATCTTCCAACTTCGCCTTAGGCCGAATGCGCGGATCGAAGGGAACGAAGGTCCCATCGGTTTGCACCACTCGAACCCGCAGGCGCCGGGACGGGAGAATGACCACGTGATCTTCCTTGCCTGCTGCAAGCAGTGGCTCCGCCAGGTTGCGCCAGTGGCGATTCACCGGATCCCGCGTGAGTACTCCGTAGGAACCGGGCTCCAAACCCTCCGCAAGAAACTCGCCCGCCCCACCCGACCGGCAGTGAACCAGACGCTTGCGCACGTAAGGCACCTCTGCGTAAACGCGCCTGTTCCCGCCCTCGCTACCGATGAAGCCCGTGAGTTCTTCGCTCACCAGAACGAGCAGCTCCACGCCCGGCAAGGGATGCCCCGAAGCGTTGACGAGAATTCCGCCCAGGGGCAGGCCCTCCACAGGCGAGACAGGGGTTTTGGAAGACTCGATCGCTCTTTCTTCACGCGGCCCATCGCTACGGACGAGGTCGACCGTGCCCCCGAAACCCGGGGACGCCAGCGGAAGCTGCTCTCCATCAGGCTCGAGACCCGCCGTCCGCGCGGAACTCCCACTGCACCCGGCCACAAACCAGAGAAGAGCACACAGGGCGAACTGCCCGGCCTTGCATCGGCCGCTCATACTTGAGTCCAGTGCCATCACTGGACTGTAGAGAAACGAGGTTCCACGGTTTCGCGCAGGAGGCCCCAAAAGAACGCGAGATGGGGAATTCCCAGGAGGCTGCTCCAAGACTGCAACTCAAGCACCAAAACGCACTGGGTCGTTGGTGCGAGCTGTGCTACGACCAGCTCCCATGAGCCGACTTGTCGCTGCCCTCGCCGGACGTCCGCGCCTCGCGGCGGTCGTGCTCGGCGTGCTGCTGGCGCTGGCCCTACCGGGGCTGCTTGGCGAGGCGCCGGAGAGCCCCTGGACCGGCGACAGCCAGTGGGATCAGGCCGCTGAGACATCGGATCGCTTCGGTCTCGGGGAGCGCATCGGGTGGATTGCGCTCTTTGGGCCAGTCGATGCGACGGACGGCGCACTGCGCGCCCTCGAAGCCGTTGAGGCCGCGGTCGAAGCAGAGCCCTGGATCGATCAAGTCGTCACGCCGCGGGATGTGCCAAGCGCCGACTTCGCGGACGGGCTCAGCACCCTGGATCACCCCCTTGCCGGCCCCCTCCTCACCTCGCCCGGGGGCTATCTACTGCCGTTCATCCTGGCGGATTGGAGCGAGGATCTAACCTACCCCTCGGAGTGGGTTGAAGCGGTGAACGGGATCGCCGGTGATGCTCTCCAAGGCGCCGGCTTGGGCGAGGTGTGGGAGGCCGGAGTGACCGGCGGAGGCCCGGTCATCCGCGCCCAGTCCGCGGCCTTTCGCCGCGAGCGCGCAATTTACACCGGCCTGGGCGTCCTGCTGGTCCTCGTCATTTCCGCCGCCGCCTTCCGCAACCTGTTCGCAGTGCTGCTCGCCGGCTCCGGCCCCATCGTAGGAGTCCTCGTCGCCATCGGACTCTCGCGCCGCATCGGCCTCGCCGCCGAAGGCTTCACGGGCGTCGTCTTGCCACTGCTTGTGCTGACAATCGGCTTCACCGATTCCCTCCACCTGGTCATCGCCGCCGCAAGGGCTCAGCACGAAGGCGGCAAGGCGCGGAGCCCGGGGGCCAGCGCCGTGCTCGCTGCGCGGGAGCTCGCCTGGCCCTGCTACCTCACCTCGGTGACCACGGCCATCGGCTTCGGCTCCCTAGTCCTGGCCAGCAACCCGGTCGTCGTGCAGTTCGGACTGTCCTGCGCGCTGGGAACTCTGCTCACCTTCGTCTGCGTCCTGCTCGTGATCCCCTGCCTTGCGCACACCCCCTTGGGCGGCGGGCTCGCGCAAACCAAACCGCGCACCTTTCGGCTCAAGGGGATCGATCAGGCGCTCAAGGCCACCCTGGGCCACCCACGCCGGACCGCCGCAGCCGCCGGCATTCTGACCCTGACCCTGTTGGGCATCACCTCCCAACTCAGCGTCGACAAGCGCGTACGCGACGACCTTGCGCGGGGCTCTGAGGCCGTCCAGATCCTGGAGCGCAGCGACGCCAAACTGGGCGGCGTGTTCCCCCTTCATGTGCGCATGGACTGGGAGGAGTCGATTCCCCTAGCGAGCGTTCTCGCCGCATCGGACAAGGCTGCTCGCATCCTCGCCGCCGAGCCCGCGTTTTCCGCAGGGGTGGGTCCTGCCCAGCTGGTGGAGTCCATCGCCGCCGGCGGCGGCCCCTTCGTCAGGGCGGCGGCGCCGCTCGCCCTAAGCGCTCTTCCCGAACTCTGGCTGCGCCCCTTCGTCAATCTGGACCTGCGCTCAGCGCTCGTCCACGCGCGCGTGCAAGACGCCGGTACCGCTTCGCTCGTACCCGCCTTCCAGCGCGTGCGGGCCCAGCTCCAGGTCGTCGAGGAACCTGGCCTGCGTCTGACACTCGGCGGCTATCACGTCGCCCACCTCGAGACCACCGAGCGCGTCGCCCGGGAGCTCAAGATCAGCCTCGGCGTAGCTGCGCTACTGATCCTCGTCACCCTAGGCATCGCGTTCCGCTCCAGCTCCATGGCCCTCGCGAGCGCGATCCCCAACGTCTTCCCCGTGGCCGCCTCCGCCGCTGGCCTGACCCTCACCGGCGGCGGAGCAGATCTATCGAGCCTGACAGCGCTCACCCTCGCGCTTGGCATCGCCGCCGATGACACCATCCACGTCCTAGCCCAATGGCAGCTCGCCCGCAGGGCCGGGCACGTCGGCGAGCAGGCCGCGCGCGTAGCGGTGCACCGCACCCTGCCCGCGATCTCCATGACCACCCTCACCTTGATCGCGGCCTTCAGCCTCCTACTCACCTCGTCGATCCCCATCGTGACCAGCTTCGGCCTCCTGGTGGCGGTCACCCTCGCCGCTGCATTCCTGGCGGACGTTTGGTTCCTCCCGGCGCTCCTGGTGGCGACAAGCGAGACGGAACAGGCGGCCGGCACCCGTTCCTAGCCCCCTGGTGGGCAGCACAGCATGGTTCTGCGGGTCCTTGGGTTTGCGTCATTCGGGCCGGCACGGTTACGTTCGATCCCAAATGCGCAGCGTGCAAGCCTTCCTGTTGACCCTCGGGGCGATTCTTCTCGGTTGCCGAGATGCCGCCTCCACCGCGCCCCTAGCTCCCGGCGGAGCGATCGCTGACGAGCAGGATCTAGCCGGTGGAGCTTCGGCAGCAGTCCTTCAGAATGCGAGCAATGCGAGCGTGAGAAAGGTCGAGGAGGAGCGCCTGCGGGCCGACACCAAGATGCCCCTAGAGCGCCCCTCGGCTGGCCTTCCCAGCATCTACGGGAAAGTCATCGACGTGCGCACGGGCCTTGGGAAGCCCGGTTCCGTCGTCTGGTTCAACCTGGGCAAGCATTCCAGCCGGACGATCACCACGGGTTCGGACGGAAGCTTCCGCCTGGAACCCATAAGGCCTCTCAAAATGGCCGCGGCGATCGTCCGGACTGGGCCGGACTGGCGGGTGCTCTCCCGCAAAACTTGGCTCAGCGACGCGCAAATCCGCGGGGAGGAGGAGGTTCGCATCGAAGTCGCCAAAACCCGAGAGTCCCGAGTCTCTGGCATCGCCTTGGATGCGGCAACGGGTGAGCCCATCCCCGAGCTGCGTTTCTCGTTGGGGCCAGGCGGTAGAGAGCGCTGGTCGAAGGAGGTCCTAGTCCAGGTCGTGGAAACGGACAAGGACGGCACCTTCACGACGGAAGGCAACATCCGCGGCGGCCTGCTCGCGATCTCAACCTTGGATGGCGGCCCCAGACCCCAATTGGCGCAAGTGCAGTGTGTGCTGGGTACGCCTGAGTCCAACCCGCTAGAGCTCCGCTTCTTGGCCGCGCCTACGATCGATCTCAGGCTCATCGGAAGGGTGCCTTCGGATCCAACGACCCTATCCGCGAGCATGCAGGTCAAACGCGGGAACGGGGCGCTGGACGAGGCGCTCTCCAGTCCGGGCCCTACCTATCCGTACTACCGAACCATCCTGCGCCGCCGCGACGACGGGAGTCTGTGGATTCGCCCACCCTTACCCCAGGTGCATCCCCAGCCGGACATCCCCCTCGAGTTGGTCCTTCGATCTCCCGATGGAATGCTGGAGGGCCGTGCACCCGTCGAGTACCGACGCTCCAACGGGCCCCTCGAAGTCACGATGGTGGAAACCGGGACCATCGCCTTCAGCGTGCGGCTCGAACCACCCGATGCCCCGCCCTCTCCCTTTGGCTTCCAACACCCCCTCCTTGAACTGGTCGCAGCGGATGCCTCCGGCGCTGTGTTCGCCAAGGAGCACGGAAGGCCTGCGGGTGTTTGGAAGCAGCTCCCCCCCGGCCCCTACCTTGTTCGCGCCTGGTCGCGCAGCCATCAGCTTGTTGAAACATCCGTCCGCGTCGAAGCCGGAAAGGAACAGCGGGTTGAGCTCGACCTAGCACTCATTGAGGAAACGCGTACGGTCCGGGGCAGCCTCGCGATTGAGCGGCAAGGCTCGCCCCGTAGTTTCGATCTAGTGATCAACTTGGACGGTCCCAAGCCCCGTGTCTGGCGGGTTCATCACGTCGTTGGTTCTCTGATCTGTGGAACAGGAATGGACCATTGGCTTGACGCTGCGGATGACGAACGCAGCGGTACCTTCGAAATCGAAGGAGTCCCATACGGTCGGCTAAGCGCTCGGGTCGATGACCCCAATCGCCTCTTCGACATCGAGATTGGCGGCCAGCACGACGGCGATCAGTTCATCCGCCTCCGGGAGTACAGCCTCGCCGCGGGCCTGGGCTTTCGGGTTAGCCAAGGGGAAAAGTCCGACTACACGCGTTACGAGGTGCGCACCCACCCCCTCGACGGCGGGCCGCCCCTGGAATTTCGTACGGCGAACGGTGAGCCCGTCCTCGAAGGCATCCCTGGCGAACGTCGCTTCGAGTGGATCCTCTGGGGCTCCTCCGCCGGGCCCGTGCTGGGGACCCACGAGGACTTCATCGAGGCCGCGCCCGGGGTCTTCTTCGCCGACGTGAACCTACCGCCCTATGGCAGCTGGACTCCGTTCCTCATCATCGAGGACGAAGCCGGCCAGGCGGTCGCGGACGCCGTGGTGCTGGTCAACGGCAAGCCCGCCCAACTCGGCCCCAGGGGTGAGCTGCCGCTCTCCGAAGCAGACAAGACTGGCACCTTCCATAGCCTCGAGGTCAGAGCCCCGGGCTTCCAGCCCTTCCAGCGGATGAAATGGCCCCCGCTCTCCAAGGAGCCACGGCTCACGGTCACGCTCAAGCGGCCCTAGCCGATCGAACCCGGGCGAATCTCCCGGTATGGGGACCTCCGACTGGAGAGATCTCCCAGCTGGGGACTCCCCCGCCATCCGGAGGACCCCGGCGCGATGGCATGGGGCTTGCAAAGCGAGAAGGGCAATCCCCGCGCCGGCGAAGAGCTGGCGCCAGCGATACCAAGCCCCGAGGTTCGCCTCGGCCATGTCCTCCCTAGGATGCCACGATGAAAGCCGCCCTCTTGCTCATTCCCGCCCTCGCGGTCCTCGCCCTGGTGTTCCTGCGGGAGCCCGCAGAGCCTGCGCAAGGGGACTCCCTTTCCCCCACGGCCGCCATGCCCGCTAGGCAAGCAGCGGCACCCGGCGGTCAGCCCGGGGAGTTGATCGAGGCCTCCCAGGCGCAAGGCCAGCGAGGTGTGGCGCGGATCGCCAGCGGCGAAGAATCCGGAATGGAGGCAGTGGCCGGGGGGAGTGCTGGCCCTTTTGGCCGCGTTGTCACCGCCTCCGGCGCCCCCCTTGCCGACGCCGAGGTCAGCCTTGCGCGCAGCTCCAACTCCCCGACTGTGGTTCTCGGCCGACAGTCCAAGGAACTCGGCTCCGCGGTCAGCGATGCCAAAGGTAGGTTCCGCATCGCAGAGGCCACGGGTTCCGGCGCCCATGAGGTGATCGTCCGCCTCGCCGGCTACCAGGTGCTGCATCACCCAGCCGCCGGGCAGGACCTCGGAGACCTGGTGCTGGACCCCGGCATGATCATCGGCGGAACGGTCCTCGACTTTCACGGCAATCCGGTCGCTGACGCGCTGGTCGTACGGGAGATTCCCGGTGAGCGCAGCCTGTTGTCTGCGGCCCTTCTCAGCTCACGCCTCGACTCCCGCGCCGCCTCCCTCATGGCCGGCGACCACGGCGCGCTCACGGACGACAAGGGCCGCTTTGAATTGGCTCACGAGTCGCCCGGTGAGGTCAAGCTGACCGTCGCTCACCCCGAACACCCCAGGCTTGTCCACGTCGCCGAGGGCCGAGTTGGCGACACCCTGGACGAAACGCTCCTGATGCCGGAGTCCGCCTCCATCGTGGGCCGCATCGAAGGGATCCAAGGCGACGCTGATGGAACCGTCCAGGTCTTCGCCGAGCCCCGGCAAACCGGAGGGCAAAAATCCGGTTCCGGTTTCCTCTCACTGGGACCCAGCGCCGAACGCAGCGCCGACGTCGAACAGGACGGCACCTTTGAGCTCACCGGCCTGCAGGCGGGCGGCACCTACTCGGTCTGGGCCTCTCAGTCGAAGTCCAGCCGCTTCGACACCGAGACCTGCAGCGAAAAGGTGATCGCCGTCGCCGGGGGTAGCAACGTGCAGCTCGCCTACCAGAACGGCGCAAGCCTGAGCTTCACCGTGGTCGACGCCAAGACAGGCGAGCCGATCGAGGACGTCGACGTCCAGCACAGCTGGGCCAGCGGTGGGTCGGCTTCCATCATTCGGATGCCCTCTCAGCAGAGGAGCAAGTACCCCGCCGGCGAGGTGCAGGTCTCCCCACTGCGGCCGAGCGATCCCCCCGCGATTTTGACCGTCAAGCTGACCGCCCCCGGGTACCGCAGCGAAGAGCTGAGCCCCTCCATTCCGGCCGAGGGAGAGGTGAACCTAGGCCTCGTGCAGCTCACCCCCACCGCATCGCTGGTCGTGCGCGTCGAATCCGCGGATGGACAAGCCCTGGAGGGCGCCAAGGTGCAGCTCGCCGGCCCGGGAGCAAGCCCCATGACCATTGGCGGCGGTAGCCGGCCAAGCGGCGTAGCCGTTCGAAGCGTCAGCGTTTCCGTTTCCACCGACAGCCAGGGCAGCAACATACCCGACCTAGACCAAATCCTGGGCCGAGGAAAACCAGCGGACGAGGCGGTGACGGACGCCGAAGGCCTCTGCCGAATCGCGCTGCCCGACAAGCCCACCGGCACCCTGACGGTAACGGCCAAGGGCTACGCAACGTCAGTCGAGAAGGACATTCCGCTGCCGCGCACGGGCTCTCCCGAACACGTCGTCGTCCTATCAAAGGGTGGAACCATCATCCTCAGTGTTCTGACCTCGGACGGGAATCCAGCACCCAGCGTTCGAGTGGAACAGAACGGCCAGCGCGGCAAGCACACCAGCGACAGCGACGGCCGCATCCAGCTCGACAATGTCGCCCCTGGACAGCACCACTTTCGACTCGCGGAGAAAGAGACAGGCGGCATCTCTATGGTGTTTGCAAGCACCACGGATGAGGAGGACTTCAGCGACTGGACCACGGTCAACGTGGTCGAAGGCGGCACCGCGGCCGCGACTTTGACCCTGATGCCCAGCGGTTCGCTGACCGGTACCGTCCTGTCCCAGGGCGAGCCGGTCCGCAGGGCGCGCTTGAAGCTGATGCGCGTTGACGAATCCCTGAGCGAGAGGGAACGGACCATGCGCGATGTGATGGACAGCGTCGGATCCCTGAGCTTCGGGGGAACAGGAGATGCATCGGAGAAGACCGACACGAAGGGTCGGTATACCCTGAACGGCGTCGAGGTGGGGCTCTACAACCTGCGGGTCACCCACCCCGACTGGGCGATGCCCCAGGAATACGAGGTGTTCATCCAGGAGGGATCCAACAAGATGGATCTCGATCTCTCGGTGTGCATTCTCCAGGGCCGCATCCTCGATACGCAGGGCGAACCGGTTGCGGGCGCTGAGGTCAGCGTCGGTGAAGAAAAGGAAGGCTCTTCCTCGTTCCGGATCGGCTTCAGCGTCAACGGCGCGCTCGGCATGCCGACCCCCGGTGCTGTCAAAACCGACAAGGACGGTCGGTACGAACTCAAGGGCGTCGATCCCGATCGAGCGCTGGTGGTGCGAGCCAATGCCGATGGCTTTGCGCCTGCCGAGCTCACGACCCCCGAGATGTACACCAACGAGAGTCGGTCCGGCGTCGACCTGGTTCTCAAGCGCGGCGCCCGCCTGACGGTCGTTCTCGACGACGCAGCGGATCCCTCCACCATGGTGATGGCCACGCCCGCGAAGGGCGAGCCCCTCATGCAGAGGGCCGGCGGTGGCCGGGCCATCTTCGAGGGCATGAACCCAGGGGAGTGGACCGTTTCGCTGGCCGCCATAGGCGGGGATGCGGTGGCCAACGCCCGCGAGAAGGTTACGCTCGGCGATGAAGAAGAGCGCAGCATCGTCCTCGACGGCGAGCCGGACTGAGTCCGCCGCACGTCTTCCCCGGCCAGTGGAGCCCGCCCACCGAGAGGGAGGGCCCACCAGGCCGGGCCCGAGCGCTGCCCAGGATGCGCCAACCCGGCCCCTTGAGCCCCATTCGCGGGACCCAGGGCCCGCCTGTCGCGCCCTGGATCGATCGCCCCTGTATGAATCACGGCAGGTAGCTCGAAGAGTAGGTTGTGGGCCTCGGAATGCGGCCCACCAGGGCCTATGGCCGTGCAGCCCTCTCCCGCTCCTGTGAACCACCCTCTCCGGCCGCGCCGCCTGCGACGCCTCGCCCCCTGGCTGTTGGGCTCGTTGCTTCTTGCGCCACTTCTGCTCTACGCGACGCGGAGCTGGACGCTCGTCCCCCTGGCCAAGGGTTGGGCGCAACGCCGGGCGCTCGCCGCCGGCTATGCCCTCGAGGTCGGTGATATCGGAGGCAGCCTCTGGTCCAGCCTTGAGCTCGAAAACGTCGCGCTCGTTCCGCGGGACGGAATTCCCGGCCCATTGCGCTCCCTAAGGATCAAGCGTGCGCGGGCCGACTACCGCCTGATCGAACTTGCGCGGAGCGGGCTCAAGGGCCTGGAGAACATCGACGTCCAGGGCATGACCCTGCGGCTCGACGCCGACTCAAAGAGCCCAGCGACGGGGGTTCCCTTTCGCTTGCCCGAGTTTCCGCTGGCGCTGCCCCAGGTGAGCATCGCAGACATTCGTCTCGAACTGCGCACGGACGAGCGCACCTGGCGGGCGGAAGACGCAATCCTCGCGATCGGTCCCGGAACCCAGCCCCAGGCGATCACCCTGGACGCGCCTGGCCTTGTCCAGGAGACGGGCCCCGCAGAGGCGCCGGAGCGACGCAGCCAGGTCGACCTCCAGGTCAACGCCACTTGGGACTCAGCGCTCGTCGAGGGTGAGGTGTCGGTGGATGGCGCGCCATGGCTGGTCGTCGACGAGCTAGACCTGCGCGCCAGCGCCCTCGGCGAGGCCCATCTCTCCGCCAGCCTGGGCCTGCCGGCGGATGTGACTCGGTTGGAGTTGGCGTTTGTGGATCACCGGGCCCGGGCCACCCTGCGCGCGAAGGACCTGCGACTGGCCGAACTCGACCTGGAGCCATTCTGGAAGGACGCACCTGCCGCCAGCGGATTGGCGCAGCTCGAGCTGCAGGCGAATCAAGAAAGTGACGGCTGGAGACTGGGCGGTCGCGCCCTTTCCCAGGACCTCACCCTCAACGGGCGCCCGCTCGGTTCGCTCGAGGCGCTGGGCGCTTGGGAACCGGCCGGCCTGCGCGTGAAGCGGCTAGAGATCGAAGGGCAGGCAGGTGAGCTCCGCGCAGACGGCGTCTTCGTCCCCGCAGCAGCCTTGAGGACAGGTACTGCGCTTGGCGATGCGACCGGTTCCGTGCACATCGACACAACCGATCTCCCCGCACTGCTCGCCCTGCAGCCGGACGCCCAGCCGCCAGCCCATCGCCTCCAACTGAATGGCGTGCTTTCCGCAGGTCGGCTGGCCCTCGGGGACGGCGGTCTCGACATTGGCGCGGGCCAAGGCAGCGCTAGCTGGAGCGCAGGCTGGATCGACCTCGCCGCGCCCCCCGGTAGCCTGCGCCAAATCGAGGTCGATGCCGCACTCGACCTTCCCGACCTCACCGCAGCTGGCAAGCTCTTTGGCTGGTCAAACCTCGCTGGTCAGCTGCGCGGGTCGCTGCGCCTTGAAGGCGAATTGCTCCATCCGGGCGGCCAGATCGAGCTCGACGGCGAGGGCGTTTCCTACGGCGGCTACGCCATCGATCGACTGCGACTCGCCGGCTATGGCCGCAGCCCCAGCCTGGTGCTCAGCGAGCTGGTGCTGCGTCGCGGCGGGGATGAGCTCGCGCTCGCCAGCCCGGCGCTCCTCGAGCGCGGACCGGACGGCATCGCCTTCGAGAGCCTGCGTCTCAAGGGCCGCGGCGTCCTCGAAGTCGGCCTGCAGCCCGGCCCCTCGGGTAGTGGGCTTCAGCTGCGCGCAAGCAACCTGGCACTCTCACCATGGCTTGTCGGGATCGCGCCTGCAGAGACCAGGGTCGAAGCCCTAAACGGCAGCCTGGGGATCTCACCAGGAGCGTGGAGGGTGGACCTCTCTTCCCCCGAGGTCTCGGTTCCCGGAGTTCTGCCCCCGACCCCGGCCAAACTTCTCGCCGAAGTCGCCGATCGGCGGATCCTCCTCAAGCGCGTAGCGCTCGGCCCCGGCGATGCGCCCATCCTTGAGCTGAGCGGCAGCGCCCCACTGGATCCAGATGGAGTCCAGCCCGAGGACTTGCTGCCCGCCGGTCCGATCGACTTGATCGCGAAGCTCGCCTGGCCCGCAGGCGCCCCCTTCGCGCTCCCCGCCAGCCTCGGGTCGGGCCAGACCCTTGAGGGCGCGAGCGGCACTGTGCGCCTGCAGGGCAGCTGGCGCGACGTGCACTCCAGCCTCGTCCTGCGGGCCACGCGTTTGACGGCCGCCGGCGGTCGCCTACACGGGTGGTTTGGGGACGCCCCCGCGGATGTCGAGGCGAACCTGGTCTGGCGCGACGGCAAGGTCGAGATTCTGAGCTCTGAGCTGAACGCGAAGCGAGGCAAATTGGTGGCGAAGGGAGCGACCTGGATCACCTCGGACTGGCCCGCTCTCCTGGCCAAGCCACCCGCATGGAGCGACCTGCCCCTGCGGCTCGCCGGGCAGCTGCACGCCGAAGAGCTGGGCTGGCTCGCCAGCACCAGCCCCACCATCGTGCGGGCTTCGGGGGAACTCGAGGCCAGCTTTGATTTCGAAGGCACCCTGGTCCACCCACAGGGCAGTGCCAGCATGCAGCTCTCCAATGCCGCGGCGCGCTTTGCTGGACTGCCCCCCATGGATGAACTAGAGGGACGCGCGACCCTGCTTGGGCGCACCCTCACCATCGAGCGGTTCAGCGGTCAGATGGGTTCGGGACCCTTCGCCCTGAGCGGCACCGCCGGGCTTGAGGAGGGCGGCGAGTGGGAGCTTGAGCTAGAGGGCGAGGAGGTCCTGTTGCTGCGCGACACCGACGCCCGCGTGCGAGCCGACATGGATCTGCAGCTGCAGGGACCAGTGCAGGAACCCCAGCTCACTGGAACGCTAGGACTGCGCCGCGTGCACCTGCGCGAGAACCTCGATTTCCTAGGCCTCCTGCGCGGCCGGGGTGGGCCGCCCACGCGTCGCAAGGCGGTGGCCCTCGTGCTCGCCGAACAGGGTGCGTTGAGCAAGCTGCTGGTCGACGTGCGCGTGGAGACCGTCGAGCCCATCCAGTTCCAGTCCAACGTCGCCAGCGGAGGCCTGCGGGGATCCCTGCGGCTCGAGGGCCCCGGCAGTGGGCTCGTGCCAACAGGCGATTTGTTCCTCGATCCCAGCGCGATCAAGCTACCCGGGGGCAAATTGCGGCTGACCGGGGGTCTGGTGCGCTTCGACCCCGCGCACCCCCTGGCGCCGCAGCTCGACGTGAACGGCGAAGCTCGCCTGGCCGGCTACGACATCACCATGCGGGCCACGGGCGACCTAGACGCCCCCCAGGTCGATCTCTCGAGCAGTCCCGCCCTACCGGTCGACCAGGTTCTGCTGCTGCTTCTCTCAGGCCAACTGCCCGAGGAGGGCTCCCCCGTCGGACTTTCCGCCGCTCGCACGCTCACGGTGTATCTCGCCAAAGACCTGCTGTCCCGCTGGTCGGGCAGCGATCTCAACAGCAACGAGTCGTGGCTGGATCGACTGGAGATCGTCAGCGGGCAGGAGGTCAGTCGCTCTGGACTCGGCACGTTGGAGGCTAGCTATCGGATCACCGATGAGGAGCGCGTTGATGACCGGGCCTGGTATGTCGTTGCGGAGCGGGACCGCTATGAAGACGTGAACTTTGGCCTGCGGCTGGTGGTGCGCCTGCGATGAGGTTCGCCAGGCTCGCAGGCTCCGTCGCGATCGCCTTGGGACTCAGCGCATGCCGAGTCCTCGACCGTGTCGTAGGCCTGCCGTCCACCGACGGATTCAGTCTCGCGATCGAGGGCAACGATCGCTTGACCGATCGCGCCTTGGCCAAGGCGATCAGGCTCGACCTAATGGACTGGCGAGAGTCCGACTTCAGCCAGGCTTACGCCGACGATGCGGCTTACGCGCTCGTCCAGCACTACATCTCGCAGGGATACCCTGACGCCCAGGTCACCTTCGACGTCGACAGGAGCGAAGACAGTCCCCGCCTGGTATTCCAAGTCGTGGAAGGCCAACAAACCGTGGTCGAGGAGTTCGACTTCCCAGGCTTCACGGCCTTGCACGGGCGAGCTGCGCGCACAGGAGCCGATGACCTGCTGCCCGGCGATTTGGCGTCGTTCTACAGGGCGCCGCGCACCGGACTCGCCGGACAGGGTCCACCGGTCTACGTCGCGTCCAGCGCCCGCACCCTGCGCGGCAAGTTGCTCGACGAGCTGCGGGCGCGGGGTCACCTCGACGCCAAGGCGGGAGCGCTCGATGTACGCTGGTCCGCCGATCGAACATCCGTCGCCCTGCAAATCCCCTTGGATCCTGGGCCCGCCTTCTACCTGAAGTCGGCCAACCTGTCGGGAGAACTCCCCCCCGATCTCGATCTCGACGCGGTCGCCCTCCGCGTCGTCCGCTCCGAAGGCAGTTCGCGGCCCTATTCGCCCGACCTGGTTCCCGAGCTGCGGGGCATACTCATCGGGCATCTTCGGGACGCCGGTTATGCCGACGCCCAGGTCGACGTTCAGGCCTTGATCCAACACGATCCTCCGGCCGTTCGCCTGGAAGCCAGAGTGCGGGCAGGCGAGGCCGTTCGGATTCGAAGCGTGCTCGTGGAAGGCCGCACGCCGGGTCACGAGGCATTTGTGCGCGAGCGGATCCTGCTGGAGCCCGGAGCCCTCGCGCGCCAGGATCGCATTGGCTCCGGCGTCAGCCGCCTCTATCGCAGCGGCCTGTTCCGGCGCGTCGACGCAGAGCTGCGCGGAGAAGGCACCGAGCGCGACCTCGCGATCGTGGTCGATCAGCGTCCCTCCCGGGAGTTGTTCCTGGAGCCAGGTTACGGCTCCTACGAATTGCTGCGCGTTCGCGGAGGCGCGCGCGAGCGGGATCTTTGGGGGACCGGCCGTGGCTTACGAACCGAGCTGACAGCGGCTTTTCGCGCCCAGCACGCCCTCCTTGCCTTGACCGATCCCGAGATCCTTGGACCGTTCGACAAGGGCGAGCTCACCCTGGATTACGACCGTCGGGAGTGGCCCTCCTTCACCGCGGTTTCGCGCGGGGTCGGCTTCTTCATCACCCATGACTGGAACCGCTCCGGCCGGCGCGCCACGACCTACGGCTACCAGTACCGTCAGTCGGATTTGGAAGACGTCGACGTCCTAGCCGACGAGATCGCTGATGCCGTCGACGACGTGCCGCTTTCGGGCTTGCGCGTCAGTCACGTTGACGATCGTCGGGACCTCCCCCTCTTTCCCCGCAGCGGCACGCTGCTGCAACTCTCCAGCGAGTGGGGTGACGGGAGCATCGGCTCGGGCCTCGACTATGTGCGGCTCACCGCAGCCGGGGCCGCCTACTTTCCGGTGGACGAGAATCGGGTCCTGGCGGTCGGCGTCCGGGCAGGGACCATCCGAACAACAGACGGCAGCCAGACGATTCCCATCCAGGAACGCTTCTTCCTGGGGGGAGAGAACTCGGTGCGCGCCTACCGCGAGAGCGAGCTCGGCCCGACGGACTCCGCGGACAACCCGATCGGCGGGGAGGCCTTCACGCTCGCCAGCCTGGAGCTGCGCCAGGATCTCGGCGAAACCTCCTGGCAGCTCGCCGGCTTCCTGGACACGGGCAGCGTCAGCGCTGATACCTCCGACGTGCTCGACCTGGAGGGCTACGGATGGGGAGTCGGCGCGGGCCTTCGCTACCTTCTGCCAGTTGGCCCAATTCGCCTGGATCTCGGCTGGAACCCGGATGCCTCGAGCAGCGAGGACAACCTCGTCTTGCACCTGGCCGTCGGGCTGGCTTTCTGAGCCTGGACTCAGCCTAAGATCCCCGGCGAGCACCGATTCGAGTCCAGCCCGCATTCCGCGTGATGGATGGGATCGAGCCCCGTATCGTGGCCCCATGTCGGCCGCGAAGACCAACCGCAAGCTGCACCGCCTCGGTGCGATCGTGACGGCTGTGCCGGTGCTGGTGATCTTCCTCACCGGCTTCGTGCTGCAGCTCAAGAAGGATTGGTCCTGGGTCCAGCCCCCGACCCAGCGCGGCTCTGTCGAGGTGCCCGCCATCGACTTCGAGCGCATTCTCGCCTCGGCCAGCGCAGTCACCGAAGCCGAAATCTTCTCCTGGAAGGACGTCGACCGCCTCGACGTTCGGCCGGGCAAGGGCGTGGTGAAGGTCCGTTCGAACAACCGCTGGGAAGTGCAGCTCGACCTTGGATCCGCCGAGGTCCTGTCGAGCACCTATCGGCGCTCCGACTGGATCGAGTCCCTCCACGACGGCTCCTGGTTCCACGACAAGGTCAAGCTGTGGGTCTTCCTACCCACCGCTGGGTTGCTCATCGGACTCTGGTTCACCGGCATGTACCTGTGGTTCCTGCCCTATCTCGTGAAACGCCGGCGTAAGGTCAAAGCATGACGGAAATCAAGCGCATCGCGGTCTACTGCGGTTCCAGCAACGGGGCAAGCGAGGTGTACGGGGCGGCAGCCGCCGAACTGGGGAGGCTGTGCGCATCGCGCGGCATTGGTGTCGTCTACGGCGGAGCCTCCCGCGGGACCATGGGGCGCGTGGCCGATGCCGCCCTCGAAGCCGGCGGCGAAGTCACAGGCGTCATCCCCCATGGGCTCGTCGCGATGGAGGTCGCCCACAACGGACTTACCCGGCAGATCGAAGTCGAGACCCTGCACGAGCGCAAAGCGCGCATGACCGAACTCTCCGACGGCATCGCCGTCCTGCCGGGGGGCTACGGCACCCTGGACGAGCTGTTCGAGACGCTCACCTGGCTGCAGCTCGCCATCCACGACAAGCCGGTGTGCCTGCTGAACATCGGCGGCTACTGGGAAGGGCTGATCACCCAGCTCCACCACTGCCGCCAGGAGGGCTTCCTAGCCCCAGCGAATTTTGAGCTCCTGGGCTGCGCGAACGACCCGGCAGGGCTTCTGGACTGGCTGACCGCCTTTGAGGCCCCAGAACGGCCGCTCTGGCGGGCCAAGCCCTGAAACGAGCCCATAGGCGGCCTGCGGTTAGGATGACGAAGCCGTCAGGGCGACCAAGAGCCCTGAAGAGCGAACGGTCCACCCCGTAGGTGGGCCTGCCGGTCTGTGGAACCGGCGATCCGCTGCGTCCCCTACCCATATCGCCCTTTGCGTAATCCCCTCTCTTTCGCGCTCGTGCTCGCCCTGCCCTTGGCTGCTTGCTCAGCCCCCCTGCAAGACGGCTCCGATCCCACCGTCCTGGAAATCCAAGAGCTCTATGCTCCCGAGAACCCCGAGGTCTTCGTCGAAGAGCATTCGGGCGCTGGAAACAGCGGTGAGCAGCGCTCAGAATTGACGAGCTACCGTGCCTTGAACGCGCGCGACGATGCCGAGAGCTGGCATGGCTCGATCGCGTTCCCGTTTGGCTTCCAGTCCACCGACGACTTCGGCGACGTCGACGAGATGGCCAACATCGGCCTCTTCGATCTCGCGATTCAGCCCGCCGGTAGCCCCGTTTCCATCGTGGTGCAGCTGCTCGGCGGCTACAGCTCCGACCTGCCCATCGATGACCCCGGCGGCCCCTTCGCCGAGGGAGACGACACCTTGTTGACTCAGTTCAACCTCGGTCTGCGCTACATGCTGGGCTCGGGCAAGGTCCGGCCCTACATCGGTGGCGGAGCGTCCTTCGTCGATGCAAGCGTCCTGGCCGACGACAACAACGGCTATGGCGACGATGAAATCGACTCCGACTCCGACTTTGCCGGCTGGTTCGGAGGCGGCGTGCACTTCACCTCGCGCGGCGGCTTCTTGCTCGGCGTCAATGTCCAGTACCTCTTCGGCGCAGAAGCCAACCTGGGTGGCCGAGAATTCGAGCTCGACGGCTTCACCGCAGGGCTTGTGATCGGCTACGGGTTCTGACCGTCGAAGGACTGCACCCGCCCGGCGAGCTCGGGCGGGAGGCGGTCCGCCAGCAGCTGCTGGGCCTCGGCTTCTCTGAAGCGAGCCGAACGATGGGTGAGCAGCAGCGCCTCGTTGCGAAAAAGGGCCGCATCCCGGACGAGTTCGTCCAGGTGGATGTGGCCCATCTTGCGGGCCATCTCCACAGTCACGCGATCGTCCAGGAACGTCACCTCGAGGATCAGTCGACGGCAGGCCATGATGCGTTCATGCTCGGTGAGGCCCTCGATGCGGGTATCGCCGCTGAAGGCAAGCTCATCGGTGTACCAGACCTCGTCGATCTCCTCCCCAGCCCCGCGCTTGGCGGCGATCTCCGCCCCCGGCAGCCCAACGAGCTCCGGCCTCAGCCGCTTGCGCCGCTCGGAGACGACGTAGGCCTGGCTAACGACCCGGTGCACTGTACGCAGCGCGGTCACCCGCCGCCCCTTGCCCAGGTCCAAGGTGTCCCCTGGCGCTAGCGGCACCAGCTCGGGATCGAATTTCGCCCCATCCAGGGTGCGCCAGGCTTCGAGCAGCTGCTGGACGCCAGGCAAGACGCTCGGCGGAAGAACATAGCGGGCGGGGGAAAGGCCCCACAGCTCGCGCGTCGCGGCGTGGGTCGCCAAGGCTCCCATGTGATCGATGTGCGCGTGGGTGAACAGCACCGTCGACAGGTTGACCGCAGACCGCGAGCAGCTCCCCATGTCGAAGGCGAGTTTCCATGCGGGCACCTCAAGACAGGTTTCGACGCCCCCGACGGACACGCCGGTTACCTGGAGCCCCGCGACGTCCAAAGCCTAGTTGTAGGCGGTGTCCCAGCGGGCCATTTCGCCTTCGCGGGACTCGATCCACTTCTTGAGCTCGGGGGCACCCTGGATATTCATGAGCTGCTGGCTGACCGGCGGCGGTGCCGTGCCTTCTGGCACCCGCGGCAGCTCGAACTCCAGGCCGCAACGCAGGCTCCCGCCCACGTTGGTGAAGTGGATTCGGCGGGCGAAGGTCGTGAAACTCGCCTCGGAGCCAGGCACCTTGAACTCGATGTCGAAGCGCTCGTTTTCCTGCACCCAGCGGAGCTCTTCGGAGCTGACCATGATCGACAGGCCCGCCTGCGAGACGTCATGGAGCCGCAGGCGCCAACCACCCTCTTCCGTGCGCACGTCCACGTTCATGTTGCGGCCCAGCTGGGGGCGCACACGCAGATGCCGGCGACGGTTGAAGAACTTCAGGTAGAAGGGATCCAGCCCCTTGAACAGCTGCGCGGGGTCAGAGAACTGGAACCCGTAGCGCACGGTGGACTCTTCGTCCGCGCGGGTGCGCACCACCGCCTGGGCCAAGACCTCGGTGGCCTCGCGCAGCGAGCTGAACGAGAGGGTGACCAGTTCGTCGATCTCCAGCAGCGGGTCCTTGTCCGCTGGGAACGACAGCCCGGCTCCACCGGCGCTCGCGTCCACGACCTGGGCGACCACCCACCCGGAGTCCTTCGGAAGGACCTTCGCGGAGAGCATGGCCTTCCGACCCGGCGCTCGACGGTAGTGCCGTCGGGCGTCGTCCTGTTCCTTCTTCTTCTTGCGTTTGAAGAGTCCCAATGGTTGGTCCAAGCCGCGCTCGCGTGCCTGGCCGTGGATTCTAGGCATCCTGACCACCCCGATTACAACGAATTCCCTGGGGCGCCCCAACCCGTCAGACCGTCCGGAGGAGGTATGGTCGGTCCATGCACCTAACTCACCTGCAATGCACCGAGTGTGGAGCGGAGGCGGACGCTCACCAACTCGCTACGGTTTGCCCCGCCTGCAAGATGCCGCTCGTAGCCTGCTATGACTTCGAGGCGGCTGCGCAGGACCTCCCATTGGAGGGTTGGCTCGCATCCCAGGGCAAGCTGATGGACCTCGCGCCGGTCTTGCCCTTCGACCGCTCCAATGCCGTTTCCTTGGGCGAGGGCGGCACCCCCCTCCTCCACGTGCCCCGCCTGGGGCAAGAACTCGGCCTTTCCCAGCTTTGGGTCAAGGAAGAGGCCCAGAACCCCACCGGTTCCTTCAAGGCGCGCGGCATGGCAGCCGCCGTGAGCGCAGCTGTCGAACGTGGGGCAAAGGCACTGGCCGTCCCCTCCGCAGGCAACGCCGGCGGCGCCCTAGCCGCCTACGGGGCCCGCGCGGGTCTGCCGGTGCATCTCGCCATGCCCGAGGATGTACCCCTCGCCAACCGCATCGAGGCCGAGGCCTGCGGCGCCCACGTTACGCTGCTGCCGGGAACCATCTCCGACTGCGGTCACTGGATCGCCGAACGCGCCGCCAAGAACGGTTGGTTCAGTCTCTCCACCCTCAAGGAGCCCTACCGCGTCGAGGGCAAAAAGAGCATGGGCTACGAGCTCCTCCGCGACCTCTGTGGCGACCTCCCCGACGTCATTCTCTATCCAGCGGGCGGAGGCACTGGCCTAGTGGGGATGTGGAAGGCCTTCGATGAAATGGAAGCCCTCGGCTGGCGCGCCCCGGGCGCCCCCCGCCCCCGCATGGTCGCCGTCCAAGCCGCCGGCTGCGCCCCCGTCGTCGAAGCCTTCCACTCCGGCGCCGACGACATCCAAGTCCCCGAGTCCCCAGCCACCTGTGCGTCCGGCCTCCGAGTCCCCGGCCCCATCGGCGGCCGCTGGATGCTCCGGGTCCTAAGGGCCAGCCATGGCACGGCCCTGGCCATCACCGACGAAGCCCTCGTCGAAGGTAGCCGCAGAATCGGTCGCACCGAGGGAATCTTCGCCGCTCCAGAGGGCGGCGCCCTCGTGGCGGCGTTGGAGGATCTCGTTGGGTCCGGCTGGGTGAAGGCCGACGAACGGGTGGTGTTGTTCGATACGGGGACGGGGCTGAAGTACTTGGAGTGCTTTGAGTAGATCGGCACCCGGTCCCCGGGGACCCGGCCAACGATTTCTGCCCTAGAGGCAATTCATAAGGATTGCACCAGGGCATCGGAACAGGTCGTTGGTGTTCGAGAGTGACGGCCTTTCCATCGCTCTCGAGCATTGCACCTGGAAACGGGGTTTTGCCTGGCCCGAGCCCCGCAGCCCGCAAGATCGAGGGAAGGCGTCCAAGTCCGAACGCGGATGACCGATAGGCTGCCCCAGATAGCTGATCCGGAGTTCGGATGCGCCCCCCCCATGGATCGTCCAGGTTGGAATGTCATCCAAGGGTGACAGCGCCCCTGACCCCTGGCGGTCGCACTTGTTGGCTATGGAAGTCGCTGGCCGGAGCGACCCCCAACAATAGACGAGCCCCCGCGTCTCCGTCGCAATGCGACGAGAACGCGGGGGCGGTCTATGGGACCGGCGGACCCTCTTCCATCCAAGCCCCCTTGGCTAGAGGCTCATCAGCAGAGGGCCAAGAGGCCCATCTACATCACTGGAAGTCGATCTCGATTCCGTCCGTGAAGTTCGACGTCGGATTGCCACCCATGTCGGTATCACGGTACCAGCCCTGGAAGTTCCAACTTTCACCAGCCATCACTGAGACCGTCCCCAAGGGCTGCGGGATCATCGTGAGGTCAATCGCAAGACTGAACGTACCGGTGGGACCGGAGTTCTGAACCTGCCCGGGCGTCACGAATCGACCGATCGAATTGGTGACACACAGGTTGCCGGAACTTCCACCCGCGTTCGGAATGAACCCCTGGTCGAGGCTTGTGACCATGAAGCCAAAGACGTTGAGCGGCAGACCGGAAGCCCCCAAGGTGACATCGTTATCCGCGACGGCGGTGCTTCCGCTCGCGCTCATCGTGGCGGCGACACCGGTGCTGTTGACATTCGCCATGCAGTAGTTGGTGCCGATTCCGCCTCCACCGAGGTCCATCTCCAGCACGGCCATACCGCGGCGGACCCCCATGCTGTCCTTGACGATCACGATGAAGATGAAGCTACCGTCGTCCGATAGGTGCGCGTCGTCGTTGCCGAAGATGTCAACGAAGGCATCATCGTCGAACAGACCGTTGCCATCGAGGTCGATCGGGTCACTCTCACGGCAAATCACATCTGTGCCGTTCAACACGAGTACACCATTGAGAAGCGTGTCTTCGTTGTTGGTGACTCCGCCGACGACGTAGTCGCCAGCGCCGTTACCGACGTTGAGGAAGAAGCAGGGTGCGAAGATCCCGTCGTCGAAGAGCTCGGTGGACCCAATCGCGATAGGCGATTCCGTGGCTGCGACAACAGCACCATTTCGAATAACCCAGTCCCGTTCGGATCCGAGGCCCACCGCTTCGCTGCTGCCGCGTGCGAACCAGTTGCCGCCATCGTCCATGTGGACGCCGCCGATACCGCTCGAAGTGATCGGCTCAAAACCCGCAGCGGGAATCGAACCTTCTTGAAGCACGACGCTGCCATCAACGATGACGACATCGTCGCTTGCGGTGCTTCCGGTCAGGTCACCTTGAACCAACCAGCTCGAACCGTCCTCGGTCGCCCAGAAATCCGAGGTATCGAAGGTCTCAACCATCTCAGCACCGACTTGCCCCGTAGGCACAGTCACGCCTTCTTGAAGCAGAAGCGTACCGCCGAGGATCATTGCTTCGTCCTCGGTCGCCGGCACACCACTGATGGTGTCCGTCCTAAAGCCAACCGTTCCGTCGGCGAGAATCAACGGGTTGCCGAGCAGGCTTCCGTAGCTAGCGCCAGGCAGCGTTGCAATCGGGTCGTCCTCCATCGCGTTGATGATGTAGGTTCCGCCCACGTTGCTGACGACGTACTCGTCGGTGTCGGAGGAGCCGCCGCTCGTGTTCGTCGCGTAGGTGTAATCACCTGAGTCGTTGACATCGCAGCGCGTCTCGATGGCTCCCGCGGTCTCGGCGCCGCCGGTCCAAGAGGTCGGCTGACCCTCTTGCTGGACAAGGACACCGTTCACCAGGAGGACCTCGTTGTCCGAAGTCGGGAGATTGACGGTACCAGTGATGATCCAGTTTCCATTCGGGCTTCCGTAGACGCGGTCAAAGCCGCTACTGCCCGTCATGGGCTCGAACACGATACCCGGCAATCCCGGAACCATGCTTTCGGGGAGGCCCGGGATGCTCGAGAGCAGGAGCTGAGAGGTCGTAGCGGACGCCGCCTGGCTGGACGGTGAGACCATTGCCGTCGGAGTGGGCCCCAGCGCGCGGGTCGATGTGGATGAGGCGTCCTGAGCGAGTGAGACTCCGGGAGCTGCCAAGGCAGTGAGCCCCGCGACGACAAGGTGGTTCTTCATGCGATGCATAGGAACTTATGGATCTGTGTAGCGCAGCGACGCTGCGGTACGGGGGGGAGAGAGAGCAACCCGTTGATGCGCACAATTCTGTGCCTGATCGAGCTTCCTTGCTGTCGAAGCCCTGGTGATGCGGAAGGGACCTCTGGTCGTCCTCCATCATGAGCCCTGGACGTACTGCCAGGGCCTCCGACTGATCACCATGTTTGGACAGAGACGACATCAACGACCTGTGTGACAGAATCTACACCCCGATTGCAATTTGCACAACTTCGCTCACCTTCTCAATCCGGGACCAATTAAAAAATGTGGCGCACTTGCTCTGGCTGAAGGTAGGACCGATAGCTCTAGACCGTGAGCTGAAGAGGAACGCAAGGCCCCTTGCCGCTGGGGTCCACCGGCCCCCAAGCCGCCAACACAGGGGCAAGGATACGCCACATGAAGATGGCTACGCCTTTCCAGTCATCACAGCCAGTCCCGACCGCCGCCGGCAGCGGCTTCACCAGCAAGATTCGGCCTCCGTGTCTTCGCCGGACCCTGTCGACCGAAGAGCTGATCCCTTGGCTGGACCTGTAGGGAGCCTCCACATGCGCCGCCTTGGCGGACCTGGCCGCGCTGCTGGGGACGAAGCGCCGAGCGGTCTACGCCCAAACGGTGGTCTCACTCAAGCAAGGCTAGGAGACGGTGCAGAGGGCATCTCGAAGACTCTTCCTCAGGTCGAATCGCAGTCCCGGGCACAGCCATGCAGGTACCAAACATCCAACCTACTGAAGAGCTCTCGAAGGGGGCACAACCCCGTGCAAACGGCGGCTGCGCGAGACTTGGATCGGGAAACCGGCGGCGAGACGGGCAAGTCCTCCGACCTCTTCGTATCGAAGCACGAAGAGGTCGAAAGACACCAAGGCCGTAGCCTGCCCCGCGAAGGGCAGGCGAATCAGAAGTTCCGGACTCACATGAAGGCGCGGCCTCATGCAGAGATCGAACTCAACCAGCGGCTCTTACTGGCAGAAGGTCACTGCCAAGCCATCGGAGAAGTTGAATTCCGGCGTACCGGAGTCCAGGTCCCGGTAGACGAATTGGAAGTACCAGGTCTCGCCGGGTAGCACTTGAGCCTGCGGGAGCATCGGGCTCGTGTTGTCGAACTCAGTGAACGCAGAGCCCAAGAGGTCGGTCTGGAGCGCGCCCAAACGCACCACAAAGCCCAACGTTTGCGTGCCGAGGCAGAGCGTCCCCGAGCCCAAGGGCACAAAGCCCGCGTCCGGTGACTGGAGGAACACGCCAAATACCGCAGTCGGTGCACCGCTGACGGTCAGCGTCAAGTCGTTGGCCGCAACACTCACCGAACCAGTAAAGCTGATCTTGGCCTCTCCACCGGTGGAATTGACCGTCGAGGTGCAATAGGTCGTCGCGCCGCAGCCACTGGGACAAGTCTCGAAGATCTCGAGGTCGTCGATGCCTGCCTCAACGATCGAGGGGGCACCGTTGTCTGTAGCGCGGAAGCGCAATTGCACGGCGGTAAGGTCCGTCACAAAGTCCAGGACGCGGATCGTCTTCCGCTCCCACCCCGGTGCAACAGCATCCGGGCCGAGGGTTTCCACGCTCGCCCAGGTGACTCCACCGTCCGACGTAATGTCCACGGTGAAGATGTCATCCGCATTCGACTGAACAGAGTTGCTATACCAACGCGAGTACCCGATGTACGGATCAGGGAGCATGGACAGGCTCAAAACTGGCGAGAGCAAGCTCGTTGCTCCTCCGTCCACATCATTGGAACCGATGGTGCCGTTTGCGGGGCTCTGACCGGTGACGAAACAGATCGTGCCAGCGGGCGTATTGTCGTCCTCTGGTGCTGCGGCTGTTCCGACCGGGTCTACCAGTTCCCAGATGCCGGCGCTCGCCGTGTCGCTCGGGTCCCCGATCGTCCAGCCAGCACCGGTCTCCACGGCGTCGAACGCAAGGGTCTGGAGACTGAGGGATTGAGCGGTGAAAGGGCTGGCCTCGCCTTCGAAGGGGGAAATAGCAACTCCGCCGCCGATGAGGTTGAACTCAAAGTAGTAAGCCACGTCCGAACCGCACAAAACGGGCGGGAACGTAGCGCGGAAGGTGTTGGAGCCGATGAACGGAACGCTCTGAGCCGTGAAGCCAGCACCGGTATCGATCCACAGGGTGGCTCCCGCGGGGTCAGCCGATGACGACACGGGGGTTACGACCACATCAAGGGTGTCACCGCCCATGGGGTCCAATTCTGTCGGGAGACCGTTGGGGTAGGACACCTGCACCAGGTTCGGAGGCGTCATCTGGAGAGCCCGGAAGGAGTTGATCCGGCCATAGCCAAAGACATCGTCGATTCCTGAAGCACCGAGGTCTTCGCAGGAGGCCCGCAGAATTCCTTCGACCTCGTCCGGAGTCAGGGTCGGGTTGAACGACCAAATGAGACCGCACAAACCTGCGACCAAGGGACAAGCGAAACTCGTGCCGTCGACGTTGATATAGGCCGAGTCGCTGTTGTTGCTAGTCGTGCGGACGCCAACGCCAGGGGCCGTCAGGTCCACGAAGCTGCCGTAGTTCGAGAAGGTCGCGAGATTTTCCGTAATGGTCGTTGCACCGACGACGATCACATTGTCGTCGCGGCTACCGGTGAGATTGTTGGACTCGTTTCCCGCGGCCCACACCAACAGTGAGCCCTGGCTTCGAACGTACGCACCGGCGGTATCGATGGTGGACCCCGTGACGCCGCTGTAGCTGACGCTGACCACACGATCTCCGGCATCGGCCGCCGTCCGCGCCGCGAGGGTCAAGTTGGAGATCAGTGCGCCGCCTGTCGGGGAGTCCGTGACCCGCATCATGCGATGGCCGAGGTTCCACCCAACACCCGCGATGCCGATACCGTTGTCACCGTTGCCGGCAGCGAATCCTGTGCACTGCGTGCCGTGACCGTTGATGTCCTCCACCGGGCCACCGGCACTCTCCCAAAGCTCGGTCGGAACATGGAACCCCTCGCGGCGGTGCAGCTGGAGATCTTCGTGCGTGAGGCGGATTCCGGTGTCGCAGATTGCCACGACGATGTTGGGGTCACCGGTTTCGATATCCCAAGCATCACAAGATTGAATGCGATCCGGGAGATGCTGCCACTGTTGAGCAAATTGCGGATCGTCCGGGCAATCCACGGGGTAGACCATCCAGTCCGGCTCGACGTATTCGAATCCGCCCACCGCGTTCAACGACTGTGCAACCGAACTCTCGGTTTCCCCTTCAGGGACCTCAATCAGGTACTCGTCGGTCTCGGGAACGTAGCGGCGCAGCGCGTATTGTGTCAGCGCAGCTCGCGCGCCATCGACTCGCACCTGGAACTCTGCGACGCTGATGCCGAGATCCTCGATTGCTTCTGGTTGAAGCGGACGTGCACACATGACCCCGGTGAACTCCGTGCTGCCGGGAACTTCTGTGAACAGAGGTGATGACTCGATGGAGAGTTCCTGGGGCGCAGCCAAGCTGGCGGGAACGGTGCTGACAAAGGCCAGCGTGAAGCAGGCGAGGGTTGAGAAGCGAATTTGCATGGGGTCGTGGGTAATTGACGAAGACCAGCGCACAGCTCAAGGTGCATGGGATGGCAATTATTGGCGATTGGGCTCCGCCCTGTCACATATATCCCAAAAGACCCAAATGAGAAGAGCCCCAGGGAACTTCGCCTAAGCGGTGCCAGGGCGGTTTGCAAAGTCAGAGTGCATCGAGGCCCTGAGCCACTGCTGACGAAAATCCACGCCACCAGGCGCTGGATTCCATGTCCCACCTAAGCAGCTCCAGTTGTCTTTGGCGACCAGGCTTCATCACCGGCCCAGACACCGTCAGCCATTCAACTCACACGAATGGACGATTCCCCAGGAATTCGTGATCCGAAGCCTCCACCACGAACCACTCAGCCCCCCCGACCATCCGCCCCCTGCCAGAAGCGCCCTAC
>CAYWNK010000031.1:0-35805 GCA_964459495.1 uncultured Planctomycetaceae bacterium
AGGTCAGGGTGGGTGGCCAGCGGATGGTCCCCTACTGCTGTGGACTGCGGCGGCCCAGGATTCTGATCCCAGCATCCCTCCTGCGCGAGGGTGCGGAGCTTCGCCTTCGAGCGGTCTTGCTCCATGAGGCCTCCCATCTCCGCCGCCGCGATCCCTGGGGTCGTGCCGGTGCTGCCGCCGCCGCACCAATTCTCTACTGGAACCCCCTGTACTGGTGGCTGGTCCGCGACAGCCAACGCTGCGCCGAGGTCCTGGCCGACGACGCGGCCGCCCAGCGCCTCGGAAAGCGCACCTACGCCGCTGAGCTCCTTGCCCTCGTGGAGTCCACAGATCCCCGCCCGCACCCGGCACCTGGCACACCCCTTCTCCCCAACCCAAGCGACCTACTTCCCCGGATGAACATGCTGTTCCAACGAAGCCACCCCTTGCCCGCCAAGAGCACCCGCCGCCAGCGGATCACCCGCCACAGCTTCGCCGCCCTGATCCTCGGCGGCGTCACCCTCGCCTGGGGCCGCGTGCCGGATCCCGCGCCAGCGGAACCCAGACATCCTGAGATCAGAACCACGAATCTGCCGACTCCGGGTGCCGCCGCTCCCATGCAAAGTTCGCCCGAGTCGCGAGCCCAGGTGCAGGCCGCGTCGCCGGAACCCGCGCGTCTCATCGCCCTGCTCGCCGAACTCTCCGCCGCACCCGATACGACCTTGGACCGCGTCCGGATCCACCAAACGGAAAGCGGAACACGGGACACGCATGTCCTCAGGTTCGAGATCGCCGGACCAGCGCTGCTCGAACTGGTGCGTCAGGGATCCGAGTCCTCCGGAGTCAACCTCCAGTCCTTCCGGAGCATGTCCCTCGCACGTGCGAACCCCATGCCCCCCGAGACGATTCGCATCGCAGGCAAGAACATCGACGTGCTCGACCTCATCACCCACATCGCCACTGCGGGCGGGTTGAACATCGTCGTCGACCCCGGTGTGCAAGGCACCCTGACCGTCGCATTTGAGGGGATCTCCGCCCGCCAGGCCCTCGAGTCCAGCGTCGGGACCCTGGGCTACTGCGTGACAGGCGAAGGCCCTGGGGTGCTGCGCGTCGGGCCGGACTCTGGGGCAGGCAAGGACTGACCAGGTCCCAACAGCCCGATTTGAGCCGCCGCGCCAGCGAAGGCGCCCGCTCTTCGAAGTCCACCCGGAGTTGATCTTGTCGGGAGTCCCACATGGCATTTCTGGCCTTGGTACCGGGACCCCAATCCCAGCTCCGCGGTGAACTTCTCGACCGAAGCCGCGAGAGCGCGACCTCCGCCCAGCGACGAGTGCGCCGTACGCCAGAGCCCTCGAGTTAGAGCCCGTGGTCGTGCACGAACTTGACGAAGCTCAACACCGGGCGCTCCTCGGCCACCGACCAGCCATCGGCTGTCGAGTCGAGATCAACACCCCTGGCATGGGCCCAAGTCGGGCTACGCTCCTGCCCGCAGGACTCTTCCGCCCCCGAATCCCTGCAGCAGTCTGGATCGCTTCCAAGGATCCCGAATCAGCCGACCGAGGACCTAGACCACTCCGCGCAGGGGCACCAACCACGGCCTGGTGGCGCCTATCGAGCGCTAGCCGGAGAAGCAGCTCGATCGGTCTCCGAGTCCGGTTCCACGAACAGCTGTGCCAAACGCCTGGGCTGCCAGAGGGCGATGAGGTTGAGCCCTAGGATCGCGACAGCGGGGGCAAGTCCCGGCGGGAAGAGGACTGCGTTGAATGCGAGAATTCCGATCGAGGCGGGCAGCTGCAGCAGCGCAGCGGCAAAGCGCGTGCGCGGGATCAGCAAACACACTCCAACCACCAGGTGGGCTAGGGCCAACCACCGGAACAGGCCCCCATCGCGCAGCGATTGGAGGATCTCTTCCCCGCGAAATCCCGTACCCGTCGGAGGTTCCACAAATGGAAAGGCCGCGTTGAGCCCCGAACCGATCAGCGGGATCGCTAGCAGGAAGGCGCAGATGGTTCGAAGAGGCTTCAAGGCAGGTTGATCGGTGGGCAATGCAAGGCGAAGCGTCGACCTGGGGGCAGCCCGTCCAGGCCCTCCTGTTACTTCGCCAGCTTCCCCATGGCGGATGCACATCGTTCCGGAATCGCACGGCCCCCCGCGGCTTCACGGCCAAAAAAGCGGATGCAGCTCATGGCGCTTCCGGGCATGCCGCCCTGCCGCGCAAAGAACGGAGGCGTCCCTGTGCGGGA
Organism: uncultured Planctomycetaceae bacterium; assembly: GCA_964459495.1. GTDB lineage: Bacteria > Planctomycetota > UBA1135 > UBA1135 > CAYWNK01. The sequence continues at coordinate 2,223 of CAYWNK010000031.1, forward strand.
GGTCAATGGCGCCGTTCCCGAGTGGACGCTCTCGAGGCAGTCTCGCACCCTGTTGGCCGCCAGCATGGAATGACCCTTCGCCAGATTCCGTGCTCCCTTCGCTTTGGTGTTCACGTCCATCGACGCCTGAAGTGGCTGCACCATGGGGCTTGCAGGGGCCTGTTCAAGCTCAAGGAACGCGGCGCGGACATCCGCCGGTCTTCGCCCGTAGACCCGGGCCACTCGGTCTCCAAATTCGGACAAGGCAGCTAGAATAGTGAGATGCAAGCCATCCGCCGAAGCCACCTCTTCGCCCTGCTTCTTGTCCTCTGGCTCACCCCTTTCGCGGTGGCGCAAGAGACGGACTACGCCGCAGACATCGACTTCGCACTCGATACCCTGGAGGAAAGGTGTGGGCACTTCTTCAAGCAAAAGAGCATCGATTGGAAGTCCGTTTCAAAGCAGATGCGCAAGGACGCCAAGTCGGTGAGCAATGATCAGGAACACCTGGTGCTCTTGGTCCGGCTGCTGGCGCGGCTGCGGGACGGGCACGCCCGCGTGGAGCCCATGGAACGGGGCAAAGACGTGCGCTATCCCGAGCAACCCGCCAAGACCGGGCCGGGTTTCTTCCTCTGCCTCTCGGGCAAGAAGGTCCTGATCAAGAATACCTGGGGCGACGGCGCGGGCGCGGGCCTGGAGGCCGGCATGGAGGTCGTGAAGATCGACGGCGAGAAGCCGCTCAAGTGGCTCGACGCCAGGGTGGAGGAACTCGCGGATCGAATCAGCTTTTCAACAGACCACCAGGCCATGTTCTACGCCTGCCACTGGGGACTGGCCGACCCCGTAGGGACGCGGCGGAAGCTCGAGCTGAAAGACGCTAAGGGAAAAAAGAAGAAGCGCACCCTGACCTACTCCAAGGCCAGCACCGTGCCCTGGGGCCCGGCCTTCTTCCCGGAAGGCACCGAGAGCGCAGGAGACGTCAACTATGCCGTTACGGAAAGCGGCTGGGGCTACCTTCACGTGCGTCGCTGCAAGGCCGAGCTCCCCGAGCAGATCGACCGCGCCCTCGCAGCTCTCGGCGAGACGCCCGGCATGATCATCGACTTTCGTGGCAACTCCGGCGGAGGATTTGACCACGATGCCGTTCTGGGACGCTTCGTCCCCAAGGGCAAGTCGATGTCTTTCGCGAAGACCATTCCGAGCGCCGGCGATTCCCCCTATGCCGAGCCCGTTGTCGTGATCGTCGATGCCACCTGTCGCAGCGCCGGCGAGACCGGCGCCGGCATGTTCAAAGAAGACGGACGGGCCTACATGATCGGCGAGAGCCCGACCGCAGGGATGTCGTCATCCAAGACCACCATCGAACTACCCTCGGGACTCTTCGCGCTCTACGTCTCGGTGGCTTCAAACAAGTCGCGCTTCCAGGATGGCCGCGGCATCGAAGGCATCGGCATCGAGCCCCATGAGCTAGTCGCTTTCAAGTCCGAAGATCTCGCGGCGGGCAAGGACACCCTGATCCTGCGCGCCGAGGCACTCTTGGCCAAATTCCCCCAGTCCAAGGTTCCCTACGACCCGAAGGACTTCCGCTGATTCCACGTGCCGGTAACGCGATTGGGCAACCCGCCACGGGACGCGCCCGACTCAATACCGAAACGCCGACTTACTCAGCTGGTTGGCGGCGACCTCCCGGATCTCTCGCAGGCGCTCTTCGCTCATAGTCTCGGTTGCAGGGCTCGGTCGGCGCCGGAACAAGACCACCTCCGTGTCCTCATCGACGCCTAGCAGCATGCGCTCGTAGTAGCGCCAGAAGTACGGATTCCCGTAGAGCTCGATGTCGCTCAGGAACATCGGGGTATCGGACCCCCGAGAAGATCCCAGCATGATGTAGTCGGGGCAGCGCTGAAGAACGTATTCCCCATCCCCCTTTTCGATCCCTTTCCACCCGGCCGGAAGGTCCCTGCGACCCGCGATTTCCTTGTCGGTGATGCCCATCATGTCGACGATCGGCAGCCCGGAGTAGTAGGCCACGCTGCCAGCGGTGTTGGTGGCGAGCAGGGAGTGCGGAGGGAGGTTCTCTCGCAGCCAGCGCCCCACCTCGATCCCGTGATTCACGTAGTCCTCGCCCCCTACCGCTCGCCGGACGCGCCCGTCCCAGCGAGTGGTATTGAGGCTCGCGATCAGCCCAGCGGCCACGGCTCCGATCGCCGCGCCCCTCCGGAGAGCGCCAGGAGCCTGGCCGGGCCCGAGCAAGGCTTCGGTCACCAATGGAAGACCGATCGCACTCAACACCAAAACAGGATGATAGAGGCGGTAGCCCAGCATCCAATCCCCCCCTGCCACAGCGTAGAAGACCAAGAAGAACACCACCCCTATCAGGCTTAGCCTCTCGGTCCAATTGGCCTTGGCGTTGAGAGCGAATAGGGCCGCCGCGACAGCGAGGTGAAAGGGATAGGCCGACGCGAATCGCACGAAGTAGTGCCCGCCACGCATCAGCTGCTCCGCTGTCATCCCCACTTTTGCGGTCAGAGAGTTCTGATAGAAGGTGCCGTAGTACGCGTAGATCCAAAGCACATAGCCAGCGGCAATGGGCACGAACACCAGGAGCGCGAGGCCAGAGCGCCTTCCCGCTGCCCGGCGATCACCCGACAGCATTGGCACCGCCAACAAGAGTGCGGCCGCGAAGAACAATGCCTCTGGACGAGCGATCAGAGCCAAAGCAAGGACGATTCCCCCACCGACCGCGCGAGCGTCGCTCGATTGCTCCTCGGCCCTGCTGAGCAAACACACGGCCAATAGGATGAGCATGCTGAAAACCGATCCACCAAGGCCCGCGAGCCCCTGCATGATGAACGAGCTATTGCAGGCGAGAAAAAGAACCGGCACGGTGCGAAGAAGGGGCCGACGCTTCACAGGGACCGCAAAGCCCAACGCGATCATCAGGAGAATGGCAAGGTTGGACCCGACGCCGAGAATCCGGGCGCCGGTGAGCGCATCGAATCCCAACATCTCAAGCGGCAGCACCAAGAGGATGAGGAGGCCGTTGGTCCATCCAGCAACCCGTTCGCCAACGTTGAACACAAGACCCTCGCCGGCCAGTGCATGGGACTGGTAGCGGAAACTGATGAATGCGTCGTCCGTGACATATTCCCGGAACATCCAGGTGTGTGCCGCGAAGATGGCAAGCGCGCAAACCAGAACGAATCGGGCGAGACGGGACGGGGGAGAGTTCTTCGAGCTCACCGGTCGGAATAAGTGTGGTTGCGTGGCTGGCTGCGATGTTTGACCGATAGCCACCAGGATGGCGTGGCGAAGCCACACCAACCTTCCTATTGCTCTTGCGAACGGACTCCGCAAATCTAGGCAGAAGCCTAGAAGCTTGCGGACGCGATCGGGATTGCAGCCAGCGAACGGATTGCGAGTTGGGCGAAGGCGAAGCGAGCGAAAGGCGAGTCGATTTCTCCCGGTGCCGTAGCCCGCTGGAGCGGGAATCGGTTCCGGCAGCAGCACCGACCACGCCATTCACTTGGTCGTTTTGCGAACGCTTGGAATTCTGCAACTGTCTCCAATCCCCCGCAACTCATTCGCTGTGAAGATCGACTTCGCCCCAGGCCCGAAAGGCCGGCTTTCGCTGATCGGGCACCACACGGCATTTCCTGCATCCGCCATTTGGTGTCACGCACCCGGCTGCACCTTGTCCACAACAAGGGGCTTGGCACCCTATGGTGCCGACCCATGAGCTTCAGCCGCGCACTTCGCCCGCAGGTGCTACTGTCCATCTGCCTGCCCCTTGTCCTGGCTGCGAGCGCCCCCGCCGCACCATGCCAGCGATCGGCGGCGGCGGCGCCGCCCCCTCGGGTCCGACCCAACGTCCTGCTCATCGTCGCCGACGACTTGGCTGCGGGAGCCTTGGGAGCCTACGGCAACCTCCAGTGCCGGACCCCCGCCGTCGACGGATTGGCGGCCCGGGGAATGCGCTTTGACCGCGCGTACTGTCAGTTCCCTGTGTGTGGGCCCTCGCGGGTGGCGCTGCTCTCCGGACTGTACCCCCGTACGGCTGGCGTCATGGACAACGGGCAGGCCGAACTATGGGCCAGCCGGGACGATCTCCCGCCGACCTTCCCCCAGCTGTTTCGAGCGAGCGGATGGCAGACCACGCGGATATCCAAGATCTTCCACATGCGCGTTCCGGGGGATATCACCGCCGGCGTCAACGGGGCCGATCACGGCGCATCCTGGGACCGGCGCTTCAACTGCAAGGCCCCCGAGTGGCAGACTCCTGGATCCTCCCGGCACCTCGGTCGGGGGAAGCTGAAGATGGATCCGGACAAGCACTACGACCTGGGCTTCGGAACCGCGTTCTATGTCGTCGAGGGAAAGGGCAACGGAGCAGAGCAGGCGGACGACCAGGCGGCCAGCCGCGCGATCCAGGTCCTGCAGGAAGAGCGCGACCATCCCTTCTTCCTGGCCGTCGGTTTCGTACGCCCCCATGTGCCGCTCGTGGCCCCCGAGTCTTACTACGCGCCCTATGCGGCGGAGGACATGGCGCTGGCGCGCTCGGTCGAAAATGACGCCGACGATATTCCGAAGCTCGGACGGTCGCGCACTTCGGTGGACTTCGGCCTCACGGCCCCCAGCAAACAGCGCCAGGTTCTGCGCGCCTACTACGCATCGGTCAGCTACATGGATGCCCAGGTAGGCCGCATCCTCGAGGCCCTCGACACGACTGGGCAAACCGACAACACGATCGTGATCTTCACCTCCGATCACGGATACCACCTCGGCGAGCACGATTTCTGGCAGAAGCTGAGCCTGCATGAAGAGTCTGCGCGCATCCCCCTGGTCCTAGCGGGTCCAGGGGTCGAGGTCGGAACGACGGGAAGCCTCGCCCAGCAGATCGATCTCTACCCAACTCTCGCAGACATGGCGGAGCTGGACATCCCAGCTCACCTGCAGGGCAAGAGCTTGGCACCTGTGCTCGCCAACCCGGCCACCGAGGTCCATGATCACGTGTATTGCGGCATGCGCAGCGGGCACATGCTGCGTACGACCCGCTATGCGTTTCTCCGCTGGGAGGATGGCAGCGTCGAACTCTATGACATGCTTCAGGACCCGCTCCAGTTTCGCAATCGCGCCGGAGATGCCGACCTCGCCCCAGTCGAGATCGATCTGAGTCGGCGTCTGGATACCCTCACAGGGAGTTTTTAGCGGAGCATCCCGCAAATTCCACAGGGCGGCACGGCGCTCCCCTGATCGCCCCCCCGTGGAGTCCGGGTTAGGGTGGCGTCCTATGGCACGCCGACCGACCAATGCAGAGCTCCAGAAGCTCGTCAATGCACTCGCCCAGCTCAGCAAGGAACCCGAGTGGCCAGAGGGCGATGCCCTGCTGGCCAGCGCCCTGGCCAGCGGAAGCCCGCACGCCCAGGCCAAGGCCGCCGAGCTGATCTGTGAGCACCGCCGGCCGGGGCATGAGGCTGCGCTGCTGAAGGCCTACACCCATGCTTTCAAGGAACCCCTCAAGCGCGACCCCGGCTGCCGGCTGAAGCGCGCGGCCGCGGAGGCGCTGGACTTCCTCGACCACGGAGACCCCGAGACCTTCCTTCAGGGCGTCGCGCACGTACAGCGGGAGGGTGGTTTCGGTGAGCCCGAGGACACCGCCGGCCCGCTGCGGGCCCGTTGCGGCATGGCGCTTGTTCGAATGCGCTATGCACGGGTCCTGGAGCACCTGGCGGACCTTCTTTGCGACGACCGGGTCGAGGTTCGAATCGCAGGCGCCCGCGCCGTCGCATTCCACGGGGATGAGCGCGGGATTGCGCTGCTGCGCATGCGCCTTCACTTTCGGGAGAAGGATGCCGACGTGATCCACGAGACGCTGAAGGCCTACCTTGAGCTGGACACCGCCCAGGGTCTGGTCGCTGCGGAACGCATGATGGACGGTGAGCCCTATGAGCTCGAGGGGGCGCTCCTAGCCCTGGGAGAGTCCCACGAGCCGCGCGCCTTCGAGCTGCTGCAACAGCTTCTTGAGCGCTGCACCCTCGAGAGCGATATGCACCTCGCCTCGCTGGCAATGGGCACACAGCGCAGTCCGCAGGCCCGCCAGATGCTGCTCGAGCGCGTCGCCGAGGGTAGCCAGGTGCAGGCCGCCTGCGCCCTGCGCGGGCTGGCCCTTCAGGCCTGGCACCCCGAGGTCAAGGACGCGGTTCGCGGCGCAGTGCAGAGCAACGAAGAGGCGTCGCTCGACCACCTCCTCGAACAGCTGTTCGAGGAGGTGTAGCCCCCGCGCCAGAGGCGGCGCCGCCGCGCACAGTGCCTCCTTGGGATGCACCCGCCGGCATGCCTCCCTCCCGGCCAATGAAATCCAAGCTAGGATCGGGGGCGTGAAGCATCCCATCGCAACCTTCGTCACGATCCTGCTCGCCTCCTGCGGGGGCGAGCCAGCCCTTGAGGCGGCTCCGCCCTGGGATGTCGTGGTGGTCATGCTCGACACAACCCGCGCAGACCACTTGGGTCCGTTCCAGCTCAGGGACCAGGGCCCGACCCCATTTCTCTCCCGTCTCGCAAAAGACGCGATCGTGTTCCAGAACGCCTGGACCGCAGCGACCGTGACCGCTCCCAGCACGGCCTCGGTGCTCACCGGCCTCGTGCCACCCCGTCACGGCTTGGAGTACAACCTGATGGCTCAGCACGGCGCGGTACCGGAAGGCCAGACCATGCGGGATTATCTGACATCCGTCGACATGGTGGCACTGCCCCGCGGCGCCCAAACCCTCGCTGAACTCCTCTCCGCAGCCGGTTACCAGACCCTTGGCATCGGCGCGAACCCGAACTTCTGCGACGAGTTTGGGTTCGACCGCGGCTTCGACGTGTTCAGCGAAAGCGACACGCGCGATGCCGAGGCCATGGCCAAAGAGCTAGAGACCTGCCTGAGGGGCATGGACCCGAACGCCCCGACCTTCACCTATCTGCATTTCATGGACCCGCATTCGCCCTACAGGCGGCACACGGAGTATTGCTCCCACCCGCCCGATGAGCGCTGCACAAGACACTGCCGCTACCGAAGCGAAATCGCCTACCTCGACGCATGGCTGGAGCGCATCTTCAGCGCCCAGGGGTATGCCGACAACTGCCTGGTCGTTGTGGTTACCGACCACGGCGAGGAGTTCCATGATCACGGGGACATCCTGCATCGAAACAGCGTGCACCAGGAGTTGGCGCGCTGTGGGCTGATGATTCGAGTCCCCGGGCAAGGTGGCCGTCGTACCCGGATTCCGGCCCACCACACCGATGTGGTCCCTACGATTCTAGACGCTCTTGACCTGCCTAGACCCCAGGGGCTCGACGGCATATCGCTCCTCGAAGCCCTCCAGGACTCGGACGGCGGGCAGACCAACATTCGCCCGCTGCTCACCGTTCGTGCCAGCGGCAAGGGCGAACTGCGGGCCTTGACCGCCGGGACTTGGCGCTTGATCGCCGACTCGTCCGGATCACCTTCCCGGCTCTACGATCTCGAAGCCGATCCCACCGAACAACACGACCTCGCGGCGCAGGAACCCGAGCGGTTGCGGTCTTTGGAAGAGGAGCTAGCGAACCTACGGGAGAGCCTCATCCCCCTGGACTTTGAGCACGTCAGTGTGGACATGACCCAGGCCATGAACGAAAAACTCCAGGCCCTTGGCTACGGCGGCGGCGACGACTAGCGTGGGCCTGCATCGCACGCTCGCGGGCGATACGGCTCTCCTCAGCTGGATTCCCCCGCGCGGCCCTGCGGCTTCACGCCGAGCAGGAACTCGACCACCTGACGAACCGGCATTTCGCAGGGGCGCAGAAGAGCCCGGGGGGAATCCGCGAAGTACAGGTTGAAGCTGATGAAGTGAGTCCCGCCCAGCTCTTGCGCATAGAGCTTCTGCGAGCGACCCTCGGCGAATGAGGTCTTGGTGATCCCATAGCGTCGGCCCGCGTAGAGCCCCTCGCTCGCACCGAAGGGAATCGCGGCCAGAGCGTCGAGAACGGTGCGATCCACGGGGCCAGTCTAGCTTCCGGAGCCGCTTGCGCACGGCCCCCTTGACCATCTGATCCTTCCCGTAGGCTAGCCATGATCAGGCTGCACATGGTCCTATGGCGGGTGGTTAGGCTAGGCGCGACCCAGCGAGCAGCACGTCGCCGCCCGCCCCCACCTTGAGCCAACGACCGACAGCATGAGCCAGAACTTCGAGCGCCATCGTCAAGCCTGGACGGATAGCGAAATCGGCAAGCTCCGAATGCTCGCCAACAAGGGAATGAGCATGAAAGCTATCTCCAAGGCACTCACCCGCAGTGAGGAGTCCATAAAGAAGCGGGCCAAGATCGACAAACTCAAGATCACCAAGGCTCGCTAGCCGCGGGCGCCTCTCCAAGGGCTAGACCGCAGGCAGCTCGTAACCTTCTCGGCGCTCGTAATCGAGCCAGTGGTTGGCCTCCTCGTCCCCCACGAAGCGCCACTCCGCAGGATCCCACTCGAGTTCCCGCCGGTGCCAGTACGCGATGTTCATCAGGTGGCAGATCGCGACGCTGCGCGCCCCGACCTCCTCATGGCAAACCGGCTTGCCGCGGTCGTGAATGCGCTCGAGCCAGTCGCTTGCGTGATCCACGCTGCGTGGCAGTCGCTGCTCCTCGGGGGTCTCCCACTCCAGCACCTTGGGCGGGACGCTGGAGAGGTGCCCACGACCCACGGAGATCAATCCATCAACCCCTACGAAGGTCACGCCCCCCGGACCACCGTGAACCAGGCGTACGCCGTTTGCGTATTCGAGTATCGCCCCATGCTGCGCATCGGGATCCCGCGGCGGAACGATCCGCACCGGGCCTGAAGCATCCATGCCCAAGGCCCACTGGGCGATGTCGAAGTGGTGGGCACCCATGTCTGCCAGCCCGCCGCCCGCATACTCGCGGTACCTGCGCCACTTGGGATAGTGGGAGTGGACCCCCCGCGGGCTCAAGATCGAGTTGTAGGCACGCGCCGGGGCAGGGCCCAGCCAGCGGTCCCAGTCCAGGCCCGGCTCGTCGTCCTCTGCCGGGAGGTCGCACCAGGCGGGCGACTCACCGACCCCCACGTTGACGTTGAGCACCTGTCCGATGCGGCCACCGCGCACCGCCTCGCTGGCGGTGACGAAGCGATGCCCGTACTCACTGCGCTGCTGGCTCCCGGTTTGGAACACGATCCCGTGGCTGCGTACGCCCTCGATCACGAGCTGTGCCTCTCTCAGCGTGAAGGTCAGGGGTTTCTCGCAGTAAACGTCCTTGCCCGCAACACAAGCGTCGATGATTTGGTGCGCGTGCCAGTGGTCCGGCGTGGCAATCACAACCGCGTCCACATCGTCACGGCCAAGAAGCTCTTCATGCTTGGTCACCACCGCGCACGCATCGTTCGCGTAGTGCTCATCTACGCGCTGCTTCGCATCCATGAGCCGCGTCTCGTCGACGTCGCACACAGCGACGACCCGAAAGCCCTCCTTCGGCAGAAAGGCGTTCTGGAGCATCCTGCGCCCCCTGATGCCGACGCCGATGAAACCAAGGCGCACCGCAGCCCGTGGACCGAAGGTCTGAGCTAGGGTGCTGGAGCTCGCCGCAACGGCGACTCCAGCGGTGAGAACTTGACGACGGTTCGGTCGGAGGGGCGCGTGGATCATGGCCGGCGATTATGCCCGATCCAGCCACGGGTTCCCCTCATTCGCCGATCTCCCGCAGCCGAATCCGACGCCAACGGACCTCGAATGGACCCGCCCCCTTGGCGATCTGGTGAACCTGCAGCCCGATGAAGCCCTTGGGGTGCGATTCGAAGCGCTCCGCGTGTACGAGGTCGGACACCTGATGCCCGTTGATCCAGGTCTGGATGCGGGGCCCCTCCGCGCGGACGCGATAGCGGTTCCACTCCCCGCTGCGGAGATGGAGATGGGGAACTCGCTCGTCCTCCGGGGTCATCCAGCCCCCGCCGGCTTCGCTGAACAGGTAGCCCGAAAACGATCCCTTGGTGTCGCGGATCGCAATTTCGACCTGGGGACCGTTCACGCGCCCCTTGGGGCCTTCGCGCTGCTGGGAGCGAATCTGCACGCCGGAGTTCAGCTCGTCGTCGACACGAACGTCGAACATCAGCTCGAAGTCACCGTACTCGCGCTCCGTGCAGAGGAATGAGTTCGGGCTACCCTCGGCCGTGCGCCCCACGATCGTGCCGTTCTCGACGGTGTAGGTCGCCGTCCCGTTGCGCTGGGTCCAGCCCGCAAGGCTCTCCCCGTCGAAGAGCGGTTTCCAGTCGGAGTCCATCTCGCGGATCCAGTCACCGATCATTCCCAGCGCCTCGGTATCCACGACGTTGCTCGCAATGGTAGGCATGCGGCCTGTGCCAGTACTGGCCATTCGGGCCCAGAGACCAGAGCGCTCCGGATCGCCAGGTCGAACCACCATGGACCCAGGCACGCCCAGGTCGCCCTGGGTCAGCTCGCCGCCGACCATGCCCGTGTCCGCAAGTACCGTCTCAAAGCGCAGGTCAACCCCTGCATTCCCGGGCCCCTCGGGTTGGTGGCACATCGCGCAATTCACATCCAGGTACGCACGCACATGGGCCTCGAGGCTTGCGAGTTCATCCGTCGGCTGAGGGTAGGCCTGCCCCCCCTCGAAAGACTCCGCTCCCCGCAGCACCCCTGCCTCCGACCATCGCGCGATCTGGCCGTCCCGGTGCAGCTGCGCCGTCGAGAGGCCAAGCGCATAGCCGCTAGCCTCGACGTGACAGCTCGCGCACTCCGAAGCGGAAGGCGCGTGCCAGGTCGAGACCCCGTACGCGCGACTGTACTGCTCGAACTGACGTCCCTCCGGGGCGAGCACCGCATCGCTTTGCTCTGCGTTCCACAGGTAGGTCGCCGCCTCCCAGCCGGTCTCGGTGCGCTCGATCAACCGAGTCTCCATGTACTTGGGCCCCGCCTTCGATGGCTTGCTGAAGCTCTTCACCAGGGTCGATCCGGTCGGCACGTCCCAGGTTCCCTTGCTGGTGTAGCCCAGGGCGCTTCCAGCAGGCAGACGGAAGAAGCGCCGCTTGTCCGCGCCGTCGGACCAGAAGGGCACGTTGACCTCATACGACCAAAGGTCTTCGGCAACCCGATGCCCTTTCACCTCGGCAAAGAGCCCGGTCTCCGATAGGAGCTTAGGCCAGTCCGCCAGCTCATCTGCTGGCTCTGTCGAGGTCGCCACGCGGTAAACCCCGCCATCGAAACTCAAGCAGTAGAGCTCACCCGCATCGTCTTCACCAAAGCCCGCGATGCTTCGGCCCGTCCGGCGCTCCAGTCGCATCCCATAGCCGCCATCCGCCAGGGGGCTCAGGCTCCAGAGGTTTCCCGACACATAGTCCCCGAAGAAGTACTTGCCCACGAGCCCCGGAAAGCGTGCTCCGCGGTAGACCCCGCCGCCGGTGATCGAGATCCCAAGCTCGCGGCCATACTCCGCCACGGGTTCGACCAGATCGGTGTTCGCTGCGAGCTCGCCGCCCCCAGTGAAGGCATGCGTCGCCTCGCGCGCATTCCACCCGTAGTTCCCTCCGGCCCGCACCAAGTTGACCTCTTCCCAGCGGTTCTGCCCCACGTCCGCTGCCCAAAGCTCGCCGCTTTCGGAATCGAAGGCCATGCGCCAAGCGTTGCGCAGGCCGCAGGCCCAGATCTCGGGAGCTGCCCCCTCCACCCCGACGAACGGATTGTCATCGGGTACAGAATATCCCGGCTCCCCGCTGCTTACGTCCACCCGCAAGATCGCCCCCAACCATGTCCCCAGGTTCTGCCCGTTGCCCTGGGGGTCATCTCGATAGCCACCGTCTCCGAAAGAAATGTAGAGCATCCCGTCCGGGCCGAATGCGATCGCCCCACCGTTGTGGTTGCGGTAGGGCTGGGGCTGTTCGAGGATTGCTTGCTCGGTATTCGCCAGCCCACGGCTAGCATCCTGGGGGTCTCGGGTGAAGCGCGCGACGACACCGACCTTGTCCCTCACCGACGACGAGTAGTGCACATAGAAGGCTCCGGACGCCTCGTAGTCGGGAGCAAACGCGAGACCTAGCAGTCCCTCCTCGTTACCCCGTCGGCTGACCCGGTCGCGGATGTCGAGAAACACCTGACTCGCCGCGGGATCGTCGCCGTTCTCGAAGACACGAACCACCCCGTCCTGCTCCGCGACAAAGACCCGGCCACTGCCGTCCCCGGATCCCGTCAAGACAACCGGCCGATCAAAGCGCAGCCGGGGAAAGGCCCGTTCCAGCCCTGCGCCATCCGGCTCGGCCTTTTGGGCCTGAAGGACTGGCAAGGTTGCCGCGAACACAAGGAGGAAAGTTAGGGATGTCTTTGCCATGCAGCGCGCATGCTACCCGATCCCGGGTTCCAATCCGCCGCGCCCCTTCTCTACCCCTCCGCCCCCCTATGCAGCCAGGAGTAGATGACGACTCGGCAGACGAGCAGCAAGCACCCGAAGTCCAGGACAAGTGGGAGCCAGGCCCAAGCGCGACCGACTCCTCCGGGCATCACCCACAGACCGATCACGCCGAACATGCCGCCGATCAGCGGAATGGAGGAAGGTGGGCTCTTTCTACCGCGCAAGCCGATCCAAGCAACGCAGGCATTCAGGATCGCGATCCAAGCCGACAGGCCTAACAGTGCTACGGCAACGGACCACTGGACGATCTCCATCGACGGACTGTAGCCCGAACAGCAATCGGGGCCCAGCGGTTGGGATTGTACCGTGGCCAGAACCTCGATCTTGGCCCTCCGGCTCGGCCTGCCCCAACGGACGAATGGCGGCCGGTCACGATCAGGTTGCCCAAGGGAATCGAAAAGACGAATGCGGTCACCGCGCTGGCCGAGATCCGCGAATCGCTGCCGTAGCCCGCATTGTCCCGGTTGGGCTTGTAGTAGAAACTGCCGTCCGCGCACTCGGAGTGGGCGAACCAATACCGGCCTGAGTACAGGGAGCTGATCGGGTTCTTCCAATCGGCCAACGCCGGCCTCTGCGAAGGCCTCATCCAGCAGCTCGACCAATAGCGGGTCGCAGGAAGATCGCCGACGAGGCGCTACGCTATTTGCTGCGCCCGGCGTTGGCGCGTTGGACCAACTGACCACATGCGGCCGCGATGTCTGCGCCTAAGGAATAGCGCACGGTCGCTTTCAGCCCCGCGCTCCTCAGGGAGCGGGAGAACGCATGGATCGTCTCGCTGGAGCTGGGCCGCAGGTTCGGGCTCCCCTCGATCGGGTTGTACGGAATCAGGTTCACGTGAACCTTCAGGCCCTGAAGCCACGCGGCGAGCTCGCTGGCGTCTTCTGCTGAATCGTTGGTCTCCGCCAGCATCAGGTATTCGATCATCACGGGCCCGCTCTGACGAGCGTTGACGGCCCTGAGAGTCTCCCGCAGCTCGTCCAGGGGGTGCTTCCTCGCCAGGGGAATGAGCTGTTCACGAACCGGCTGACGGACGCTGTGCAGACTGAGGGCCTGGGAGACATCGGGAAAGCGCTCCGCCAGACGGAGCATTCCATCCGTCACCCCCACGCTGGAAACCAGAATGCGCTTGGGGGAATGATGAAAGTGCGCGGGCGAGGTCAAGAGCTCTAGGGCAGAGAAAAGACTGTCCTCGTTGTGCAGCGGCTCTCCCATGCCCATGAAGACGATGTTGCGCAGGCGCCGCTGCTCTGCAGCGACGATGCGGCCAGCGATCACCACCTGGTCCAGGATCTCGTCCACGCTCAGGCTCTGGGCGATCCCCATCTTGCCCGTCGCACAGAAGTCACAGGCCGCCGCGCAGCCAACCTGACTGGAAACGCAAAGGGTCGTACGGCCCGTTGCGATGCGCAGAATGACTGCTTCTAGCAGCAGACCGCGCCCGTTTTTGAGCAGCAGCTTCGACGCCCCGTCGAGCTCTGAGTCCACTCGCTGCGAAAGCTCCAGCCAGCTTCGTCGAAAGCGGGTCGCGTGGGGAAAGCGCGCGCAGATCTCTTCGTCGGGTCGAAAGTCCCGCATCAATGCGGCACGCATGCGCCGCACCACGAGCGGGTCGAGCTTGAGCTCCCGCCGCACCTCCTCGATTGAGGAGGCGTTGTGGATACTGGGCAAGGCGGGCATAGGGCTTAGGCCAAGACTATAGGAAGATCAGGGGGAAGTGCTGAGTCCCATTCCTGTCTGGGCCGCTGCCATGGCGGGCCAGTCGCAGCCACTTGTCCTACCCAAGCCTGAGCCCGTAGCTCGCACTACATGCATCTCCCATCCCTGCCAGCCGAGAGCTCTCCTCCCCCAAGCCCAGAGTGCGGCCTCGCCTGCGCCTCTTGCTGCTCTTGCCCGCCCCATTCGGCGGGCTGCTCCTCGTCGAGGAACGGCTTCGACCACGCGATCTTGGGAGAGGTTCTGGCGAACGCATTGTTGGAAGCGGGCCTCGTCCCCTAGGCCCCAGACTCAGCCGCCGGGCGGGAGCTCGTAGGTGCCACGGTCCCCCGCCAGCAGGCGCTTCTGCCGCACGAGTTCGTCCCAAACCTCGGTCGGGTAGCGGTCCGGCGGCAGCACACCGACAATGGTCGACTTGCGCCCCGAACTCATCGGACCGCCCCCCAGGGAAGACTCCGCAGAGAGGATCGTGACCTTGAGCCGCTTGCGGTATGCCTTCATGGCCCGCTTGAGAACGCCGCGGTCCCGTTCGAGCATGAGGCGCGTGCCGTCCATCCAGCCGTCAAAGATGCCCTTCAGGGCCTCCGTGTCCCGCGCTTGAACGGCCGCCGCCAGCTCGGCGTCCTGCTCCTCGCCGACTTCGTAGTGGGCGAGGCTCTCACTCGCGCGGTTCCAAGGGAGGTCGCCGTCGGCGCCAGATTCAAGCTCCTGCAGCACGGCGCCCAGGGCCGTGAAGAGCAGCGTCATGTTGGGATCGAGCATAGTTTCCTGTTCGGGTCCGTGCCCGGCACCTCCACCTTACGGGCGCAGACCTCTCCGAGAAGGCGCCCCGTCGGGATCAGCCTGAGATCGGCCGCGCCGAGCCCAGTTCCTCGAACGCGGCCTTCGAGATCTGCTTGGTCTTGTCGACCACCCAAGACTCCTTGCGCACCAGCGAGGCGTACCAGGTCTCGTAGCCTTCTTCTCGGGGTAGATAGGCCATGGCCGCCCCCTTGCCGTTGCTCAGGGTCCGGCCCGTATACCAGAGAATCGCCGCACGGCCGGCGACGATCTCCACGTGACGCTGCAGGTTGCGGACACTCGGCTGCTTGATGTGGAGCTGCTTGGCGGGCGTGGACTCCTCCAGCTCCGACTTCGCGTCCTCCCGGGTGAAGTCCCGCTGGCTCACCACTCGGTTGGGGTGGAACGCGGGGATCGTGAGCCGGTCGCCGCTCTGCCAGACTCCGACGGATCCCATGACTTCCCCACTAAATCCTAGCCACTTGTGGTCAAACCAGTTGTCCAGCTGAAGCAAGTGGAGCTTGCGAAAGTCCCGCTCCGCCGTGATCCCTGCGAGGAGTGCCGTGATGCGAGCGAGGTAGGCGGGATCGTCGGTGTCGCAAGCTGCAAGGGAGATTGTCATTGACCCCAGGGTAAGGGGGATTCCGCCCCTGGGGAGTTCCTTTCCGGGCCTAGTCTACACTGCACTCCCATGATTGCCCTCTTCGCCATCCTGCTCGGTCCACTCGCTCAGCTTGCGGAGCAAGCGCCCGCCCCTCAGCACGGGGACCGACCGGGAGACCGGCCCAACATCGTCATCATCTACACCGACGACCAGGGCTACGGGGATGTGGCGGCCCTGAACCCGAACGCAAAGTTCCCCACCCCCAACATGGACCGGCTGGCGAACGAGGGCATCACCTTCACCAATGCCCACAGCTCGGACTCGGTCTGCACGCCGTCGCGCTACGGCCTGCTCACGGGCAGGTACTGTTGGCGGACCAAGCTCAAGCAACGCGTGTTCGGCGCCGAAGCGAAGTGCTTGATCCCCGATGGACGCATGACGCTGGCTTCCCTGCTGCGCGAGAGCGGCTACGCAACCGCCATGGTTGGCAAGTGGCACCTGGGCATGGACTTCCCGGGCCAGCCAGGCGACCGCGACTGGTCCCAGCCGGTTCGGGACATGCCCCTCGACAAGGGCTTTGACTACTTCTACGGCATCCCCGCCTCCTTGAACTACGGCATCCTGGCCTGGTTCGAGGGTCGCCATGCCGTCGTGCCCCCAACGCTGTACTCCAACAAGAAGCCGAACGCACGCTCGTCGGACTACCGTATCCAGCCACCCTACGACGCGACCCCGGAAGAGACCAAGGCCAAGCTGAACCGCCCCGGCTTCGAGATTGCTCCCGACTTTGTCGACAACCAGTGTCTCACGCGACTGACGGACAAGGCCATCGCCTGGATGTCCACCAAGGTGGAGGGCGCCAAGGATGACAAGCCGTTTTTCCTGTACCTGCCCTACACGTCGCCGCACTACCCCATTTGCCCGCTGCCAGAATTCCACGGCCAAGGGGACTGCGGTGCCTACGGTGAGTTCCTCATCGAAACGGACCACCATGTCGGGCGTGTGCTCGACTTCCTCGAGGCCAGCGGAATCGAAGACCAAACCCTCGTGGTGTTCACGAGCGACAACGGCCCCGAGCAGCGTTGGCGGCAGAGCCTGAAGGACTTCGATCACGACAGTCGCGGAGGATTCCGCGGGGGCAAGCGTTCCGCCTACGAGGGTGGCCATCGCGTTCCCTTCCTCGTCCGCTGGCCCGCCGGCATCCGAGAACCGGCTCGAGAGTGGGGAGGTCTGGTCGGTCAGGTCGACCTGCTCGCGACCATCGCAGAGTTAGTCGGCGCCGAGCTGCCAGAGTCCGCCGGTGAGGACAGCGCGAGCTTTGCGGCCGTACTTCGGGAACCGAAGCCAAAGCTGGAACGGCTCCCCCTGGTCAACCACGGCAACGACGGGCGCTATGCCATCACAGATCGGAACTGGAAACTCCTGCTTCCCGGGGAGAAGGGCGCTGCGGAGCTCTACAACCTTGCCTTGGATCGCCTGGAGGCGAACAACGTCCTGGACGAGCACGCCGAGATCGCGGAGCAGCTCACGGACAAGATCAACCGAATCATCGCACGCGGTCGGACCACACCCGGAGCCGTGCAACCGAACGATACCGGTCACTGGGACGACCTCGTTTGGATGACGCCAGAAACCTACGCCGAACTGGCCCCAGACTCCCCCCCGGACAGCCCGGGGTTCAGCCCTGACCGCGAGGTGGTCTACAAGACGATCGGTGACGTCGAGCTGAAGCTCCACGTGTTCGATCCGCCGGCCGAACTTCGCGCGGGTAGCTCAGCGGCCATCGTGTTCTTCTTCGGCGGTGGCTGGTCCGGCGGGACGCCCCGCCAGTTCTACGAGCAGGCCCGCTTCATGGCGAACCGTGGCCTCGTAGCGTTCGCGGCCGACTACCGGGTCAAGGGCAAGCACGGCACCTCCCCTTTTGAGGCGGTCACAGACGGCAAGTCAGCGATCCGCTGGGTCCGCAGCCATGCCCAGGAGCTAGACATCGATCCCGACCGCATCGTCGCCGCGGGTGGATCCGCCGGCGGTCACGTCGCGGCCTGCACCGTGCTGATCGAGGGGCAGGAACAGCCGGGCGAAGACCTGAGCATCTCCTCTGCACCGAATGCGCTGATCTTGTTCAATCCCGTGTTGGATACCACTGCGAAGGGCTACGGCGCTGCGAGATTCAGCGCCGACCGCCAGACGGATCTATCTCCCTGCCACCATGTCCGCAGCGGCCTCGTCCCCACACTGCTGCTGCATGGCACGGCGGACACCACCGTGCCCTTCGAGAACGCCCAGAGGTTCACCAACTTGATGCAGGAAGCCGGCAACAGCTGCGAGCTCGTGGCCTTCGAGGGTCTCGGCCACGGCTTCTTCAACGGCGCCTTCTTCCGCCCCAAGGCGACCGAACTCGCTCCTTTCCACCGCGGCATAGAAGCCAGCGAGGCCTTCCTCAGCGGCCTCAGCTACACTTTTCGTCGGTAGAAGAGCCCCGCCCGCCGCAACGTGGGACGGGGAAGTCCTTGCCACCAGAATTCGAATCTCCCCGATCTCCTGGCGCATGCTACTTTCGATGGTGGGTACCGCGCCGCTAGAGGCTGCAGGCCTTCGACCACGGTCCCCGCTTCCCAATCGATTGACGCGTCCGCGTTCTCGCAAACGCAAAGGGCGCACGCCAAGAATATCCATGCTCGATCGCATCCCTCGCTTCCTGGGACTCTCTGCCCTCAGCCTCGCCTTCACCTCGCTAGCCAGCGCCCAGTGCTCCGAATGGAGCAGCGCCTTCCACTCCCCCGGAGCCGCGGGGGGCGTCCTCGCCCAGCTTGTCGTCGGAGGAGGAAGCGAGCTCATTGCCGGCGGCGAATTCCGCTGGATCGGCCCCACGCAAGCACCCTACGTCGCCGTGTTCGATGGATTGACTTGGACGGGCTTGGGAGCCGGCCCGCCAGGACCTGCGATGGCATTGGCGTCCATGGACACTGGAGGGGCGACCACGATCTTCGCCGGCGGCGATGGTTACATCGCCGCGTGGGACGGCATGAACTGGACCGCGTTCGACGTGAATGGCGAAGTCCGCGCCCTGCATGTCCACGACGATGGCTCCGGACCCAAGCTCTATGCGGGTGGTACGTTCGTGTCCATCGAGGGCACCGGCATCAAGAACCTTGCGCGTCTGGATGGCACCTGGTCTGCGGTCGGGCTGGGTCCAAGCTCCGGAACCGTGAACGCCCTGATCACCCACGACGACGGCACCGGCGCTGATCTCTACGTTGGCGGCGCCTTCAACTCCATCGGCGGGGTGTCCACCCGCGGCATCGCACGCTGGGATGGAACGACCTATCACGCCCTCGGTGGAGGACTCGACGGGCAGCCCGGCTTCGGGACACAGGTGCGCGCGATGCTGTCCCAGGTGGGCCCGGGCGGCGTCCCGGAACTCCACGTCGGCGGCAAGTTTCTCGTCGCGGGCGGCAGCCCTGCTGACCCTTGGGTCGTCTGGAGCCAGGGCGCCTGGAGCAATCTCGGCGCCGGTCCCGATCAGGTCTTTGCGATGACGCTGCGCGACGGCCCGGGCGGGCTGTCGGTCTGTGCGTCCCGACCCAACCGCGTCGACTGCTTCGATGGGTTCTCGTTTCAGACCCTCCCCCACCAAGCCAATACTCCCGCCCTGAGCCTCGCGGCCTTCGGAGGAGGCTTGCCCCAGGATCTCTACAGGGGAACCGACATCATCAACGAGTCGGGATCTCACATGGGGCGCTGGAACGGGACCGATTGGCGTCCCCTGTTCGAAGGCACGGCAACCGGGCTCGGCATCGCGAGCGCGATCAGCGACCTGGCCGTCCACGATTTTGGTAATGGTGATGAGCTCGTGGCCGTCGCCGCGTATTTCCAGCCCTTCACCGAGTTGCGAATCCAGCGCTTCGATGGATCCCGCTGGGCCGAGGTGCCCTCAGCCGGACTGGAGGTGAACTTCCAGCGAGACACCCAGAGCATCGATGGATCGCTCTACCTCGTTGGGTCTCACCGCGTGCCCGCTTCGAATGCGAACTGGCCTGCCGTACGCTTCAACGGCAACCAATGGCTGAAAGTCGGCAGCCAGATTACGAGCAGTGGACGGGCCGAGACCATGGCGGCTTTCGATGCGGGTTCCGGCCCCGAACTCTACGTTGGTGGTGTCTTCACGTCCCTCGACAACCCGGAGACCAAGGGCATCGCACGGCTCGAAGGTCAGGAGTGGGTGAGCGTCGCGGGGAGCATCAACGGAGTAGGGGGGAGCCTCAGCAGCGCCGTATACAAGCTTCTGCCGTGGAATGACGGAACGGGCACGGACCTCTACGCGGGCGGCACCTTCCAGAATGCCGGCGATCAGCCCTGCAGGAGCATCGCGCGCTGGGACGGGACCGACTGGTCGCCCCTCGCCGGAGGGATGAACCAGGGACAGTTCCAGTTAGCAACGATCTATGACATGACCATTTGGGACAGCCCCCGGGGCGAGCAGCTCATCGTGGGAGGGATCTTCGAGCAAGCCGGGAACGTACCCTGTGAATCGGTCGCGGCCTGGGACGGCAGCTCCTGGTCTGCCCTGGGAAGTGGGATTGACGGCTACGTCTTCAAGCTGCTCGCCTTCGACCCCGATGGCCAGGGCGAAAAGCTCTATGCGATGGGAGAGTTTTCCACCGCTGGAGGCCAGATGGTTGAGGGTTCGGCCGTGTGGGACGGCTTGAGCTGGTCTCCCTCCGGTATCCCTTCCACGTCTCAGCCTCGCATGGAGGCCTACGACGACGGCACCGGGCGGGCCCTCTTCATCGGCGGCACCTTCGATGAGGCGGGGGGCATTCCCTCCAAGAACATCGCCCGATTCAGCGACCCCTGCGGCGCGACCCTCGGCTTCCCGGGCTGCACCTCCCTGTCCAATTCGACCGACCAGGCCGGCCTCGTGAGGGCGACCGGAGTGGCCAGCGTGGCGGCGATGGACATCACGTTGGTCGCTAGCAGGCTGCCGGCAAACGCCAATACGCTGTTCTTCTACGGCACCGAGCCCGGCTTCGGCACCGCCGGGGACGGCGTGCTGTGCATCGGCGGTCTCGTGCAGCGCATCCTGCCCGTCGTAGGCGCGAACGCGAACGGCGTCGCCACTCTGCCCTTCGACTTCCAGGCCCCCTACGCCACGAACGCGGTCGCAGGGGAATCCATCGTGATCCAGGGCTTCTACCGGGACGCAGCTGGCGGCCCCGCCGGCTTTCAAACGACGGATTCCCTGCGGATTGAACTGCGCCCCTAGCCGTGACGGCTCTGAACGGCGCCTGGGCTAACGCTCGGAGTCGCCGTGCCGGCTTGTGACCCGCAGCCCCGCAACGAGAGCCCGATCGGTGCCAGGCAGCCGCTGGACCCCCAGCAGCTGCCAGGCACCGGCCGGGACGCTGAGCATGCTGCGGAATCCCGCCCTGCGCGTGCTCGGGAGCTCGATGCTGGTGCCGAGATCGTAGAAGCCGTGCGGCGTCGGCTCGCCGCCCGTGGACGCAGCCGCCAGGGGCGTCCAGGTCGGAATGGCGGCCGTGCGCATGGGGCCGTCCTCCTGGTACTGGAAGTCGATCCAGGTGCAGAGCTTGCCGCGCGGGCCACGGCTGCAATGGGCCCATAGGGCCACGCCCTCGAATCGATTGCCCACGATGGGATCCCCGGCCGCTGCTCCCTCGGCGGTCTCGACGTCCATGTCTTTGAGGTAGAAGTGCTCCACGCCGTCGACCACCATCGCCGTATCGGACAGGATGCCATTGACCTGGAGCCGATGGGGCAAGCTCGCAGCGAACGCCTCCGCGTCGCCCTGCGCAAGCAGGGCAGGCAACTGCCCGCTCGATACCAGGTCATAGCGCAGGCTCAATTCAAAAGCGGATCTTGCGCCGCTTGTCCGTAGACGCTCGACGAGCCCAAGAGTTTCAGCGGCAAGGTCGGCAGACCCACTGACCCAGAGCTGGCTGCCCAGGACCTGGACCGCCCCGCCGAATTTCATGGACTCCTGGATTGCCAGGAGCTGATCCACCAGAGCACTCGTATCCAGTCGGCCGGATCCCCTGTCGTTGAGCTGCGATGCAAGGGAGCCCCCTGCACGTGACCATCCTCCACTGGGTTCGGCAAAGGGCAGCTGTGGCTCCGCGACCAGGAGCTCGGCCGCCGTCAACTCCCCCATGGGAACCAGAACCCCCGGGTAGGTCTCGGCCGCCCCCTCTAGCGGTGCATCCATCCGCACGCGTACCAACCACATTCCGGAGCCCGCACCCTGTCTGCCAACGAGCAAGGCCCCGCCGTCTTCGATCAGGCCCGAGCCAACGATCATGTTGGTGGCCTCGGAAACCATCTCCAGCGCCCCTCCCCCATAGCTCGGCAGTAGAACCTCCCGTGAATCAAGGACTGCACCGCGTCGTCCCCAAGTGCGCAGAAACAAGCCGCCACCTGCGCTGCGTTCCACCAAGGCGCCCATGTGGTAGCCCTCACGGAGAACGGTGACCGCAGGATCGGTCGTCTGCGCATCGGTCGCCACCTCCACGTCATAGTCGTAGAGGCTCCCCCGAAAGGACTCGCGCCCGAGGACAAGCCGCTTGCCTAGGCAGCCACGTTCGAGCGCCACAAGCTCGGCACGCCCGCCCCCGATCCACTCATCAGCCTGACTTGCGGAAAGCTGGCTGGGCGCATCTGAGGCCCCTGCAGCCTGATCCGAGGCACGCGGAGCCAACGAATAGAGCTCGATCCTCAGGCCCCGCAGTAGGGTCCCCGCCAATTGATCGAGCAGGCGATCCAAGGTGTCGAGGCTTTCCCCATGGCCTTCGGCGCGCAGGCTGTATCCCTCGGCGAACAAGCGAATCGAGTCCTTGGAGACTGCGCCTCCCAAGGCACCCTCTAGGGCCGTGGTTACGTCAGCTGCCGAAAGGGGTATCCGGCTCGCAACTCCAACTCCATACCAGTTCGGCTCCAGCTCGTGGAGAAACGAGGAGTGCAGGTGCAGGTTCATGTTCACGCCCTCCAGCTGATCAACAGCAAGGGAACGCAGGAAATCGAGATCGTAGAACCGCACCTCCGCCGCACCTGGCTGGCTGTGAGCGTTCTGGGACCGGACGGTGGGCGTGAGGGCGAGAAGTGCGAGCAGCGCGTAGCGCAAGTAGGTCTGGGGCATTCAGCGTCAGTGGGTTGAGACGGCCCACAACCAGTAGCGCCCAAAAGGCCGCATCCCGCAATACCAAATCCAAGCTGGGTACGCTTCGCGCTCTACTTGATCCACGGCTCTTGGACCTCGTCAGCGGCTGGCCGTAGCCCGGGACCGAGTTCGGCCCTTCGGCCATCGCACCGTCCGGAGCCCCGATCATCACGGGCTAGCTTGCGATCTCGAGCCCTGAGACCCGGAGCTCAGCGCTCACCGGACCGCCGGCCCGGTCGGCGATGGGCAAATGTTCAACCCGCCCCCGTGGCACCGGTCCCCGGCACCATCAAGCCAAGTCCAAGATCGGCCAACCGAGGCGCCTAGCCTGCTCGCGCAGCTCGTCGGTCGGGTGCACCGCGACGGGCTCCCCCACCGCGGCCAGGGCCTGCATGTCGCTGCGGCCATCGCCGAACATGGCGCAGTCGACTGGGTCCGCTCCGAGCTGCTCGCAGTGCGCTAGCAGCGCCGCGGCCTTGCCCGGTCCCGTGCAGAAATCCCCCACCAGGCTGCCGCTCAAGCGCTCGCCGGTCACTTCGAGCCGGGTCGAAAGCAGCACATCCAGGCCCAGCTCCGCCAGAAGAGGCTCGGTGACGATCTGGTTGGTGGTCGTCAACAGGCACAGCTGGTCGCGTTGCTCGCGCTCGCGTTCGATCAAATCCCGCGCACCGGCGAAGAGCATCGGCAGGAGACACTCAGCGGCGTGGCTACGACTCCATTGCCGCAGCTGCCCGTGGGGCTGCCCCGCGTAAATCAAAGCCAGAAGCTCTCGATACTCCGTCTGCCAGGGCTCACCCACCATGTAGGCATGGTGGATCCGATCTTTCCGCTCCTGCACTTCCGCCGGCAGGGAGATTCGATCCATGAGGTAGCCCAGGAACGAAGTGTCGCTGTCTCCATCGAGGAGGGTGTGATCGAGATCGAAAAAGGCGATGCGGGGACTGCTCATGGGATCCGCGCATTCTGACCCGCGCCTCCGTTTGAGCCCAGCGTCGACTGCGATCGCGTCTAATGGCCCCATGAACTGTGCGCTGCCTGCCCTGCTGCTCCTCCCCTCCCTTGCTCACCTTGCCCCGGCCCAAAGCGTGGTCTGCCTGGGCGACTCGATCACCGCCTGCAGAAACCTACCGGCCGAGAGCCGCTGGACCGAGCTCCTGGAACAGCGCCTCGGGGGCGACGCAAGGGTCACTGGCCTGGGCGCAGGGGGGACCACCATGCTGTCGGGCACCGACCGGCCCTACCTCGAGTCCAAGGCCTGGCGTATTCAGCCCGAGCTCGCAGCGGACATCGCGGTGGTGATGCTCGGCACCAACGACACCGTGCAGGCCAGCCGGCGCTGTTGGGATCAGGTTGGCCACCTGGAAGAGGACATCCACAAGATGCTGGCTGCCGTAGCGAAGCGTTTTGATCAGCCACGGGTTCTGCTGTGCTCCCCACCGCCGATGTTTCCGGACAAGGAGGGCCTGCCCGCGGCACGCGCGGCGGATCTGGCTGAGCGGGCGCCGCGCATGGTTCAGCTGTCTGCGGCCTATCGCGCCATCGCCGCCGAAACGGACGGCGTTGAGTACGTCGACCTCTCCCGCGTGCTCGACGCCAGCATGGTTACCGACGGGGTGCACCTGAGCCCCTTCGGTTCTGCCGCGATCGCCGATCAACTGGCCGCTTTGCTGCGCGTGAGTATCGACCCGCAGCCGCCCGCGATCGAGAGAGTCCTGAAGGATCAAGGAATCGCGACCAGCGCGGACAGTTTCCACGGCTTCCCGCGGCTCGACTTCACGCTGCCCGAAGAGGGCGCTGCCTGCGTGCTGGTTCGGCCGCACACCGTTGCCGCAGGTAGGCCATGGCTATGGCGTGCACGTTTTTTCGGGCACGAGCCCGCCCTCGACCTCGCCCTGCTCGAGCGGGGATTCCACCTCGCCTATGTGGATGTCGCGGGGCTCTACGGTTCCCCCCAGGCGGTCGCGCGCTGGGAGCAGGCTCACGGACTGCTGCACGGCGAGCTTGGCCTCTCTGCCAAACCCGTACTGCTCGGCCTCTCCCGGGGCGCGATGCCCGTACTCCAGTTCGCCCGCGCCCACCCCGGCGACCTCAGCGCGATCGTCATCGACAACGGCGTCTGCGACCTGCGCTCATGGCCGGGCGGCCGCAGCGGGAAGCGCTCCGACCTCGACTGGGCCAAGATGCTCGCTGCCCATGGCCTGACCGAGGCTCAGGCCTGGGAGGAGGGTCGCTCGCCCCTCGACGATTTGGCGCCGCTGGTCGGGATCCCAATCCACGCCCTCATCGGCGAAGCGGACAAAGTCGTGCCTCCCGCCGAAAACGGTGAGCGACTCTTGGCGCGGTTGACCGAGCTTGGCGGCAACGTGACCGCCTGGCGCAAGCCGGGCCTCGGCCATCATCCCCACGGCCTCGACCCCGTCGGGCCACTCGTACGCACGCTCCTGCGCCAGCTCGACCTCGACGCCCGCAACCCCGCCGCACATCCGGTTTCTTCGGTCGAGCATCGCAGCGGCGCAGGTTGGGGTGAGGACACTTGGTGGGACCAGGTTCGCGCCATGCGCAAGCTAGCCGAAGCCCAGCCGGAACTCGACCTGGTCTTCTTCGGCGATTCAATCACCCAGGGCCTGACGGGCGCGGGCAAGCGCGTGACCGACCCGGAGGCGAACCGCCCCATCGACCGTTTTTCCGGGGCCATCTCGCTCGGGCTCTCGGGTGACCGAACCGAGCATCTGATCTTCCGCGCCGAGCACGGAGCCCTCTCCATCCTCGACCCAAGCTGGATTGTCGTGCAGATCGGCGTCAACAACATCAACGCCGCCCACCACACCGGCCCCGAAACCGCCGCGGGCCTCCGCACCCTGGTCGCCCGCCTGCTCGACCAAGAGCCCCAGGCCACCCTCATCCTGTGCGGCCCTTTCCCCTGCGGAGCCGAGCCCAGCGACCCCCGCCGAGCCGCCATCGCGCTCGTGCACCAAGCCTCCCGTGAGTTGGCGCAACACGAACGCGTACTCTACCGCGACCTCCGGCCACTCTTCCTCGATCAAGCCGGCCGAGCCAATGAGCGACTGGCCCAGGACCGGCTCCACATCACGCCCGCCGGGCAGAGCGCATGGATGGAAGCGATCTCGGAAACGCTCACCCCTTAGGAGCAAGGCACCGGAGTGGCCGAGGAAGTCGACTTTCATCCGCGGTGATCCGTCCCAAGCACTTCCTCAAAATCGTCATCCGTGCATTGCGTGATGGCGTGACCGAGAGTCCTGAGTCCCCAGTCCAGCGCCACAACCCCGAGGGCACAACGGTTGAGCTCGGAACCGATCTAGCTCGACCCACCGTGGATCATCCAGGCTGATCATCCCTGCAATCGAGGTGGTTCGCTCCACACGCGGAACGCTGGGAATAGAGCCGTTCCTAGCCACGGATCCTCGCCCTCTGCCCGACTCCGGATGCCCCACCGCCGGATACCAAGCCAGATGAGAACGGGAACGAACGCTCGCATGGTTTTGTAGATTGCACCCGCCATGCAGATCGCACTCGCGCAGGTCAGTTCCGTCCGTGGGGACATCGCGGCCAATCTGGTCAAGCATCGCCACTGGATCGAGGCTGCGGGTGAGCGCGGCGCCGACCTTGTCGTCTTTCCCGAGCTGTCCCTGACGGGCTATTGGCCCTCCCTCGCGGAGAGCCTTGCCACCGACCAAGATGACCCGCGGCTAGACGCTCTCCAGGCGGCCAGTGACAGAGCCGGCTGCATCGTCGCGGCTGGTCTCCCTACGCGTACGGACTCCGGACGGCGAATCAGCATGGTGGTCTTCACCCCGGAGATGCCCCGCCGGACCTACTCGAAGCAGCTCCTGCACAGCGACGAGCTTCCCTTCTTTGAGCATGGTGCGGACTCCCTCGTTCTCGACCTTGCTGGACTTCGGATCGCCCCGGCCATTTGCTTTGAGTCCTTCCAACCCGAGCATGCCGCAGCCGCCTCGGCCTCGGGTGCGCAGCTCTACATGACGAGTGTGGCCAAGCCCCAACACAGCCTGGAGGACGCCAGGACCTATCTGGCCGAGCTGGCCAAGGACCGCGCCATGGCGGTATCGATCGTCAATGCCGTCGGGCCCTCTGAAGAATTCCCGACGGCCGGCTGCAGCGCAGCCTGGGACGCAAGCGGAGCCTGCCTTGGTCAGCTCGGATCCGAGGAAGAGGAGCTTCTGCTCTTCGGGCTCGACCAAGACTGAGGCGCCAGGGCAATCGCGGATCTCTCGCGATGGGCCAGTACCTCGGTACAGTGCCCCCCATGCATCCCCCCTCCGATAGCGGCATCCGCTTCGCGGCCACCGACCTCCCCCTGCGACGGGACGTGGGCTGGCTCGGCCGACTCCTGGGACACCTGCTGGAGGACCTCGGCCCCGAGCCCCTGTTCCCGGCGGTGGAAACCGCGCGCCGGCTCGCGCGGAAGCGGCGGCGCGGGGACGGCGACGCCGAAGGCCGCCTGATCGGCCTGCTGGATGGCCTCGACCTGGACCTGGCCCATGAGCTCGTGCGAGCCTTCTCAGCCTACTTCGGGCTCGCGAATATGGCGGAGCGCGTGCACCGCATTCGGCGCCGGGTGGATCGCGCCCACGCGGGGGAAGCGCAGCCCAAGAGCGTGCGCGAAGTGCTGGCGAAGCTTGCCGCGCAGGGGGTTTCGGCCCAGGAGGTTGAAGAGGCACTCGCCGATCTCCTGGTCGAGCCCGTGCTCACCGCCCATCCCACCGAGGCCGCCCGGCGCACCATTCTGCGCAAGGAACAGCGCATTGCGCGGGTCCTGGTGGAGCGCTTCCACCGCCGCACGATGACGCCCGAGGCCCACGGCCTGGCGAAGCGGCGCGTGCAGCTCGAGATCGCCACAGCCTGGCAGACCGAGGAACAGCTCACCGACAAGCCGACCGTGGCTGACGAGGTCGAGCACGTGCTCTTCTACCTCACCGACGTGGTCTACCGGATCGTTCCCGGCCTGCAGGCCGAAGTCGAGCGCGGCTTCCGCGAAGCCTACGGCCACGAGCTGCGGATCAGCCGGCCCTTGGTGCGCTTCGGCAGCTGGGTGGGCGGCGACATGGATGGAAATCCCGCGGTGGGCGCTGAGACGATCCGGGCTACGCTCGATCGTCATCTCAAGGTGGTCATCGAGCGCTACCAGGCCGAGGTCGCCGAGCTCTTTGGGCACCTGTCCCAGTCGCGCAGCCGGGTGGGCACCTCGCCTGATTTGATGCAGCGGATCGAGGACTACCGCGCGCGTTTCCCAGAAGCCTACGCGGGTCTTCCGGCGCGCTATGCCGACATGCCCTACCGCCAGGCGCTCCAGGGCGTTCACGCTCGCCTCGCCGCGACCGCAGATGGCGCCCAGCACTCCTACGGATCTCCGCAGGAGCTGGCCAACGACCTGGCGCTGATCCAGTCAAGCCTCCAGTCCCAGCGCGGCAAGCACGCGGGGCTGGATCTGGTCGAGCGCCTCCAGATGCGCCTCGCCACCTTTGGGTTCCACCTGGCCACGCTGGACTGCCGGCAGGACGCCGAGGTGCACCGGCGCGTGGTGGGTGAGCTGCTCGACGTCGTTGGTTTTTCGGAGCTCGATCGCGCTGAGCGGACCAAGCTGCTGGTCAATGCCATGGCCAAGCCCCAGCAACCAAGCCCAGAGCCGGACGATCTGTCCAGCGAAGCCCGGGCCACCCTCGCGGTATTCAAAGCCCTCGCTGCAGCGCGTGATCGTCACGGACCCGAAGCCGTCGGCACATTCGTCATCAGCATGGCCCAGGGAGCAGACGATGCCCTCGCCGTCCTTTGGCTGGCCCGCCTAGCTGGCCTGGTCGACGAAGCGGGCCGGGTGCCCCTGGACATCGCTCCGCTCTTCGAGACGGTGGACGACCTGCAGCGCGGACCCGAGGTGCTGGACACCCTGGCCGTCCAGGACATCTACGCCGAGCACCTTGAGTCCCGCGGCCAGCGCCAAATGGTCATGCTCGGCTATTCCGACAGCTCCAAGGACGGCGGCATCACCGCGTCCCGCTGGGCGCTGCACAAAGCCCAAAGCGACCTGGTCGACGCAGCGGATATGCGCGGCCTGCGCTTGACCTTCTTCCACGGTCGCGGCGGATCCGCGAGCAGGGGCGGTTCCAAGCCGCGGGCCGCATTCCTCGCCGCCCCCCGGGGTGCCGTCGCCGGCCGGGCGCGCATGACCGAGCAAGGGGAGGTGATCCACGACAAGTATGGCCTGCGCGGCACGGCCCAACGCACCCTCGAGGTGCTCCTCGGCGCAACCCTGGAGCGCTCT
The DNA here is from genome assembly GCA_964459495.1 of uncultured Planctomycetaceae bacterium. Lineage (GTDB taxonomy): Bacteria > Planctomycetota > UBA1135 > UBA1135 > CAYWNK01. Next base: position 31,206 of record CAYWNK010000031.1, read on the forward strand.
GCCACGGGCGACGCGCCCGCCGCCCCGGCACCCGCGTGGATCGACGTCCTAGACCGCATGGCCCGCACGAGCCGCGCCCACTATCGGTCCTTGGTCCACGAGGACCCCGACTTCCCCGAGCTCTTCCGGAGCATGACCCCCATCGACGTGATCGAGCGCCTGCGCATCGGCTCCCGTCCCGCCAAGCGCCGCGCCATGCGCGGCGTCCAGGACCTGCGGGCCATTCCGTGGGTCTTCGCCTGGACGCAGACCCGCGCGATCCTCCCCGGGTGGTTCGGCGTGGGCACGGGCCTCGCGCAGGCCCGGGCCGACCACGGCGACGGCTGCCTGCAGGAAATGGCCGAAGCATGGCCCTTTTTCGACGTGTTTCTCTCCGACGTCGAAATGGTCCTGGCCAAGGCCGACATGGGCATCGCAGCCCGCTACGCCGAGCTCGCGGGCGGCGTGGGCCAACGCCTCTTCCCCACGCTGCTCGAAGAGTACGAGCGCACGGTGCAGCAGGTCCTCAAGATCCGCCAGGAGACCGAACTCCTCGCCCGGGATCCAACGCTTCAACGTTCGATCCGTCTGCGCAATCCCTACGTGGACCCCATGAGCCTACTGCAGGTTGACCGACTCCGCCGCTGGCGCGCAGGAGGCCGCACCGATCAGGCGCTGGAACGCCTGCTGGTGGAGACCGTCCGTGGCATCGCTCGCGGCCTGCGCAACACCGGCTGATCCCGCGCTACCCCGCCGAAGCCGATCCTCCCCTACGAGGCTTGTACGATCAGTCCCATCCCCCCGTCCATCGAATCCAACCATGTCGCCGGGGGGTACCCAGAACGGATTCCCGCGCAGTTTTTCGCTCTAGATTTCAGAAAATCCTGGCGGACCACCTGCGCAGTACTCGTTCCGCATCTCGCGAACGCAATCGTCTAGAACAACATGCATCTTCGATGCTCGCGCCACTCAAGAACCGAACTCGCACCACTCACCCTTTCCCTGGAACACCTAGATAAATCGCTGCGTCTGACGCGGAGAAAGCCCTCCACTTCCTCCCCTAGACAACTATGCAGCAGTCATTCTCCGAGCTCCTTAGGAGCTACATCGACCGCCTCGGACTACCAGTAGGCCGCGTTGCAAGCCAAGCCGGTATCCCTAAACAAACTCTATATAACTGGCTTAGGGGCTGCAAGCCGCGCTGGCATGACGGCCTGCCCACCGAGCTAGAGAAGCTGTCGCGTGCACTCGGCTTGAACGCAGGCGAGAATGACGCGATGCTGATGGCCGCTGGCGCGACATGCGCCGTGGACACACCCCACTTCGAGGGCTCCCAGACGGAGCTCTATCGCATGCCAGAACCGTGGTTTCGCGCAGGGTCCCATCCAGCCCAATACCACCTAGGCGTAGACCCTGAATGTTCCTGTGGAGACCTACCGGCTGCAGTGCTTCGCTCCCGAAGCCCGGTAGCCCACGGCTTTGGAACTCTGATGCAGAATTGCCCTCCGGATAAGTTCCTCGGGGAGCGGGTTTGCTTCTCAGCGATGGCACGCACGGAAGGCATCGCTGGTAGTGCAGGCCTTTGGTTTCGGGTGGATGGCCCCCAGCGCGGCCATAGCCTTAGCTTCGACAACATGCACGATCGGCGGCTGAGCGGTGATTCTGACTGGGCGCGATACTCCATCGTCCTAGACGTTCCGCGAAGTGCGAGCAACATGGCATTCGGGGTTCTCCTCACGGGTATCGGTGCCATTTGGATCGCGGACGCCCATTTTGAAGTCACCGATCTCAACACTCCCAGCACCAATATGACCGAGGTGTCGGATCGACCAAGAGAGCCATGGAACCTCGACTTCACGCAATAGGGTGAATCGCGACTCTTCCATCGACTTGCACCTCCGGGGCCCTGCGACCCAAGCGCGGCTCCTGAATCGCCCCCTCGTAGCTCACTGTCTCCCGCTCGCTCTGCTTTGCAGAAGTGGATTCGTTCCCCTGGCCCTGCGGCAGCACTGGTGTCCGGCAATCGACTGGATTCGTTCCAGATCTACCTTGCCGCCTTGCTGCCGGCCCATTGCCAGATCGCGGTCCGTGCGAGTGCCCCTCCGCTCTAGCCAATCTCCATGCAGTCCAACTTCCCTTTCCATCACGATTCCGGGGATGTCCGCCTCCCGCAATCCCATCCCAGCTCTCAACTGAAAGCAATGTACGTCCAGGACCATGAGCGCTGGTCCAAGCGTACTTTGACCATCGCCAAGTTTCGCTTGTACCGAAAGCTGCGACCTTGGATCGACGCTGAAGACATCAATCAGGACGTTTGGCTTGCGGCATGGATCCACTACGGGAGGATGTACTGCTGCTCTGAGGGTCATCGTTGGAACTGGTTGGTTGTGACAACCAAGCGCAAGGTCATCGACGCGCATCGCCTCGTGGACAGGAAGAACGTTGGGGTCGGGAGCGATCGGGCTTCCGCGGCAGATCCCACCGCTGTGGACCTTGAGCCCATTGTTGATCCCGGCGCACGACCCCCCTTCGCGATTGCTTGCGGAAGAGAGCTCCGCGGCGCGATCGACAAGCAACTGGACGCACTGCGCCCCATCGAGCAAGAGGTGATTCGGCTCAGGTTCTTCGCGGGTTGTGAATGGGCGGCGGTTGCACACCGCACGAATCGGCCGATTGGCTACTGCGAGTCCGTCGCTCGTAGGGGCAGGCATCGGCTCTGCTCCATGCTCCCCAGTAGCCTGAGGCTCGACCTCCAGGAATCACTAAGGGATCAGGAGTTGAACTAGCGCGCCGGATCCACCCGCCGGTGTCGACGCTCGCTCGGCCCGGTGGGCTACTTCTCCTCGCCGCCGGTCTTCGGTTCTTTCATCATCTGCTCCCGGAGCCGCCTGGCGGCTGCACGGGCTCCGCTGTGGTCCGGGTTGGCGACAAATGCCTGCATGTGGCTCATCAGCGCATCGTTCGGTCGACCGAGATCCTCCAGTGCCAGGCCGCTGTTGTACAAATGGCTGGAATTCCCGGGATCCCGCTCGAGGCACACCTGGAAGGCGTCGTAGGCGGCCTGGGGGTCGCCGCCATTCAGGTGTGCGACGCCGAGCAGCTGATAGGCCAACGTGTCGCTGTCGTCTAGCTGGATCGCCGTCTTCGCAGCCAACCGGGCCTCCGGAAACCGCCTGAGCTGAATCAAGGTCTCGGCGCGGTTGGTGTGCGCCCAGCCGAAATCCGGGTCCGCGGCGATGGCTTGATCGTAGGCCTCGAGCGCTTCCGGCCACGAGCCCATGGAGGTAAAGCACACGCCACGGTTGTAGTGCAGGTCGTCAAAATTCGGATCTAGGCGCAACACCTCGTCGTAGGCTTCCAGCGCATCTTCGTGGAGTTCCATCACCTCCAGGAGCACGCCCCGCTCGAAGTGCGCCGGTCCATAGTCCGGGTCCAGCTCGAGCGCGGCCCCTAGGGAGGTCAGGGCCGCATCGAACTCTCCCTCATTCGCTTGCTCGAGGGCAGCCTCGTACCGCTGCACAACCTGCTGGGCACGGGTGGGCGCAGAGGCCTCTTCCGGGCTAGTGGAAGGCCCTCTCGAATCCTGACGGGGGATCGTGTCCGTTTTGGGAGCCGGGGACTGGGCACAAGCGGCGAGGGCCAGCATCAGGGCTGACGGAAGCAAGGGGCGGAAGCGCATGGCCGCCAGTTTAGCGCAAGGGCCGAATGGGCGTCGAAAGGCCTGAAATCCCACCTCAACACCTCGACTCCCAAAAAAGGGGGTCCGGAATCCAGCCTGTAGGCTGCAGCCATGATTCCCTCCTTCGCCGTGCTGGCTTGCCTGCTCCCCCAATCCACCCCGGCACCGAACCAGACAAGAGCCCTGCTCGACTTTTCGAGTGCACCAGCCAGTGCCGTCCAGCTCATCGGAGATGCCTCGCATCAGATGATCCCAGAGTCCGCCGGCGAGAGTGGCTGGACCTTCGAGGCCGGGGTGCTCACCGCATCGCCGGCTTGGGACAGCGTCGTGACACCCGCCGCCTACGCCGACTTCCGCATGCACCTCGAGTTCAACGTCAACCCAGCGAGGAACGGGGAACGCGAGAAGAACGGCAACTCTGGGGTCTACATCCAGCAGCGGTACGAGCTGCAGATCCTCGACTCCTTCGGCATCGCAGCCGGTGACTACCAGACGTGGGACTGCGGCAGCCTCTACCGCCTCAAGCGCCCCGACAGGCTCCCCGCTCGTCCAGCCGGGACTTGGCAGAGCTATGACATCCTGTTTCGCGCTGCACGCTTCGAGGGTGAGCGCAAGACGGAGAACGCCCGCATCACGGCCTTCCAGAACGACCAGCTGATCCACGACGACGTCTCCCTCAAGCGCAAAACCGGATCCGGGCAAGCGGAGGGCCCAGCGCCCCGCCCGATCAAGCTTCAGGGCCACCACAACCAGGTGCGCTTCCGCAACGCCTGGATCCAGCCCTTGACCCTAGACACCATCCCAGCGGTGCCCCGCGGTGATCCTCGCCGCGCCCAGAAGGTACTCCCCGTCCCCGGCGAGGTGTTCCCCATCAGCGGCTGCACCGCCTTCGCCATCGCCCCCCCTGCGCCCCCCGAGGGGCCCATGCCATGGGTCTGGTAC
>CAYWNK010000032.1:0-35380 GCA_964459495.1 uncultured Planctomycetaceae bacterium
ATGCAGGAAGTTCTCGGGCGACTACCCAAAGCCCCTGATCCGTGCCCGCGCCGCCCTGTGGTTGTAGGGCAGTTGCTTAGGCGTTACCGCCCGCCATTGCCCTCTCGGTACAGCCAGGCAGGGCGGGCCATGTAGCGCGCCATGGCCTCGGGCTGGATGCTGACCCGCCGCAGGAGCTCCTCGGTACCGCGCCCGAGGCGCACGAGGTCGCGCTGCTTTTCGATCCAGGCCTGGACGGCCTTCTGGGTCTCGAGCGTCGCGAAGTCCGCCACGGGCTGGGAGGGCTTACGGCGCACTAGCTTGTAGAGGTTCAGGCCGCCGATCTTGGACAGCAGCGGGGGCGAGATCTCGCCGGGCGAGGCGTTCTCGGCAAAGGTGTGCAGGCGCTCGTGACCAAAGGTGTTCAGGCTGGCCACGCGGATCGCTTCTAGGTCGGTGGTGATGTACTTGGCCTTGCCGGACTGGCCGAATTCGGCCGCGACCGTGTCGAAATCCTCTTCCCCGGCCTGGATCCTGCTGCGCAGAGTGTTCACCAGGTCGGCCGTGGCCTGTTCTCCCCCGTTGGCTTGGAAGGAGAGGGCCATCTCGGCGATCTCGACCTCGCCCGGCTGGAAGCCGAGAACGGCGCGCTCCTCGGGCCGCGGGGAAGCGGCCAGCCGCTTGTACGCGGCGTAGAGCTGGCCGGGGCGCACGTAGGTGTCCCGGTCAAAGCGGCCGGTCGGACCGGGTTGGATGCCGCGGATGGAGCCCTCCCAGGCCTGCTGGTACAGGTTGCGTTCGGTCAGCTGGCGGAACGACTCGGGGTCATACTGGACGCTCGTCAGCCAGGCCCGGTACTGGGCAGGGCCTCCCAGATTCTTGCGAATGCGGCTGACGCGCTCCTCCACCAGCTGGGCGACGAGCGCGGGGTCGAAGCCGCGGTCCTCCCCGGCGCGGGTGCGCAGGAGCCGCTCGATCAGCCCGGCCAGGATCTCGGTCTGGAGGGCGGCTTCCGCCTGCTGGCGCTCCTCCGGGGACAGCTTGCTGAACTCCTGGCGCCGGGCTTGGATGGCCGGGTCCCCAAAGCTGCTCTGCAGGTCCCGCAGGGTGATGATCTCGTCCCCGACGACGGCGACGGTCTCATCCAGCATGGTCCACAGCCGAGGATCCTCGACCTGCCTGCCGGGTGGCAGGTCGCTCGGAACCAGGGGACTCGGGGCCTGGCCCGATGGTCCCTGCTGGACGGGGGCTCCGGCCTGGGCCTGCGCCGGGGATCCGGAGGCCAGGACCAGAGCTCCTCCGGCCAGGAGCTCCAGGTTCAGGGATGCCGCTCTGGTGGATGCTGCGCGCAGGCGTGCAAGGATCTGCATGCCTCCGATTCTCGGGGGGCCGGGGCAGAAAAGCCACCCCGGCCGTGCGCCGCTCTAGCGGCGCAGGGCAGAGGCGGGAACCGGCTCGATCGAGCCCTTGGCCTGTTCCGCCGCCACGTCCTCCAGCAGGGTCTCCACGGCCTTGGACAGCTGCGCGTCGCCGGAGCCGCCGGTCCAGTCGGGGGCGTTCCAGAAGCAGATGTCCGGCTGGCAGCCGTTCAGCTCCATGTCGGCCCCATCCTTGGCCAGGTACCAGCCGCGCATCGGCATTCGCACCGAGCCGCCGTCCAGCAGCCGCACCGAGCCGGTGCTGATCACGCCGCCGGCCGTGCGCATGCCCACCAGGCGCCCGCGCCCGATCTGCTGGATCGCGTGGGACAGGATCTCGGCGTTGGAGAACGAATGCTCGTTGCAGAGCAGCACGATCGGCTTCGACCAAGACGCATAGATCTTGCGGTCCTGGGGGTAGCCCAGGCCACTGCCCCGGGACTGGGTGATCGCGTGCACGGGCTGGGTCAGTGCCGTCATGACGTGGTCGGTTGTGCTGCCGCCACCGTTGAAGCGCACGTCGATCAGCAGACCGTCCTTGCCGGCGCCCGCGTGATAGAGATCCTCCTCCATCTGGCGGAAGCTCGGGAAGTTCATGCCGCGGATGTGCAGGTAGCCGAGCTTGCCCTTGGAGAGCGTCTCCACCTGCTTGCGCGTGGTCTCAACCCACTCGGGATACAGCAACCCGGCGACGGAGCGCACGGGCCGAACGGTGACCTCGCGCTCCTCACCCGCGGCGGAGCGCACGATCAGGAGCACGTCACGCACGCTGTCCATGGTCATCAACGCATCGATGTCCACGCCGGGACCGACCGCCGTGCCGTCGATGGACACCAGCGTTTCGCCCGCTTTCACGTGGGAGCGCTCTTGTGAGCAGGGGCTGCCGGGAATCACGCTTTCGACCAGCAGGCCGCTTGCGCCCTCGCTGCGCAGCCTAAGGCCGGTGTGATAGGTCGACGGGGTCCAGGTTTCGCCGGGATCCATGCGCGGCAGCGGATCCCGGCCGCCGCGATGGCCCATGTGCGAAGCGTTGAGTTCACCGAGCATCAGGTTCATCAGGTCGCTGAACTCGCGGGCGCCCAGGCACTGGGCTGCGATCGGGCGGTACTTCGCGCGGATCTCGTACCAGTCGCGGTTGTTGTAGGCCTCGTCGTAGAACCGGTCGCGCATCGCGCGCCAACCCTGGTCGAACGCGATCTGGCGCAGGCGGCGCCAGTCCAGCTCGGTGCGCACCTCGAAGTCAAAACGCTCGATCTTGCCCTTGGCGTCCATCGTGGCGGGGGTGCCACTGCTCAGCCCGACGAACTGTTTTGATTCCTGGAACCACTGGACGTTGGACAAGGAGCCGCTCGCCAGGAGCTGCGGGGCTCCGGGACGCGGGAACTCCACGGAGTACAGGCCGCGCTTGCCATCGATCTCCGCCTGGAAAGCGAGCGTCTTGCCCCCATTGAGCCAGATCAGTCCCGACTCGAAGGTGTCGGGAATGCGAATGCGCTGCACGCGGTCGAGCAGCCCGTCGAAGTCGATCGTGACCTTGATCTCTCCGTCGTCCTTGGCCTGGGCGCCCTTGGCGGGGCCGCCGTCTTCCTCGGCTTCTGCGGAGTCTGCGCCTTCCCCCGCCGCGGACCGGCCCTTGCCCTTTTTCTTGTCATCCTTGCCCTGCATGGCCTTGAGAGCCTTTTCCAGGGTCTCATCCCGGGCCGTCATCTCGCCGGTGCCTTTGGCGAGATCGACCCAGTAGATATCGGCTTCCTCGCCGTCGCGGCGACCCACCCAGGCGATGCGCTTGCCGTCGGATGACCACGTGGGCGCGCCGTCCCGGTCGGGGTGGCGGGAAAGGTTGAAGGGCTCCGACGTGCCGTCGAGAGGCACCAGGTAGACGTCGGGGTTGTAGTCGTCATCCTGGGTTTCGTAGGCCATCCAGCTGCCGTCGGGAGCCCAGTCGAAGCTGGCGCCGGACCAGGTCGATACGACCTGGCGTGCGTCGCTGCCATCGTCATCCATCACCCAAAGATCGGTGCCCTTGGAGTACGCGATGTGGCTGCCGTTCGGGCTGCGCAGGAGGTCGCCTTCCACGGGTCGATCGTCGGTGACTTGACGCAGGTGAAACTCGGTCGCCATCCACCAGATGCCGTCTTCCTGTTCGTGTGTGGCCTCCCAAATGTCGACCTCCCCGCCGGAATCGGACACGAAGTAGAGGCGCGTGCCGTCGGCGTTGAAGACCAGGCTTGTTTCGTCTTCGGGGGTGTGGGTGACGCGCACGGGTTCCTTCAGGATGCGATCCATGACCCACACGTCTTGGCCGGCGACAAAGGCCATTTGCTTGCCGTCCGGAGTGAAGGCGACGCGATCAGCGCGATCTTCCCGCGGCCGTTGGACGGCGGCGGTCACGTCGTCGCCGGTGGCGTACAGCGAAATGGGGCGCAGCTTGCCGGTGGCGGCATCGGCGGTCACCAGGTCGAAGCGACGCCGGAAGACGAAGGTGTCCCCGTCCCTACTCAGAGCAGGGAAGCACACCCCGTCGTCGCTGCCGTCGGCGCCGACGCGCGTGAGCTGCTCGATGGCCGGCTCCGCGCCGGCTTCTGGCAGCTCACTGCGGTGCAGCTCAAAGGTTCCCTGCGGATCGGAATTGAAGAAGAACGTCTTGCTGTCGGCGGCCCAGACCGGGTCCATCGCGGCGACGTTCTGAAATCCCTCGCGGTCGGAGTCGAGGCGGGTGAGCGTCACCGGTGCGGTGCTCAGATCCGCCAGCCACAGCTGGGCCGCCTGGGGGCCGACGTAGCCCTTGCGGCTCCAAGCCGAACGCCCGCGCACAAAGAGCACCTTGGTTCCGTCCGGGCTGAGGGTCGCGTCGACTGCGCCGGCGTCGAACAGCATGCGAGCCGGCTCCTCGCCGCTCACGTCGAGGGTGTAGACGCGGTCGGATTCGGACCAGTGCCAACTGCGGTCGCTGACGCGCAGGATCAGCAGGTGCTTGCCGTCGGCGCTGACCTCGAGCAGATCCTTGCCGATGGAGTCGTGTGTGATCTGGCGCGCGGGGCCGCCGGCCGCGGGCATCACGTGGATCTGGGTGCGACCCGAGCGGCCGCTTTCGAAGTAGATGTGTTCGCCGTCGGGGCTGTAGTGGGGCGCGCTGTCATCCGCGCTGTGGTAGGTGAGGCGCCGGGCCGCTCCTCCGCCCGAGTCGGCGGTCCAGAGGTCTCCCTGCCAAGCGAAGGCAAGACTGCGGCCATCGGGGGAGATGGCCGGGTCGCGGGGTAGGCGGATCGGGGTACCGTCCGTCGCCTCGCTTTGGGCTGTGGCGAAAGGCGAGAGGCAGGCCAGAATGGCCACGGTGCGCTGGAGGCATGCGGGGAGAGTCATCGCCCCGAACCTAGCTGGAGAGGGCGAGCCGTGGCGACCAATGGGCCAGTTGCACCGGTCTGATCCGCGGCTGGGCGCGAATTTGTACCTGGCTCCTACACCGTTCCGGATTCTGCGGCGACGCGCACCTCAAGGAGCTCAGCGTTCTGGTCCACGCTCGAGAGTTCCGCCGCGCATGCGGGGGGCAGGGCGATACTGTCGCCAGCGTCGAGCCGCTGTTCCTCTGCGCCGTCCAGCAGCACGGTCCAAGAGCCATTGGTTACAAAACCGAAGCGCAGCTCACCATCGTGTACCCAGGGCAGCCTGCCCTGCTTGCCAAGGACGGGGGAGAGCAGCGCCGCACTGGCGAGCCCGTCCGTCGCGGCAGCGACGCCCAGGTCCCTTTGCCGAAGGCCGCCGGTCATCAGGGCCCACTCGCCGAGGTCGCCGTTCGGGTGGACGAAGCGCTGTCCATGGAAGTCGCGCCCGGGTAGCACGCGGGCGGTGGGGAGCTCGAGGTCGTGATCGAGGAAGGTGTCGTGCTCGGCAGGGCAGGCGATCTCGACGACCTCAAGCCCGTCGGAGCTCTCCAATACCCGGTGACGAATGTGCGGCGGCTGCAACACGCACTCTCCAGCGCGCATTACGAAAGGCTCGCCCTGGTCCTCGTAAACGAGTCGCACCCAGCCGCGCACGCAGTGGATCATCTGGAAGCGAATTGCATGGAAGTGCACGTTGTCTGGCACCGGTCCACCGGTGGGGATACGGATGTGCGAGGCGATGAAGCGGCCGCCGTAGCGGCCGGGGATCAGGTCCCTGTACTGCATCCCTGCGCGGCCCACACCCCAGGCGGAATCGTCGCCCGCGCGACTGATGACAAGCTCGGGGGCGTTGGCGGGCAGGGCTTGCCCGGCGCTGGAGTCTTCGAACCAAACGCGGTGACCTGCGGGGCTCGTGAGCGGGAGGTCGCCTTCCTGGCTTGGGCCTTCGAGCGCTAGATCGATGGGGGCGGGGTTGGGCTGCCGGCGAAGCCGGAGCCGCAGGCCCCGGCCGGTGACTTCGGCGACGCGCGGATCATCGGCTGGGGAGATGCGCTGGAGCTGCAGGCCGAGCCCTTTGGTGCAGAAGGTCATCTCTGCGCTCAGGTCTTCGCAGGGTACGACGACCCAACCGCCGGAGCTTCTTTCAGGTCTAGGCATAATGGACATAGCTCTCCTCTTGGAGCTTGTTGCGCACTTTGTCGATCACCTCGGGCGGCGCGTTCTTGAACGTCGGCCAGGGGGATTCGCCCTGGGGGTGGCGCAGTTCGGGCCAGCGGCCGGCGACAAAGGCCTGGAGCGCTTCTCGCATCAGCTCGCCTGCGATCAGCGTTGTGCCATAGCAGAGGTCCTCGTAGGTCATGCCGCGCCGCACCTCCATGGCCCTGCGCAGCAGAACATCGCCGGTATCGATGCCGTTGTCACAGAAGTGCGTCGTCGAACCGACGGGGATATCGTGCAGCACCGACCAGGCCGGGGATGCGGAGCCGCGACAGTCGGGCAGCAGTCCGGGGTGGCTGTTGATCACACCGTGTGCTGGGTAGTCCAGGAGCGGGCCGCGCAGGATGCGTGTGCCGCCGAGAACGACCAGGTCCAGGGGACGTCCGTCCACCAGCCCGAGGACGGAGTCGGAGCTGTGCTTGGCCACGCTGTGCTCCTCGACGTCGAGGCCGCGCAGCTGGTCCGCGATAGGGCCGGGGAGATCGTGGCCAGCCATGCGCTCCAGAAATTTATCGCGCTCGACTTCGGCCACATCCGAGGCTTCCTGCACGACGAGGCTCGGGACAAATCCAGCGCCGAGGAGCTGGTCCAGCATCACCCGTGCGTAGGGATGCTCCTCGAGGGCGAGGAATGCGAAGGTGGGTCGGCTCATAGGAGGGCCTCGGTGGGGGCTGCTTCGGGTACAAGGTTCTCCAGCCAATCCAAGGCCGGCATGGGGCCGGCCGCGGGATCGGGCGGTACCAGGTGGGCCACACCTGCGCGAATGCGGCGTAGGTCCAGGCCCTGCTTGCGACCGCGGCCGGCGAAGAGCCCCTCGAAGGCGACGGGGTCGGCGTACTGGATGACGTAGGCTTCGCCGTGCCAGGCAACGCGGGTGAGCGAGTACACGTCGAGGCGGGTTTTGAGTCGGAACATGCGCAGCAAAGCCTCGGTTTCGACGGGGATGCGGCCGTACTTGTCGCGCAGGCCCGCGCCGATGCGGTTCACGTCGGCAGGGCTAGCGGCGCCGGTTAGTTCGCGCAGGACCTCGAGGCGTTTCTCGGCGCTCTCGATCCACTCGGACGGCAGGAACGCCTTCAGCCCCAGGTCGAGCTCGACGCCAGCGTCGTGCTCCTCGGGGCGGCCAAGTGCGGAGATCGAGGTGTCGCCGGCCTGAATCCGTTCGATGGTCTGTTTCAGCAGACGGCAGAACATGTCGTAGCCGACGGCTGCGATGTGCCCGGATTGTTCGGCGCCCAGCACGTTGCCCGCCCCGCGCAGCTCAAGGTCTTTGATCGAGATGTTGAAGCCCGCGCCGAGGTGGCTGAGTTCTTCCAGGGCCTTCAGCCTTTGGCGTGCGATATCCCGCAGGGGCTTGTGGCGCTCGACCAACAGGTAGCAGTGGCCCTGGTGCTGGCCGCGCCCAACCCGGCCGCGCAGCTGGTGCAGCTCCGAGAGCCCGAAGTGATCGGCCTCCTCGATGAGGATCGTGCCGGCCGAGGCGATGTCGATCCCGTTCTCGATGATCGTAGTCGCGACCAGGATGTCGGCCTCACCACGGGTGAAGGTGTCCATCACCTCACGCAGTTCACGCGCACCCATCTGGCCGTGGCCGACCGCGATGCGAACGCCTGGGATCAGCGTCGCAAGGCGCGCCGCAGTGGCGTGGATCGAGGTCACGCGGTTGTGCAGGTAGAAGGCCTGACCTCCGCGACCGAGCTCTTCGAGGAGCGCGCCGCGGACTAGATCTTCGTCCTCCATGTAGCCCAGTTTCGTGATGATTGCCTGGCGCCCCGGGGGCGGCGTCGAGAGGGCAGAGATGTCGCGTAGCCCCGAGAGCGACATGTGCAGCGTGCGGGGGATCGGCGTGGCCGTCAGCGTCAACATGTCCACCTGGGCACGCAGCTTCTTGAAGTGCTCCTTGTGGGTGACGCCGAAGCGCTGCTCCTCGTCGATGATCACAAGGCCAAGGTTCGGCAGGTTGACGTCCTTGGAAAGAATGCGGTGGGTGCCGACGAGGACGTCGACCTCGCCGGCCTTGACCGCCTCGGTGACCGCCTTGGCCTTCTTGCCCGTGACGTATCGCGAGAGGGTCTCGACGCGCACCGGAAAGTCGGCGAGTCGCTCGGAGAAGGTCTGATAGTGCTGTTGGGCCAAGACCGTGGTGGGGACGAGCACGGCGACCTGGCCGCCTCCGGCGACGACGCGGAAGGCAGCGCGAACCGCCATCTCGGTCTTGCCGAAGCCCACGTCGCCGCAGAGCATGCGGTCCATCGGCCGCTCGCTGTAGAGGTCGGACTGGATCTCACCGTCCGCCTCGCTTTGGTCGGGGGTGTCGGTGTAGGGGAACTCAGCGACCATGGCTCGCACGAGATCGTCGTCGTCCAGCCAGCTCTTGCGCTTGCGCAGCGTGCGCTTGGCCTGGACCTCAATCAGGTCGGCGGCGAGGTCGAACAGGCCGCGCTCGACGCGTTCCTTGCGCTTGCGGAAGGAACTGCCGCCAATCTTGTCCAGCGCGAGGGTGCTGGCGCCTGCACCCACGTAACGTTGGACCATGTCGATGCGGCTCGACGGCACGTACAGGCTCACCTCGTCGGCGAACTCGAGGTGCAGGTGCTCCTCTTCGCCGCTTCCGCGGGCCATGCGCACGAGGCCGCGATAGCGGCTAAGACCGTGGACCGCGTGGACGACCATGTCGCCGGGCTTGAGGTCGAAGAACGACTGGACGGCCTTGACCTTGTGGTGGGCGACGGTGTGGTGGCGTCGGCGCGCTCCGGTGACGCCCTTGAGCTCATGGTGCGTGACGACGACCAGGTTCCAGGGGGGGACGCGAAAGCCCTTGGCGATCAGACCAACGCAGGCTTCGATGGCGGGCGCCTTGCCCTTGGCGGCTAGAGCTTCGAGCAGTCCGGCGCGGTCGGCCTCGGTGGGGCAGCTGACGAGAACCCGCTGGTCTTGGGCGACCACATCCTTCAGGGCCATCGCGGCCTGATGCATGCCGACGGACAGGCCCTCGACGGAGCGCGCGTCGAGACTTCCATCGTCGCCGGGCAGGGTTTGCAGCAGGAGCCGGGGGCGTTCGGCGCGCCAGCGATCGAGGCCAATCAGGGCGCGCTCGTGGGCTGGCGAGCGGATGCGTAGGGTCTGCGCGATTTCGTCGACGCGCAGGGGCTCGACTATGGCGACCTTGGCGGAGTTGCCCAGCAGATCGTAGGGCGCAACGCCAGCGTCGTCGACGTCGCCGCTGTCAGCCACCAGGCAGACCTCGATGCCCTTGCGCTCTTCGATCGAGCGCTGGTCGGCGGGGTCGAAGGTGCGCAGCGATTCGATCTCATCCTCGAACAGCTCAATGCGCAGGGGCACCTCGGCGGCGAAGGGGAAGATATCGAGGATGTCGCCGCGCAGGCTGACTTCGCCGGCGGCTTCGGCGAGAGGTTCGCGCCGGTAGCCGAGCTGGATCAGATGGCGGAGTAGCTTCTCGGGGTCGAGCACGTCCCCGGCCTGGAGGTGGAGGAACTCTGCCTCCATCGACTTGGGGCTAGGGAGGGGCTGGAGCAGGGACAGCACCGAGGCGACGACAAGGTCGGGTCGCTCGGCCCCGGGGCGAAGCATGCGCTGGGCCAGGTCGAGACGCGCGCGAATCGCGCCTGCGTCGGCTCCGTCCCGCGCGGGGAGCCAGCCCGCGCGCAGGCCAAAGGCGTTCAGATCGCCGGCGAACGCGTCCGCTTCGGCGTCGCTGGAGGCTACGGCGAGCCAGGGGCCCTCAGCCTTGGGGGCACACTGCACCAGGTTGGCGAGGGCCAGTGCCTGGGACGAGCCCCAAAGACCGCCGAGACTGTAGGCCTTGCCCGCACCCAGCGCTTTGGCGGCGCGTTCGAGCTCGGGCAGCAGCGGGAGGGCGCTGGCCTGCAGGATGGTCGGTTCGGCGCTGTCGGCGGTGTCGGTGACGCTCATCGAGGTTGTGCGGGGCAGACCGACGGGGCGCTGTGGGCCGGTACTGGACCTAGGCCTGGAGACTTCGCTTGCTGGCCGGCGTTCTGGGGGCGCTGCATGGGACCGCAGGATACGAGCTGCCCCCGCCGGCGGGGCTGATCGCCCGGGATCCGCCCTCGAACGGTGGCCTGGCGAGGGACCGGCGCTGGCAGGCTTGCGCCCGGTCAAGTCTCGACAGATCGAGGGCCTGCGGTTTCCACGCATGTTCGCTCGTCCGCACTTCCCCCTCACGACCCAAGCCCATGGGATTCCGTGTTCACCTGGCGCTTCTAGCGCTGACTGCATGTGCGTCGACCGGCGGATCCCGTTCCGCTCGATCGGGGCTTGCGGCCTGCAAGCCGCGGACCAGCACTGGGGCCGAAAGGACGGTCGTGCTCGAGGAGCACATCGCGCAACACCGGACCGGCGGGGAGGGCGAAGACCCGACGGAGATCGGGTTCGAGCTGCGCCGGAAGCGCTAGCCGCGCCGGGCCGTACCGGAAGACTCCTCTTCGAGCACGATCAAGGCCTCCTGGGCGGCCCAGCTTTCGGCCTCCTTGCGGGTCCGGCCCCAGGCGCTTGGAAAGCGCTGGCCGCCGGCTTCGGCGCGCACGAGAAACGCTCTGGCATGGGCCTTGCCGCGGCTCTCGACGAGTTCGTAGCGCGGCGGATGGCCCCAGCGGGCCTGGGCGGCCTGCTGCAGTTCCTGCTTGGGCGCGAGCGCGGTTTCGAGCCTGTGCACTTCGTCCAGGGCATCGGCGAGCACGAGCTGCACGCTGCTGCGCACGGCCTCCAAGCCCGCGTCGAGATAGATCGCGCCAAGCACGGCTTCCATCAGGTTGGCGAGAACGGCCTTCGACAGGATTTTGCCCGTTAGTCCGCGCCCGAAGCGGGCCTCCGTGCCGAGCTCGAGCTTGCGGGCGGCCTCGGCCAGGGCCGCTCGCGACACGACCCGGGCCTTGAGTCGGGTGAGCTCCCCTTCGGGCAG
Organism: uncultured Planctomycetaceae bacterium; assembly: GCA_964459495.1. Taxonomy (GTDB): domain Bacteria; phylum Planctomycetota; class UBA1135; order UBA1135; genus CAYWNK01. Next base: position 10,938 of record CAYWNK010000032.1, read on the forward strand.
CTGCGGGTGGCGAAGGTAGAGCTCCTCAGCGACCACGAGGTCGAGGGCGGCGTCGCCCAGAAACTCCAGGCGCTCGTTGTGCACCGGGCCCTCGACGGAAGCGTGGGTCAGGGCGAGCTGCAGGAGCTCGGGGTCCGAAAACTGGTGGCCGAAGAACTGCATGGGAAGGCCGCCGGAGGATACGGATCCCGGGGGCCGGGGCGTGCTGGATTCAAGAAACCGATCTGTCCAAAACGAAATTCAGGCCCAGACCCGCGGGGCTCCCCGGAGCAAGGGGAGTTGGAGGTGCGTGGCCGGCGTTCCTTTTGCCGCATCGATTTCGCGGTGTCCCAGCCCCAGGTGACGTCCGGGGACCGGCTTCTGGTGAATCCGGGGATCTGCCCCGAAGAGGCGATCGACCTGGCGGGCAAGCACCTGGTGATCGGTACGGGGGGATCGTCCGGCTCACTCGCGATTGAGGTCGCCAACGGCGCGCCGGACCTCGACGGTTCGCCGCCAGACATGGGCGGTCGATGGACCGGCACGCGACCCTGCGCCAAAGCCCGGAGTGGGGGCCAGTAAGGGGGGGCCGAAGAATGCGCTTTTCCCCGAAGGGAACGGCGCCCAACCCTCACCAAGATAGGGCGGCGACCTCGCCGGCCCACCCTATCTATGACTGAACATGCTGTGCTTGCGCGCGATCTCGTGCGTCAATTTGGATCCCGCAAGGCCGTCGGTCACCTGGACCTGGAGGTACGTACGCACGAGTTCCTCGGCCTACTGGGACCCAACGGTGCCGGCAAGACGACTACGATCCAGGTCCTTTCGACCCTGCTGGCGCCCACGGCGGGTCACGTCCGCGTGCTCGGTCTGGATCCGATAAAGGAGGGGAGCGAGCTACGCCGACGGATTGGGGTCGTTCCCCAGCAGATCGCGCTCTATGACGAGATGAGCGCAGCGGAGAACTTGAACTTCCTCGGGTCGGTTTACGGCCTGCGCGGTAAGAAGCTCGCCGAGCGGGTGGACCAGGCCCTCGAAGCCGCCGGCCTGAGCGACCGCCGGGAGAGCCGGGTCGGAGAGTTCTCCGGAGGGATGAAGCGCCGACTCAATCTGGTTGCGGCGCTTCTGCACGGGCCGGAGCTGGTCTTCTTGGACGAGCCGACCGCGGGCGTCGATCCCCAGTCGCGCAACCATCTGTTCGAGATGATCGAGGGTCTGCGGGGTGAAGTCACCCTGGTCTACACAACCCATCTCATGGGGGAGGTCGAACGCCTCTGTGATCGCATCGTGGTGATGGATGAGGGCCGGTTGGTGGCGGCGGGGACGCTGGAGGAACTGCACCAGGCACAGCTGGCCCAGGTCCAGGCGGGATCCACGCTCCAGCTGGAGGAGGGCAGCGACTGGGAACGCGCGGCGGAACTGTTGCGTGAAAACGGCTTTGCCGTGCGTGGATCGGAGAGCAAGCTCGATCTCGAGGCAATCTTCCTGGCCCTCACGGGCAAGGCCCTGCGGGACGGGGGGAAAGTCTGATGCAGGCGTTTTTACCCCTACTGGGCAAGGATCTGCGCCTCTTCTTCCGCGATCGCACGGCGCTTGCCTTCACCCTGCTGCTTCCGATCCTGCTGGCTAGCGTCATGGGATCGGCCATGTCCTCGATGATGGGAGGCGGCGGAGGCGGCGGCAGCGTGCCCAAGGTCTCGCTCCTCGTCCAAGATCTCGACGGGACGCCGGAGTCGCTGGCGCTGTTCGAGGCCCTTGGGGAGGCGGACGGCCTGCGCGTGAGCCTCAGCGAAGACGCCCGCCGCAGTGTGCGCAACGGCGATGCTCCTGCGGGACTCATCATCCCCGCCGGCTACGGCGAGTTGCTCGCTGCGGGCGAGGTGCCTGAGACGCGGCTGCTGCGCGACAGTTCGGCTTCGATCAGCCAGCAGGTCATCTCAGGCAATCTGGTCTTCGCTCTCGGCAAGGTGCAGCTCCGCACGGGCGGGCCGGCGCTGATGACATCCATGCTCAAGGAGCTGGGGTTTGCTGGCTCAGGGCTTGCGATGGCGGACACGATCTTGGCGTCGACCTGGACCCAGATGGAGGACCTGACGGTCGATCTGGAAGAGTCGGGCGGGAGTGAGGCCCCCGCCGAGGGAGTCGCCTTGGGAATGGACTTTCTGACCGACGGTCCTTCGCTGTTGGGAGTCGTCACCGAAGACGTGGCCGGCGATTCCAAAGGGAAGCAGCCCGGCAAGGGGGCAGGTGTGAGTCACGCCTTTGCCGCCATGGCAGTGATGATGCTGATGTTCAACCTGGTGGCCGCGGGCGGCGGCCTGCTCGATGAGGAGGCATCGGGCAGCATGCTGCGCCTACGCCTGTCGCCGGCCGGCGGACTCGCTTTGCTGTTCGCCAAGTTCAGCTACGTGTTCCTGGTTGGGATGATGCAGCTGGTGGTGCTGTTCCTCTTCGGCTGGCTGGTGTTCGGCCTCCCTCTGCCGCCCCACGCTCTTGCGGTCTCCATCGTGTCCATCGCGCTCTGCCTTGCGGTTGCAGGCATGGGCATGGTGTTCGCCACAGCCTGTCGCTCCCGCAAGCAGCTCGAGGGTGTATCCACCGTGGTCATCCTGATCATGAGCGCGATGGGCGGCGCATGGTTCCCCCGGGAGATCACCCCGGAGTGGTTCCGCACGCTGGGCAACTTCACGGTGACGGCCTGGGCGATGGACGCCTATCACGGTGCGCTTTGGTACGGCAAGGAGCTTTGGCCCACGGCGGGCCTGGACGGGATCGGAGTCCAGGTGCTGGTCCTATTGGGCTTCGCCGTCGCCTTCACGGCGATTAGCGTGTCGCTGTTCCGCAGGCGATATGGGACCGCCGGCTAAACCTGCTGGTGCGGGCACGGCGTGGGGACGCCGTGCCCTTTCGGTCCGAGAGCACGGCGGAATCCCGTGCTGTCATTCGATTCCCAGGGCGCAAGGGCGGAAAGCTCGGCGCTGTGATGCCGGCTCCCCGATCGAAGACCTCGGCGATGGACAGGTCGCGCGGAGCGCTCTTGTGCGGCAATGGGCTTGGCCGACCGTAGAGCGGAGGAGCCGGAACACCAGATCTTGTTCTGCTGGGTTTCCCCTCAGGCGGCAAGGAGGCTGAGGCTGGAACTGCTTCGAAGAATCCAGGATTCCCAGGGGAATTCGGGGTCTGTGCTGGGTGGATGACCAGTTCGCACCCCATGAATCGTCGCAGCCCTCTCTCGCCCAACTTCCCGTTCGACCCGAAACGGATCTTGCGTCAGGCCCGCAGCCTGTGCCGCAACGATGAGCACGGGGCCGAAGATCTGGCCCAGGACTTCCTTGTGCGCGCCCTCGGCGTCGGGGCAGAGACGCTTGAATCCCCAGAGCAGTGGGGCGCGGCCGTGCTCTCGAACCTCGCTCGATCCAGCTGGGCGCGCGCCTATCGCTCACGGGAGCTCCCCGTGGCGGAGGACATGGCCGACGGAACCCCTGATCTTGCGCCAGACCTCGCCTTGGAGCGTGCGCAGTGCATCTCCATGTTGCGTAAGCACCTCCGGCGGCTGCCGCAGCACTACAGGTCAGCGCTGGAGCTGACCTATCTCCAGGGTCTCAGTCTTGCCGAGGCGGCGACGCGCCAGGGGGTTCCCTACGGGACGCTCCGCGCCCGGCGTCAGCGGGGCCTGAGGAAGCTCCGTGCCCAGTTGAAGAACAACTCTCCAGACTCCTGACCGTATCCGTGCATCTCCGGCGCACGTTCCGCGCCGTTCCCTACCGAAGGAAATCCATCCTATGACTCATCTCTCTTGCATACCCAGGCTGGCTTGGTTGACAGCTGGGGCCCTCCTAGTGGCGCCGAATCTCGGGGCTCAGAATTTCCCAGACGGCCTGGAAAACCAGTACGTCCAGCACTTGGGCCTGGACGCCAGCGGGGCCAGCACGGCGGCCAGCATCATCCCTTGCATCGAGACCGGCTACTTCCTGCCGGGCGACGACCGGATGGGGGCCCTGGTGCTGCGTGAATCCGGCGGCGTCACCAAGCTGCAGTACCTCGACTCGCTGGCGATTTGGAACACGGCCGATCTCTACCACGTGGAGTTGGGCACCGTCGACGCTGCGGTTCTGCGTGGCGCCGGCCCCGGCGGGCTCGATGCGGTCGCATCGATCGTCGATTTCGGCCTGACCGTGCATGAAGCCAATGCCGCTGGTGACGGCTTCTCGGCGGTGAGCGCGCTGCTCGGCTGGTTCCTACTCGAGCGTGTCTTCGCCGTCGACCTAGGCAACGGTGTCTACGAAATCCACGGCTACGACGCGGGCTCGAACACGATGCAACGGGCTTCCTACAACTCAGCGACGAAGGCGCTGACGAGCCTCGCGAGCTACACGGCACCCGCCGGGCTACTGGGCATGACGACGTTTGAATGCGACGCGTCCGCAGGTCGTGAGCTGGTGTTCTGGACCGACCAGGGTGATCTCATCATCAAGAACGCGTCGGCTACTACGACGATCATCACCCACACCGAGCCGCTGGCTGCGGGCGAGTTTCGAGCTGCGGAAGTCCTGGACACCAGCGCTAGCTCCGATGAACTCTTGGTCTGGAACTTCCGCAGCGTCAGCAACGGCAAGGAAAACCTGCGGGTGCTGAGTAGTACCGCTCCTTTCAACGCAACGGACATCAACCTCGGTTTCGTTCCGGAGCCGAGGAGCATGGCTGGCGCCGATTGGAACGGGGACGGGATTGAAGACTTGGTCCTTGGCCTCAGTCTCTCCAGCGGCCCAGGGAAGGTCTGGATCCTCAGGCGATGGGACACCGGCATAGGCTTCCACCTCAACAACCCAACGCTTTCGCCGTTGTTCGATCTGGTGGAGGGGGACTACTACACCAACTCCCAGGCGGACCTTCTGGCAACGGGGGACGTTGACGGCGACGGTGACGTGGACGTGTTCGCCGCGGGCGAGGCGCTCGGTTCGATTCAACACCTCCTGAGTGATGAGGCCCTGAGCATGCGGCCGATTCACGACTACAACACCCTCGAAGAGAAGAGCGGCGTTCTGTCGGGCAGCTTTGAGATCACTCTCCCCGAGGGCTACGTGTACTCGGCTGGGCAACAGCTGAGAGTGCGCATCTACCCCAAGGTTGCCGGATTCGACACGTTCGACGTTGACGAGTCTCAGACGAAGCTCTTCTCGCTGTCCTCCAGTACTGTGGCGAATGAGAAGCTGCTCTTCGACGTGGGTTCGATCGTCAACTTCCCCGGTGTGCCGGGGTGGAGCGCGTCAAACTTCACGATCCTGGTGCACACGGCTCTGGTAGAGGTCTCCGGAGGATCCGTGACTCAAGTGAAAGCGACCGCGCTCTCAAGTATCTTCCGTGGCGACTCGGAGAAAGACGATCTGGAAGAACTAAAAAGCCGTCAAGAGCTGGGGGACAACCCGACTGGCAGCTCCGGTCTTGTGGGTGACGGTGACACTAGCACCGGTCGCCCGCCGGGAGGCCCTCCCGGCGGTGGAGACCCTCCCCCCGGATCCACTGGAGGGGGCTGAGAGATCCCGGGCCTGGCTCTGTTGCACGGGGTCGGGCCCCTATCGTCTTTGGATCAGCAACACCAGGATCCCTACCGCCGCCAAAGCCATCCAGGGGAGGGCCAACCAGGAGCGGTTATCCGGGTCTGCGTGGATCCACATCCTCATTCCGCCATCGCCATGGATGTCGTGCAGGAAGAGCTCGACGGGGTGAACCCCCTCTGGTGGCTTTTCCCACAGTTCGGCCCGGGCGGAGCGCCAAGACTCCTGGACGCTTTGGCCGTCCTGGAACAGAGCGTGCTGCACACGCTCGCGAAGTTCGAGGGCGACCTCGAAGTCGATGTCGAGCACCGAGAGCACCACTGTCCGAGCTCCGCCGACGAAACCCGCGCCCTGCCAGCGGTGGCGCCCATCATCGCCAGGGCGTACCAGGCTGCGGCCCAGGCCGCAGGCGTCGAGCACGATCAGCGGGGGCAGGGGAAGGGCCTCCAGCTCCGCTGGGCTGAAGCGCTCCCCGCCGGCCAGGACAAGGCTAGGCTCGTCACCGAGTGTGTCACCGTGGGTCAACAGGAACAGGGCTTGGCAGTTTTCCCATGGGGCCTGCTCCAGACCTGGTGGGGTGGCGGAAGCATCTAGGAGCCAGGAGACTCGGTCTGGTTCGAGCCCCGAGTGCAGACGCTTGCGATGGCTAGTGGTGAGCGCTAGCTGCGCTTGTCGGGCGGAGCTGTCGCCGCTGGGACAGGCCAGGCTGATCACGCCTAGGCGAGGGATGGCCGGCTCGCCAGCGGGCCGCGTGGCGAGCCGCACGGCAAGCGAGATCGAGCCGGCTTGGGCAAGGCCGACTTGCACACCAAGGGGGCGATTGTCAGGACCGTGGAGATAGCCAAACGGAGCATAGCCCACCGCTTCGAGCCCGGTCAGGAGCACGGTATCCCAGACGCCAATGGGGGCTAACACCGCTGGTGGCAGCAAGAGATCGGAAACAGCCCGACGAGCACTTTCGAGCGCTGCCTCCCGTGGGCGATCGCGCGCCACCCGAATGGCGCCGATGCTTGCGGTGAGTTCAGCGAGGATGGCCGTGCGCTGCGTTTCGGTGCTTGGAACCTCAATGCGTTGGATACCACCTTCATCGGCAATGAAAATGTGCAGGGCCTCGCGGCCAGGAAAGTAGGCGAGAAGCCCTTGATCGCTAGCTAAGAGTGCGTTGAGAGCGACATGTAGGGAAATAGCCTGCCCCCCCAGGGTCCGGTAGAGCGTTCCCTGGCACTGCAGTGCGAACCAGGCCTCCAGTCCGCGCTTTGCCCCTTCGGTAGGTCCGAGCTGCTCGGTGTACAGACGCATCAGCGTCTCCAGAACATCGCGCTCTTCGGGATACCACAGGACGCCAGCGCCCTGCCGTGATCGACGCTCGTCGGACCAGTCGGTGACGAGTCGTTCCCAAACGGTTTCCAAGTTGGCCAGGACGCTCTTGGGAAATGCCTGGGTGTCGGCGGCCAACAGGGCCCCGCGCCCACGTTGCACAGCGATGGCCTGGTCCAGTTCCTCGAGGCGGCGTCCAGTGGGGAAGGTCCCCTCGAGTTCGTCCAACAATTCGAGCGCTGGAACACTCCGGCCAAGGTCGAAAAGCGCTGCGGTCTCTGCGATTCGCAACCAAGCCCACTCGTGAGAACGGGTCGGAGTCCGTTGAGCGGTTCTACGCAGGCCGGCTAGGCTGGCCTCGATTTGGGAGGTGCTGACCTGTTCCCTTGCGATCGATGACGCCGCTCGTGCGTTCCGGCTGTCGAGCCGCACGAGTTCAATCGCATTCGGTTCGGTGTCCCGTAGAGGGTCCAAGCGCGGGTCTGCGTGAGCCGTCGCATGGACCTCACGCACGGACTGATGCCGAGCGAGGGCATCCCAGCGTCGCATCTCGTAGAAATAGCCGTCTGCTATGCGCTGCCCACCGCTCAGTGGGTCGCGCTGGAAGGCCTCTTCTGCCACCTTCCAGTAGTCCCTGAGGCGGGTCTTCAGTTGTTCAGGGCGCCCGCGTTCGAAGTCGATCAAGAATGCTGAAGCGGCCAGGTCGATGCGAGTACTCAGAATCGCTTCCGCCGCCATTTCCGCATCTGTGTCACTCCGCAAGACCAAAGATCCGAGCGCAGCATATGCCTGGGAAAGGCAGTCCTCCGCGTGGCCCCAGTGATCTTGGGTTCGGGCAATTTCGGCCTCTTCCCGGATGACGAGCGGCCAAAAGACGTCTCCTTCCGAGCATCCAGCCCTACGAATCATTGCAATGCGATCAAGCGATGGGGCCGTGTCCATGGCGGCCACCTGATCCTTCAGGAAACGAAGGTCATGCCAGGTCATCCCCTCGGTCGAGTGCCCGCTCTGAATCAGCCGCAAACGCAGTCCTTCAAGGACAGCGAGGGGCTCCTGGATACGCTCTAGCAGAAGGTCCCAGGCATAGTAGCAGCCATAGCGATAGGCCCAGTTCAGCAGGGCGAGCTGGTCAGGGTCCAGTGGTTCTGGTGACTCTCCCTCAAAGCCGCTGAGACTGTCTTGGAACAACGACCAGTGGTGCTCCCACGGGTGCGGTTCTTGTCCCTCGCTCGCGCCAGTTTCGGGGGCGGCGTGTTGGGCGCTGACGAGCGCCAGGCAGGCGATCAGTCCTGCGATTCGCCGGGCTCCCGCCAGGACGCGCTCGCGCGCCCTTCCCGCGGTGCGCCCAGGGGATCGGTCAGCCGTACCACCCACTGGATCTCGCCCGCTGCGCGCATGGCTGCCCGTTGTTCGTCCGTTGGTTTCCATTGGGGCCCCTGATCTTCGGCGCGGGCGAGCTCCTGCAGGCCGCTCCCATCGTAAACCACGTAGTCCACCCGGAATCGGTCGGAGAAGCTGGGGGCGATGGCAAAGACCTCGAAGGTACTCACCGGGCCCACGGGCTGGACGATCCACTCCTCGGAGAGGTAGATGCGCTGTTGCGGGGGGGGCTGTTCCAGTGGCCAAAGCAACCAAGCGATCAGGACAGCCGCCGCGGCCGCTGCGATCCATCCTAGGACGGGCCGCAGGCCGGTCGGGCGCGAGCGTGTAGCCTCAGCTTGGAGCAGGAGCCCGGCCTTCTCGGCGGCTCGGCGCACCATCTCCGTGTCTCCCCCCGCGATGTTGCGGCGGGCTTCCTCGATCGCGAGATCCGCTTCGGTTGCCATTCGGTCCAGTTGGGCTGAGGCTTGTTGGCGCTCGCCAGGCTTGGGATCATCTGCGGGACTCAACTATCTGTCCTCCGGCTGCTCCGAGCGCAGCAGCACTCGAAGGCGGTCCAGGACCCGATAGTAGTTTGACATGACGGTCTTGGCAGGCATGGCGAGGCGTTTTGAAATTTCTTCGAAGGTGAGACCCTCGAAGTGCTTCAGCCGAACAATTTCGTCGCCGGGCGGACCCAGCCGGTCGAGGGCGGCTTCAATTGCCTCCTCGTCCGCGGCCACGGTTGAATCCTGCTGAGGAGGCAACATTTCCTCATCCAATTCGGAATTGCGAGTAGCTCGTACCCAAATCGAACGGGCCTTGAATACCTCGAAGACCACGATCCCGTAGGTCCAGGTTTCCAGTTTGCTGCTGCCGTCGTAGGTATCGAGTTTGCGCCAGAGAACCAGGAAGGTGTTTTGGACGATCTCCTCAACCTCATTGGGTGTCAGCTGGTGACCGATCTCCTTGGCGCGACCGCGGACGAGGGCAGGAAGACACGTGAGCCGAGCGAGGAAGGCATCGATTGCCTCCGGGTGGGCTTCCCGCACCTTGCAGACCAGCCGGTGGTCGGACTGCCTGCTCCCCTGATCGCCCGCAGTCATCATCAGAATTGTAGCCGCGCGCGAGACTCCGTTCGAAGCCTTGCTGTGCCCAATGCAATTGGGAATCGGATGAATCCGCGAGCGGAGGCACCGGTCCGGGAACTAGGCGCTCCGTCTCTTGGCCCTGGACTCTTGTCCGCGGCAGGTGCGGACTATCCCGATCAGGTGCACGCTCGCGCGCTCCAGGCGAAGAATCGCCGGCAGGCTCTGGCCTGTGGGCAGGTCGCTTGAGCCATGGACCAGGAGCAGTCCGTCGAGCTGGGAGCTGGCCGCATCCCAGGATTCGTCTGCCAGGCTTGGCAGGTCGAGCACCACGCGGTCGTAGTGTTCGCTGAGGGCTTCCAGGTGCTGGCGCCTAAGCGCTGGGGCGGAGCTCGGGGCCTTCGCAGCCAACACCCGCAGGAGAGGGTGCCCGGCGCCGGTGGCGATGCTCTCCAGGGCTCCGGGATCGTTGAGGAAATCGTCCCAGGTGCGTGCCGGCCGCAGGCCGAGCTGGCCGGTCAGGCCGCCGCCCGCGGCGTCGATCACCAGCGTGCGCAGGCCCGCTTCGGCCCAGGCCAGCGCCAGGCCGGTGGCGACCGTGCTGGCACCGCCTCCGCTGCCCATGGCTCGGACGCCCAGGTGGCACAGGGGCGGGCTGCTCGCCAAGGCGAGTTCGATGCGCCCCCGGGTCGCGCGCAGCGCCGCGGACTCGGGGCCGCCCGGGTCCAAGAGGAGGGCGGGGGACTGATCATCGGCTGTGCGGCGCGGGATCTCCCCAAGCAGCGGGAGTCCGGTGCCCATGGATCCACCGGCCGCCTGGCCGACCTGGCCGGCAGGACCCTCGGTCACGGTGGCAATGCCAAAGGTGAGCAGGAGTCCGAGCACCAGCCCGACCAGCGCGCTGAAGCCCAGCCGGGGGCCGGTGCGCGCGCCGCGCCCGGCGGGCGGCACCAGAAGGCTCGCGCTGGATGTGGCGTGGTTCGCGGCGAGCAATGCGGCGCCGTGGACGGACGAGAGCTCGGAGACCGTGGCCGCCAGAGATCGGCGCTCGAGCATCGGCTCGGCAATGCGGCGCTCGTCCTCGGGAAGGCGCATCAAACGGGCCAGCACCTCGCGCAAGCCGTCTTCGACGCGCGCCCGCTGGGCGGAGGCGCCCTCGAGCCGAGCGGAGAAGGCAGCGGTGAGCCGTTGCCAGAGATCGTCGAGCGCGATGTTCGCGGCGGCAGCGACGTCCTTGGGCCGGCGGTCTCGCTTGCTCACAAGGGCCTGCTCCCAGGCGCGCGCCGCCTGAACGTCGGCGCGAATCAAATCAGCCTTGGTCTCCAGGTGACTCAGGATGTGGCCGCGCAGGCTGTTCAGTCGGGCCTCGGCGTCGCCGACTTCCCACCACTCGTCTGTGTAGGTGGCGCGCAACGTAATGAGCTCCTGGGATGTGGACGAGAAGTCGTTCACGTAGAGCTGAGTGAGCGTCTCGGTGGGACTCGCGCCCTCCGTGCTGAGTGCATCGCCGAGCGCGCCGAGGGCGGCGTCGTCGCCGCTGCGGAAACGACGCGCGAGCTCTTCGAGGCGCTGGGCCTTCAGCTCGAGTCGGCTGCGCTCACGGCCTGCGCTGTCGGCCTCGGTCTGGAGAACGTCGGCGTAGCCCGAACGCTCCAGGCTGCCGACGCGTCCGCGCTGCTCCTCGAATGCCGTGATCGTCTCGAGGAGCTTGACGATGCGCACGTCGTCGATACCCGATCCGAGCCTGGAAGCCTGGGCTAGCTCGCCAGATTCGAGCCGGCGGACGGTTTCGAACAGTCCCTCTTCCAGGGCACGGGCGGCGCGCAGCTCTGTCTCTAGGGCCAGCCGGGCTTCTCCGAGCAGCTGGGCACTGCGCTCGGGGTTGAGAACATCCGGGTTCGCGCTACGGATGCGCGCGACCTGGCTTTCCACGCTGGCTAGGGCGGCGCGCTGCTGAGCCAAGCGGGCGCCAACCTGATCGGCGGTCGCGGTGGTGCGCTTCTTGATCTGTGCCGCGTCCCGCTCCAAGAAGGCGTGGGCGATGGCAGCCGCGATCTCGGCGGTTCGCGCGGGATCCGTGCCGTCCACTTGAATGCGAACGACACCCGACTTGTCGTCAGGTGTGCTGGTGCTGATGCGACGGCGTAGGCGCTGGACGGCTTGCTCGCGGTTGAGCAGGTCGATGGTCCAGAGCCTTGAGTCGACGCGACCACGGGGATCGAGCTGGATGGCGAGGCCGTCGAAGAGCAACGTCTCCCCGCGGTTGAATTCCAGCGTCCTTGTCTCCCGCGCGTTCCGCAGGGTGACCGTGTTTGTGTCCTCGAACTGCAGCTCGACGTGCGGCAGCGCATCGGGCCGGGTGCGGGTCGCGCTGGCCAGGAGCCGGAAGTCGGGGGATCGGTGATCGGAGATGCGCTGCATCCAGGCCGCCAGCGGGCTCGCGTCTGCGTCCTCGACCCAGGTCGTCAGCCCCAGGTGCACAGGACGCTCGGGATGCTCGGGCGTCGAGAGCTCTCCGTCCGATGGCGCACGCACGACTTCTTCCAGGACCGCATCGCTGGTCAACAGGGGCATCGCCTCGGCCACGTCGACCGTACCGGTGGGCGTTTGCAGCCGCTCTTGGAGTGGGTTGGCGCCACGCTGGTCGCCGAGCTGCAGGCTGACGGTGCTTCGCTGGCTGGGGCTCCGGGACGCAGCGAGTAGGATGGCGGCGAAGCCGCAGGCGAGCGTGCCCAGGATCACCAGGAACGGCCGGCGTACGATCACCCCGAGGGCGCGGCCGAGGCCTGCCCACTCCTCGGCAAGGTGAATTTCGCGCGGGCCTTCCATGGATCAGTCGGCGAGATTGGCGCCGAGGATTGCGGCGGGGATTCCGAAGCCGGACAGCAGCGGGAGGATGTCCTCCTGGAAGTCGTCATAGCCCGACTGGCGGACATAGAGCACGTCGCCGGGTCGCACCTGGACGAGGCCTTCGGGCCCGGGGCTCTTCGCGTTGAAACGGTGCACCTCGAGGGCATCCCCGTGGGGCCGCAGCAGAAAGACCGCCCGCCGGTCGGCGCCACGTACCGGCGTTCCGCCGCGGGCCATGGCCTCGAGGGCGTTGAGCGGACGGTCGAGGATTTTCGGCCCGGCGTCGCTCATCTGACCGAGGACGTGGAACACGCGGCTCCCGGCTTCGAGCAGCTCGGCGCTCACGAGCGGCCTTTGGAGGTAGTGCCCGAAGGCCTCGACCAGCTGCGCTTCGAGCCCCTCAAGGTCGAGGCCAACGGCGTGGACGCCGCCTACCGCGGGCAGGTGCAGCTTGCCCTTGGGATCGATGACGACTCCGTCGACCGCGCTCGACATCTCAGGATGACCCACGACCGTGACCCGCACCACGTCCCCAGGCCCCAGATCGAACGGCGCCCAGTCCACCTCCGTGGAGATGGTGCGCAGGTCGTCATCGCCCTCGGGGGGCGGGGGGGCAGCGCAGGCTGCGGCACAGAGCAGCAGCAGGGAAGCCCATTGGGAATGGGTGGCCATAGCAGGGGAGGAAGGCGGGGAAACGGATGCCTGTCCTGCGGATGTGGGGAGGGAACAGAAGTTCCTTCGGGTTTCGGGAGGGCTGCGGTTGGCATGAATCTGAGCGAAACGGGATTGTCGATATTCGATACACCGCGACCGACCTAGTGAAAGCCAAGGCGGACTGTGGCTGGGGGAGACCGCCGACCGATAGAGACCATTGCGTCCGACGGATCGTCCCTCCGACAGGCGCCCCTATTCCCATGCCTCCCCAGCAGCCGGGCGCCCCCGGGCGGCCGCTCCGTATCGCCATTCTCGGATCCCGTGGCATCCCCGCCGGCTACGGTGGATTCGAGACCTTCGTACAGGAACTCGCGCCGATGCTCACCGCAGCAGGCGTCGAGACCACCGTGTTTTGCGAGTCTCCCCGCGATGGCCAGGTCGTCCCGGCCCGCTGGAAGGGAGTGCGCCTCGTGCACGTTTCAGCAGCGGGCCCGGGCCCGCTCGGAACCCTGGCCTACGACCTGCGCTGCCTCTGGCGGGCGAGGAAGGACTTCGATGTGGTCTACATGTTGGGCTATGGGGCAGCGTTCGCCTGCGGGCTGCCGCGCCGCTCGGGCGCAAAGGTTTGGATCAACATGGATGGGCTGGAGTGGCGACGCTCCAAGTGGGGCCGGGTGGCTCGCACCTGGCTGCGCTGGAACGAGGGACAGGCCTGCCGCCGGGCGGATCGGTTGATCTTCGATAGCGCGGCCCTGCGCCGGGAGGTGGAGCTGCGCCGCGATCTTCCGCGCAGCAGCGTCATCGCCTATGGCACCCATCCTCCGGTGGTCGAGGGGGCCGAGCGCAAGCTCGAGGACCTTGGTCTCAAGAGCGGGCGCTTTCTCCTGGCTGTCTGCCGCTTCGAGCCTGAGAACCAAGTCGTCGAACTCGTGCGCGCAAGGCTGGCCTCGCGGACACACCTGCCGCTAGTGCTGGTGACCAACATTCGCAAGGGACCAGGCGAGGCGGAGGTTCGCGCAGCCTCCAAGGAATCCGTGCGCTGCCTGGGACCGGTCTACGATCCTGAGGTTCTGGGTGCGCTGCGCGCCCATTGCGCAGCCTACCTGCACGGACACACCGTCGGCGGAACCAATCCCTCGCTCCTCGAAGCAATGGGGGCGGGCGCCTACTGCATCGCTCACGACAATCCCTACAACCGTGAGACGCTGGGGGAAACGGGCGCCTATTTCCGGGGATCTCGCGATCTAGCGGCACGGCTGGACCGCCTGGTGGGCATAGCGGAAGAGGCCGGGCAGACTGGGCGCCTGGCGAAGCGGCGCGCCGATCAGCACTACCACTGGGACGGAATTGCCAACGCGTACCTCGAGCTGCTGGGCGTGGACCGGGATGGTGTCGCGCAAGAACGCGCCGCATGAGCGAGTCGCGCAGCTTGCGGGGGATTGAGCCCTGGATTGGACTCTTGGACCAGGCCGTCGCGCGTGCGGCAGGGCTGGCATCCACCGTCTGGTTGGTGCGGACTCTCGGTCTCAATGCCTTTGGTTCGCTGGCCCTCGCGAACCTGGTGGTGCTCGGCATTCTGGCCCTTCATCAGGCGCTCTGCGTGCAGCCGCTGGCGAGCTTCACCCAGCTCGAGCAGGGCCGTGCCCGGGGATCCTATCTGCGTTCAAGCCGGTACCTCGCGTGGGCCGGCGCGCTGGTGGGGGCGATGCTCGGCTTGGCCTTCACGATGGCGATTTTGATGGCCGCGGACGCGACGCGTTGGACCGGACTGCTGCCGGCCCTTGGCCTCGCGATCTTTGGGCGTGCGGTCCACGGGTTCGCCCGGGGCGAATCCTATGCGCTCAGGCGTCCACGTCGTGCGCTCGCGCTCGACAGCATGCAGGGCGCGCTGCAGCTCGGTTTGCTGGCGCTGGCCCATGGACTGGGCCACCTGAACGTGCCGGTCGCGCTGGCGGTCTCGGGGGGCTCGTCCCTTGGGGCGACGCTTGTTCGCGCGCTCGCGGGTGCGCGCAGCCGCAGCGTGGATCCCGCGCCACTCACCCTCGGGCCTGTAACGCGCAAGCACTGGGCCCATGGGCGCTGGTTGGCGCTGATGGGCCTGGCCCAGTGGGGAGGGTCGAACGCCTACATGGTGGCGGCGGCGGCGATTCTGGGTCCGGCCGCAGCAGGGGCAATCCGTGCGGCGCAGACGATCGTGGGCGCCGTACTGGTGCTGGCCAACGCGCTGGACGACCAGCTGCCGGTGCGCCTGTCGGTCCTGCGGGCTACCGGCGACGGGCAGGCGGTGCAGCGCGCGCTGGCCCGCTGGGGCAGTCGCTCCCTCTTGATCGCTGCCTCCGCTTCCTCCGCGCTGTTCGCCGCTTCTGGCCCCATCGTCGCGCTGGTCTATGGAGCGGGCCACGCCCTGACGCAGATTGCGCTGATGGGGCTGGCGTGGCTCCCCGTGGGGGCGCTGCTCTTCACCGTCCTTCAATCTGCGTTCCGCGCCCAGGACCGCACCGGCCAGCTGGCAGCGGTGTACCTGTCCTGGACCGCCCTGGCCCTGGTGATCGCCGAGCCCGTTGTCGAGCGCTTTGGCCTGTTCGGTGCGACATTCGGCATGAGCCTCCAGCAGGTCGCCCTGGGTCTCACCCTGGTCCTGGTCTGGTTGCGTACGGGGAAGGACCCGGTGGCGCCCCGGGAGCCCCTGGTCCATCCCCAGGGGTAGCTTCTTGTTTACGCCCATTGTTCGATGGGTCGTGTCACGGGAGGCAGTTCGATTCGTAGCAGCCGTATGCGTCTGATTTCCGCACTCTTGCTCGCGACCCTCTGTACCGTCTTGACCGGCTGTGGAGCCGCCGGTTTCCTCCGTTACGGCCTGACGCAGGCACACCCGGGTTCCCTGAGGCGTGGTGCGCCGGCGCCGGACGTTCTGTTGTACGAGCTCGACGGCAGCGAGGTCTTCCTCGGTGACCACTTCGGTCGGGAGCCGCTGGTGCTCGTCTTCGGCAGTTTCACCTGACCGCCCTTTCGGCGCTCGGTCGCGCGCCTTACCGAGATGCAGCGTTCCTGGGGGGACCGGGTCCGCTTCCTCACCGTCTACATTAAGGAAGCGCACCCTGAGGACGAGTGGCAAATGGAATCCAACGAGGACGAAGGCGTCTGCTACCCGCAGCCAAAAAACCTCGAGGAGCGTCTTCGAATCGCGAACGACTTTCAGCGCCGCTTCGACTACGAGCTCCCCCTGGTCGTCGACGGGATGGACAACGGGGCGATGGAGGCCTACGCCGGCTGGCCCGAGCGGCTCTACGTGCTGGTGGGCGACGAGGTGGCGCTCAAGGGCGGGATGGGGCCTTTTGGCTTCGACCCAGAGGCGGTCGAGGTTTGGCTGCGCGACTACTTCGGGGAGCCGCGCTAGTCCGACAGCTTGACTCGTTCGCCGGTCCAGTCGCCCGGGACGCCCATCCAGTCGTTTTCCAGGGCCGCGTAGACACCGCGGAAGTCTTGAGTCGCGGGCACATCCCCGTCGACGAGTGCGTCCAGATCTGGGGCCTTGCCCTGCAGGCCGCCGGCGACGCCCTTGCCGATGACGAAGGCGGGCGCACCGTGACCGTGGTCGGTGCCCTTGGATCCGTTCTCCCCGGCGCGTCGGCCGAACTCGCTGAAGACCAGGGTGCGCACGCGTTCTGCGATTCCCCGGGAGTCGAGGTCGCGCTGGAACGCGCCGATGGCGCCAGACAGCTTGGCAAGTCTGTCGGCGTGGATGGGGGCCTGGCGCGCATGGGTGTCGAAGCCATCGAGGCTCAGGTGGAACAGACGGCAGCCGAGGCCGGCGGCAACGAGTTGGGCGACCGTGGAGAAGCCCTTGGCCAGCGCGGTGTTCGGATAGTCCACGGTAGAGCGCTCCTGGTCCAGCGCGGCCAGCCGCTCAGCCGTCCTGTAGGACGCACGGGCGGTCTCCGCCAGGAACTTCAGGTCGCCGCTGCGCGGGTTGTCGAGCAGAGCCTCCCGGGCGGTGGCGATGCGACTCGCGCGGGAATCGAGTCGCAGGTTTGACGCGTCGCGCACGGCCGAGGCCTGCACGCGGTCAGCGCGCAGGGAGAGGGGCAGCTCGCCGCCTCCGATCGCGAGGGCAGGCAGGCTCCCCGGCGTACCGCTGGCGATGCGATCCGCCAGGCGCCCGAGCCAGCCGGAGCTCGGAACGGGTTGTTGGAACGACGCCGTGTGCCAGATGTCCATCGAGCGAAAGTGAGAGCGATTGGCCTCCGGCAGGCCCACGCCCTGCAGGATGGCGACCTGGCCTTCGTGGTAGAGCTCGGCGAGCTTGCCCATCGCAGGATGGAGAGCGGCGTCGCCGGTGACTGGGTGCATTCGAGCCTTGGCAAGGCCGAGATGCGGGCGCAGGCGCCAGTAGTTGTCCTGTCGCACTGGAATGACGGTGTTGAGGCCGTCGTTGCCGCCGCTGAGCTGCACCACGACGAGGACCTTGTCCCCGTGGCTTGCCTGGGGTAGAGCTGCTCCAAGGAGCGGCAGGGTGGGAATCAGTGCGCTGGCCCGCAGGCCGTTCACGACAAGGTTGCGGCGGGTGAGCATCAAGCTAGCTGGGCTTCGGGGGACGTGAGCACGAGGGCGGTGGCGTCGGCGATCGCGCTGCGTGAACGCTTGCGCAGTTCAAACTCCACCGCTTGGCGCAAGGGAGCAGGCGCACCGCCGGGGAGCAGAACCGAGAGCAATGTGTCCGCGTTCCATCCGAGGCCCTGGTCGACGGCGCTGTAGGCAAGGTGAACCAGCGAGTTGTGACGGGCGAGCCACGTGCCCGCATGGATCCAGTCGCGGCCGCCGGTCCAGCCCTGCACGCTGGGGGGCTGGTAGAGGTTTTGGCCCATGTCGGCGCTCGCCCGGGCTAGCGCAGCCGGAGCGGGCCGTGCACCCATGGAGCGGGCTGCCCCCGCGATCAGTTCGACCGGGCCGGAAATGCGGCTGAGTCGTGCTCGCGGCGACAGGAAAAGGTCCGAAAGGAACAGCCGGCGGCAGGTGAGCTCGATGTTCCAGTCCTCCTCGAGCAGCACCTTTGCCCAGGCGTCGATCTCCGTGGCCCGCGGGCGGGGGTGCACGAACTCGACGAGGAGACGGCGAGCGATCCAGCGTGGACACTCCGGGTGGGCGAGGGCGATTTCCAAGACTCCGTTACCGTCGAAGTTGCCGCGGCTTCCCAGGACCTGCTTCTCGCCGGCGTCGTGGTAGCGCTCGCGAAACGCAAAGCGGCGGCGATCGACGCCCCAGCCGGTGAAGGCCCGGGCCGCTTCCTGCACGTCCTTCTCGTCGTAGGCGCCCAGTCCGAGGGCAAAGAGCTCGAATAGCTCGCGGGCGAAATTCTCGTTCGGATTGCCAAGCCGGTTCTCATTGCCGTCCAGCCAAAGCAGCATCGCGGGGTCCTTGGCAACCCGGCGTAGGAGTTTCCGAAAGTCCCCGCGGCCGTGATCCCGAAACAGCTGGACCTGGTCGTGCATCAGACGGGCATCGTCAACCTTCGCGAAGCTCGTGGCGAAGTGGTTGTGCCACATCAACGCGATGCGCTCGACGAACGGAGCGCCGCCGTCCAGAATCCGCGCGATCCACCAAGCGGCCAAGGACTGGACCTTGCCTGCGGCGAGAAGGCTAGGCAGCCCCCGGTCGAGGATTGGGTCGCAGGCGTTGCGCGCAAGCAGCTCGTCGATCGTGGTCTCGCGCCCTGCTTGCAACGCACCTTCGATCTCCTGTTGGCTGGCGCCGAATCCGATGCGCCGCAGGCTGTGGGCTGCACCGGCAGCTAGCCACTCGGGCATGGTCTGCGGCGTGGGCCTGATGTCAGCGCCGATCACTTCTTCTTCCACGGCAGCAGCTCCAAGCTCAGTTCGAGGCCAACCCGGCCAGCAGCGGGGTCGGTGAGGGTCGCTTCGGCGCGTTCGATCAGCTTGGTCAGCGTCAGCAGAGCATCCACCTTGCGGCGGGCGACGGCGGGCGCCTTGCCCTCGCTCAGGACGGCATTTAGAACGAGGCCGTCCACATTGGCGGCGAAGGTGCGGTGCAGGGCCGCGCCGTCGACTTCCAGGCGATCGATGGCCTGTTGAGCTGGACCGACGTCGCCGGCTTGGAGTTGCGCAGCGACCTCGCGCACGAGCGAGACGTGGGTGCCAAGCACGAAGGTGTCGCCGACCAGGGCGCAGGCCGGAACCAGATTGAAACGCGCGTCGACGCCTTCCCCTTCGGGCGGAGCCAGGTAGCGGGCAAGGCTGATGGGAATGCCCTGGTGTTGCTCGAGGGAGAGAACCATGGAGGGCTCCCGTTCCTGGGCGGCATCGATGTTGACGAAGCCGATGGCGGTTTGGAAACCGGCGACAAGGCGAGGTCCAAGAATTTCGGGTTCGTCGAGGTAAGCCACCAGGCAGACGGCGGGGAGAAGAAGGTCCGGCTTTGGCCGCATCTCGACCTCCCGGGCGATCAACCCAAACCAGGGCGACAGATGGGGGAAGATGTCCTCCTCAACGTCTGCGCCCCCCAGGAAGAGCGACAGGTTGGCGGCGGCTTCGGCGAACTTGGGCTGGGCCTCGACGCCGAACAAGTCCTGGCGATGCTCGAACAGTGCGTCGAAGTTGCGATAGAGATGACCGCGCAGCAGCTCGGTGTCGCGTGCGGTTGGGAGCGGAGGAGCGGGGAGATCTCCGGGGTGGAGGGCGGGGATTTGGATCTGCGCGCCGCCGAAGGAGTGGAACTGCAGGCGAGCCGTATCGCGATCCGCGAAGAGCTCGAAGCAGGCACGTTTCATTCCGCTGAGCCGGGCGATTTCCGAGCCGAGCACGAAGTGCACGCCGGGGTCGTTCCCCAGGCGCCGTAGATCAGCCGTTGAATCGGGACCCAGGGCCGCTTCGAGACCCTCGACGTCCACCCAAAGCCGTGCGTCGGATCTCTCGTCGAAAGCGCGGACCTCGCGCTTCCACGATTCCCCGTTGATGACGCCAGACCCTGGAGCGTTGAGCATCGCGTCGACATCGAACCGTGTCTTGGAGGCGAGCAGTAGGGGGCCGCGCAGCGCGAAGGCGAGCTCTTCCCCAAGTTTCCAGACTCGGGTTCCGGGATACCCAGGGTGGCTGCGACCTGCGTCGAGGAGGGATCCCCTCGGCAAGTCCTGCGCACGCTCAGTCTGGGTTAGGAGATGCTCGACAAGCCACTCCAGCTCATCGGCATCCGCCGAGCGCAGGGCCAGGTAGGGCTGCGGTTCACCGCCTTCGACCCGCAGGCCGAGGGCGAGGCCGTCTTCGCAGAGTTCAGCAAGGGCGGGGAACAGCGGTCGTCCGAGGAAGGCACTCGCGAGACCGACGGCGGCTTCCGGACTCATGTTGGCGTTTTCCAGGGCCGCAGCTACCCCGGGAAACGAGCGAAGCCGCTGGATCCATGGCTGGTCGAGCCCGCCCTCAAGGAGGGCGCCGAGTCCGGGCGCATCGATCACGATCTGGCAACCGCCAGGCAAGTGCTCGATGGGCGAATGGTCCTGGGGAGGCGGGAAGAAGGAGGCGTTGCAGAACAACAACAGGGGAATAGCAGTCGCGTGGAGCATGGCGTGTCTCAGGCCGGGTGGCCTGGCCTTGGAGTGAGCGTTCCTACGATCCGACAGGCCGAACCTTTTGGACGGATCGGGAATCCCATCCAGAGAGCGATCCCCGTTCCAAAGATCGGTTCAGCCCCGGGCGGGGACCCCCGGTTGGCATGCTGAAGCTCTCTTGAGCCTCCAGTCGCGTTCCAGCCACGCGGCCCATCTGGGCCTGGAGGGATTTTTTTCCTCACCGCGTCGCCGGCCTCTCGCTCGACGGCTGTGCTGGCGAGCAAGCGCCTGCACTGCTCCTCTTCACCCCAAGAGCGGACGACACGGCGCACTCCATCGAGGGGACAGGAAGCCGCTGCCCAATGCCTCCGGTGGGCGCGAACCCTACTTGGCTACCCCGGTGCCACTTGCCCTACTCGCCCACCGGGAGAGGGATCTCGCGCTCCTCGCCACCTTCCCAGAGGGTGACCGGGACGGACTCTCCCGCCTTGCGTGTTAGGCGCCACCAGGCGTGGAAGTGGTCGATCGACGCGAAATCGCGCTTGCCGCCGGCGCCGAGCACGACCTGCCCCTTGGCGATGCCGGCGGCCGCAGCACGCTGGCCCCAGCGCTTGTTTTCACCCCAGTTCACCAGGTAGCTGACCCGGAACGCGAAGACGCTTGGCTTCAGGCCGAGCTCGCGCAGCTCCCCTGGATCGAGGACCGGGCCGCCGAAGCCGGGGGCGGGGGAGAGCCCCCACTTCGATGGACGCCACGCGAAGTCTTCGGGGGGAGCGACCTTCCAACCGCTCGGTAGCTGGGCCGCAAGGGCAACAGGCTCCTGGCCATCCCCGCGGACCACGTGGATGGTCGTTGGTGTCGCTGCGGGGGGCAGCGCATGGAGCGCCGCCATCAGATCGCTTGCGGTGGCGAGGCGGGCTTCCCCAAGCCGGGCTAGGCGGTCCCCTACCCGCACACCAGCCTTCGCGGCGACCGAGCCAGGTTCTACCGTGATCACCTCGGTTTGGCGCTCAGCATGCAAGTCGAGCCCGATGCGTGCGGGTGCGGGATAGGTCCACAGGCTCGCGCGTGTCCAGGTCCCGGCCTGCTGCGCTTCGATGCGCAGGGCGGGGTTGACCGAGTGACAGTGGATGCAGGCACCCTTGTCGCGGATCGCGAAGGGAGGCACCTCATCCAGCGACCGGGACGGACCCAGCTTCCCTGCATCCGCAGCGGCGCTCCGGTAGGACTCCAGTCCGGCCTGGAGAAATGCCTTCAGGGAGGCGACATTCAGCCAGTGGTCCGCCCCGCGTGCGTCCCTTCCCCCGTAGCGGTGCAGCACCTGGCCGTCGGGCCGTGCGGCAACCATGGCAAAGGTCAGGTCCCAGTCGAAGCGCCAGCGCGCGAGGTCGACCCCGCGCATGTCCTCCACGCGCACCAGGACGTAGCCCTTGTACAGCTCGAGGATCTCAGAATCGGTGGGACGGACAACCTGCCCGTCGAAGGATGCACAGTCCTTTCAGGGCTGTCAGCGAAACACCGCGAGTAGAGGCCGGCGTTCCCGCGTCGCCTCGCGAATGGCAGCGGCGAGATCGGTCCGCCAGGCTTGCGCTCCATTCGCGGCTTTGCCGTCGTCGGTAGCGACTCCGTCGATAGCGACTCCGTCCTGGGCACTCGGCTCGCCGTGGAGCGGCGCCATCGCAAGGATCAGCCCAAGGGCGGCGGCGAACAGTCGGTGCGTCATGGCGCCGACTCTAACCCCATCCTCAACCGTCTGCGCGCCCCAGACGGCGGAAGCCTCGGCCCTGCCCATGCCTTGCGGCTGGGTCCCGCCGAACTCGGCCGCCCCAGGGGCGCAGCCTCGCGGTCTAGGCTGCGTTCGGCCGCCCCCAACCCTGGGCAGCCGCCCGCGCGGGAGCGACCCAAGGCACCGGCGAACCCGGTTCCGTTCTCCTACATGCGCCAGATCTGAGTCTGGGTCACGACCGCGCACATCGGTCCATATCCGGTGAAGCGCAGACTGGAGAGGTCGTTCAGGATTCCGGCGGCACCCCAGTTGTTCGGGTGGTCGGAGTTGTCCAGAGCCAGGAAGCCCCCCGGGCGCACCTTCGAGCGAACGGCGGTCAATGCACGCCAGCGCTGGGTGTGACCGTTGGCGCTGTCGACCAGGGCAAGATCGACAGAGGCGGGAGGCATGTTCTCAAGAAGCTCGATCGCTTCGTGGCCCTCGTTGACGTGCAGGCTAAAGCGCTCGCCGATCTCCGGTCCAAAGCGTTCGATGGCCGCGTCTTCGACCAGCTTTGCCCAGCGTGGGCAGTGCTCGATCGTAGTCACCCTGGCTCCCTGGGCGAGCAGCCACAGGGTGGAGTTGCCCGCGCCCACCTCGACGACCTCGGGATCGTCGGGGAGGGTTTCCTTGAGGAAGTCGATCGACTCCCAAGTGAGCAGAGGCAGGGGCGACTTGAGTAGGGGGCTGCGCCTGGTCTGCAGCCAGGTCCAGAACGTCATAGGCAGCCGACGCACGCTTGACCAGCTGGGGCGGAGGCCCTGCAGGTCGACGAAGCGGTTGTGGCGCTGGATGCTCGATCCGTCCCCGAGACTGACCGTGTACCGGCCGGTCCAGCGGTCCAGCATGGGACGCGAATAGTAGGTATCGACCTTTGCGGGATCGGGATAGGGCGCGTTCATGCGGGGAGGATCTCGAACAGAAGCAGATTGTCAGCGCGACCCAGAAGGCGGCAGCGCTGCTCAAACCAGTGGCGGTCGGTCTCGCCTTCGAGGACCGGACCGACGGTGGGGTAGTGATTGGTCGTCATCGCCCGGGTGGAGATCACGATGTGGGTCGCACTTAGCTCGCGGGCCATGGCAGCGAGGGATCGTCCGCTGTTTTTGAGCGGCAGCACCTCGGGGCTGACAAGCGCGCCCACGTCGATGATGTGGTGATCGGACCGCCAGCCGAACACGCCGATCTCACCCACCAACACGCGGGAGCCAGCTTCAGCGCGGACGTCCAGCATGTCTGCGCACTGGCCATAGGCGGACTCGTAGGAGGCCAGTAGCGGAGCACGGCGAGTCGCCGCATAGCTGCTGCCGATGGCGAGCAAGCCCGCCAGGGACCAGGCGGCAAACTGCCCGGTCCAGGCCCGGGGCAAGCGGGCGAGCAGCGGTGCAGCTCCTAGGGCTAGGGCCAGCGAGGGCGGCACCGCATACCAGGACGCTTCGATGGCGCCACGCCCCAGCAGATAGAAGGCGAGGATCGTGCCGTAGAACCCCATCCAGAGTTGGGCAGAACGGTCTTGGCTGTGGATCGCGTACCAGCCGGCGGCGGAGGCGGAAGCGATCAGGCCGAGCGCAACGGGCAGGTGCAGGGCGGCGGGCAGGTGGTCGAGGAACGGCACGAAGCTGAGTCTCGGCACGGCTCCAAGGGAAGCCATGAGTGACGTCAGTCCCGCGTAGTGGTCGTTGTTCCAGCCGGTTTTGGCGGCCATGGACTGCGGCAGGATGTGGCCGTATTGAACCGCTGAGAAGACGCACCATGCGGAGCCGGGCCCCACGAGCATGGCCAGACGAAGCGGCGTGGCGAGGGTTCTCCACGCCGGGAGCAGTCCGCCTGTGTGCTGGCACAAGGCCAGGATTAGCCAGGGGACGAGCAGCACGGCCTCGGGTCGGGTGACCATCGCTAGGCCCTGGGCCAGGCATGCGAACCCGATGCGTCCGGAGCGCGTAGCGACGACAGCTGACACCAGCAGAAGCGCAAAGAGCGGCGTCTCCATTCCCAGGAGTTGGTTGTCGACGAAGACCGGGGCCAGGCTCAACAGAGCCGTGATCCACAGCCGTAGGCGCGGCTCCACCAGCTGCACCGCGAGGAACACGGCGACCGTCCAGAGCGCGATGTTGGCGCACATGAGCAAGCCCGCCGCAGCCTCACCGCCTAGGGCCACCGCTCCTGCCGCAACCAGTCCATACAGCGGCGAGGTCAGCCCAAAGACCGCTTCACCCGCGTTGTAGACGAACGAGCCGGACTCGACCAGCTGGCGCCCGTAGCGGAGGTGGATGTAGGCGTCATCGACGGCCACGAAGCCCGTGACCCACGCCGCTAGGCAT
>CAYWNK010000033.1:0-34025 GCA_964459495.1 uncultured Planctomycetaceae bacterium
CAGTGGGACCTCACGGTACCCCGACCAGGAGGCTGGCCTTCTCATCCCATCTATCTCCCGACAAGTCGTTGGCGCTGACCGTGGCCCACCAAGAACGCGCCCCCGCACTGTTCACAGCGCGGGGGCGGTTCCATGGCCAGTGTTGGGCTTAGCCATTGCGTCTTGATCGCGGCATCTTCGGGGACCGAAGCGGTCCCCCATCATCATTCAAAGGTGATGCCGAGGGCGTTGGTGAAGTTGGATGCGCCAGAACCATCGCGGAACCAGAACTGGAAGTACCAGGTCTGGCCAGGCATGACGGCCTCGGGGCCGCTCGAGCGGGGTAGGTTGGTCAGATCCACGGTCGTGGAGATCTCGCCTGTGACCCCGCTGCTACCGGACTGGAAGTTGTGACGACCAAGTCCGGGTCCAACGCAAAGGATGCCCTCCGAGACCGGAATCATCTGGGTGTTCATCGAGTTGAGCAGGTAGCCGGCTTGGACAAGGGGCAATTGCGAGGCGAGGAACGTCAGATCATTGTCGGCTGCGACAGCGCTTCCGGTGGCCGTCAGGATGCCGGGCACACCGGTTGAGTTGGCGTTGGCCGGGTCGCAGATTACGTCGGCGAGCCCACCATCATCGTCCACCAGCTCACCGCTCAGGGTCAAGCCAGTGAAGGTGCCAGTATCGCCCCCAGCCTGGTCGTAGAACTCGATCGACCAAGTACCGGCAAGGTCGGAAATCGCGCTGAGGGGCGTGTTGAGAATCATCTCGTCTCCATCGACCCAATTCATCCCGGTGAAGTCCTGGTCGTAGGTGCCGGGCACGATCTCATCGATCCCGTTGCCGTCGATAATCCCCATGGAGCCGGCGCTGCCGGCCTCAACGAAGGTGTAGTCCCCAATCATGTCGTCGCTGAATCCACTGCCGGATCCAGATGTGACGCCGGGGCGCACCATGATGTTGTGCCCATCTCCATTCGGGGATCGAAGAACGGCGTGAAGGTCACCTACCCACGTGTGGTTGAGGCTGTGAATCGTCACCGAGGTGATGCTAGCGACGTCTCCAGGAACATCGACGGACAGGCTTGCAAAGGGGGTGGCGGAGTATTCATGGTCCATGCCGGTGTTATCCCAGCCCCCTCCATTGTCGGGGATGTCGATGGGGATGCCCGGATCTGCGGTGACCGTAAAGGGCGTGGTTTGAGCCTGGGCCCCGGCGACAAGGCCGAGGAATGAGCATGCGAGGGCGAAGGACTTCATTGTCGGGAGCATAGGATCCGATTTCTTCAGTTTGGACAGAAACGAGTTCAGCCAGAGCCCATCAAGGCACGATTCGCTCGATCGACGAATAGGTGACGGCATCAAGGCGGGAGGGCGGATGGCATTGCCTGGGCCGTCACCAATTGCGAGCTTTCAAGCGAGCCATTGACCCGTTCAGAGCAAGGCTCTAGGGGGTCCAATCAGGACTCGTTTGTTCACTCCGAGTGGCAGCTAGTCAGGCTTGTTGACATCAGTCCCCGAGACTGGACGCATGTTCCCATGGGTCGTTCGGGCTAGAAGCAGGGCTCTGGTTCGTCCATTGGCGAGACTGCGAGAGTCAGACGTTGCTGTCTTGGACAAAGACTCAGCGGCCCGCAACTATGCGCCGGTGCCCTGGGGACCGCAATGGGGTACGGCTCCCTTTTCTGAGCTCCTTCGCCATTCACCCGACCGCCAACAGAACGCATTGCTGTAGTGCGCTGGCTGGCTCTCCACGGGAGCACAGTCCCATCTACCACGGTGTGCTGGCTCCAGGGTCACGGCTTCGGTCCCTGATCGTCCCAAGGGAGGGGAGTCAGACTCACCGTCGGGTGAAGACTCAGGACCCTCGGCCGAGAGCACGAATGGCCGAGCTCCGGACCTCAGCTGGGCTGATCTCCTACTGCGCGGATTCGGAAAAGACGTGCTTCGGGGCCCCTGGCTGCGGAGGGCGGGCCGCATGACCTCATCGGTTCCCAGAGCCAGAGACGATCAGGCGCAGCCTGGCTCACCTGGGTTTGCGGACAGGGCCCTACGGGTTCGAGCCAGCGCGTCCACCGCCTCAGACGGAGCTGGAATGGTCGTAGACCGAGGGGGGCCGCTGAGCGAACTCCCTGGAGCCAAGGATGTGAGTCTGTCTCCGTGCTGGGGGATGGGCCTGGGATCTTATCCCCCGCACCCAAACCTACTCAGAACTCATCGCTCGGAACTCCTATCTCCTTGCATGTTTCCACGGACGTCCGGTCCATTGAGGCCATGCGAGTGCTTGGGCACGATCTCCGGCCCGCCGGGCGCGAAGGCCCTGCAGGGGGGGGCTAGCAGCGGATCCGCGTCGGCCCCCTCCTGCTGTTCCTGACCATTCTCGTAGTAGTAGAGCCAATCGCTCCCGAGGGCGTTCGCGCGCGCACCATGGTTCGACGGCCTCTTCCTGTCGACGACAGCCTCTTCGGGCTGAGCCGCTACTCTTGGGTTATCAGCCGGCTGGCGAGAATCCGCTAGAGCTTGCAGATCCGATGGTGGGCTGTAGAAGCCGCCCCCGAGGGGAGCTCCTGTGTTGAAGAAGTCGTTCGGCTCGAACGCATCCTTCACTGCACCGCTGCAGGTGTCGGCCTCAAGAACTAACTCCAAGGCATAGGTCGTGCAGGGGATGGCATCTGCTTGGTTGGAGCGCCTGGGGTGGATGATGATTGTCTCGGGTTGGTTGCTGGCATTCGTCCGGATCCAGTCCGCGGCCTGGATGTCGATGAGGCTGCAGGCCTGGTCAAAGACGAAGAAGCTAATCGGGAGGTCCGAAGCCAGCAATTCGACGGAGAGGGTGCTCTGGGGAGGTACCGTGATGGTGTAGAAGTCCGGGTCTTCGATCGAAAGGAACAGGTCCGAGTAGAGACCGGGAGTCAGGGGGACCGCCGTCTGGCAGATGTCGTTGTCTTCGAGCACGTCATCCACCGTGCCTTGGCACTCGGCGGGGCGCTCAGTGATGGCCAAGAGTCCTGGACCATCGAAGACCGTGGGATTGCCGTTGTTGAAGAAGCTGTAGCCACCAACCTGGATCAGCAGCTGGTCCCCGGCGGTCAGGTCTAGGAGTCCGATCGGGGCCTGTTGATTGGGTCCTGTGTTGTCGTCCGACTGTAGGCATGTCGCGCTGCAGTCGAACCCGTCGTAGATCGCCATCTGGATGTTCCAGGGGAGACCAATGGGCGTGAAGCCTTCGGCCACAAACTGGTAGTCCCCGGACGTGGGCACGGTCCATGAAAAGAAGCCATCGCCGGCGAAGACTTGACCAGGGCCTCCCGAAAAGGTGCAGCTTTGCTGCTCCTCGAATAGGGAGTCGGCGAAGCCTGTCGTGTCGAACGGGAACGCGCCGAGGCCATTGAGCACAGTGGGGTTGGCGCAGGTCTCGCCTTGGCCGAAAGAGACGGTGGCGAGGGTGAAGAGCGCGAGAGGGTAGGGAAAGCAGAGTCGTTTCATGGGAATGGCCCGTTGGAAGGGGGTGGCGATTTGGGAGCCCAAGCGGCTACGCCGAGCCCAATGGCGCAAATGCCATGCCAAGGGGGCCTTCATCGTGGCGGGCCACGTTTAGGTGCGCTGAGGCTCATGGTTGCCCGGAAAGCAAGCCCATGCACGTCTAGGAATCAGGCAGCGCGATCCAGGATCTAGACCCCGTGCCTGTGGCGCGCGGCACCGGGCCCGGATCGGTCCGTCGCCTGGGCGACTGCACCCGCGGCTGGCAGCAAAAAAGAAGTCGCTCGATTGCCAGCTCCCGAGCGCCAGTGGACCGCTACCTCACTGGGAGCTGACGCTAAGTGCAGGTCACTTCTTGAGTGCGCTCAAGAGTTGATCAACGCTGCGATGACAAGTGTCCGCGGTCTTCACCGAGTCGAGGCAAATGACGGCGAGGACGCTGGGCCCCAAGTGGAGCTGGTTGTAGCTCTCGTAGAGTCCTTGGATGCGAGCTTCTCGGGAGCGCCGTTCCTCTTCGGTGCCGTCTGCTTGATCGGCGAGCTCTTCGAGATCAGGGATCAACGCTTCTAAGGTCTGAGTGGAGTGGTGGAGCGTATCGATGAACTTCGGCGCATCGGGCCCGGTCGCATCACAGTATTCCAGAGCCTCTTCCAAGGTCTCAATCTGCGTGCTCACCAAGAACTGCCGCTTGGAGGGAAGACGATCCTTGATCGATTCCGCAAGCCTCAACCCGCGCTCCCGATCCGCCGCGCTCAAGACCCCAAGGTTGGATTCGAGGCGCGGAACAAGCCACTGAAGGATCCGCGACCCTTCCAACCATGGGTAGTCATCCGACGTGGCGAAGAGCTCATGGACAACCTCGAGTGCGGCCAACATACCGGTCGCTGGTGATGCGTCGCCTTGGGCCAGATCTTCCGCTAGCCACACAAGCTGGAAGAAGAGTGGCAGGGAGCCAAACTGCCCAGAGGGACCCTCTGCGAACGGATCTGCCGCTAGCCACCTCGCAAGCGCCAACTTGACCGGAGGATGCTCGACGATCAGCTTCCGCTCTTTCGCGGTCATCCGCGACCACTTCTCTAGGTCCCAGCGCTTGGACAGAGCTGCGCTGAGATCTTCACGCAGCTCCCCGTCGATCGCAGCGTCGAAGATGCTTGCCGCCCTAAGCGCGTGGTCTAGGATCGCATCACCTTCTGACGTCGTCGGAGGCGCTGATCGCTGGTCTTTCCGAAGGTCCGCTAGTCTTGCCTGAAGGCTCGCGCGAACTTCTTCCGCGGGTACGTACTCGGCCTTCGTCCAGGCGCGAAGGCCGAGGAAGAGGCACCCGCCGAGGGTGAGGAGAAGCAGTGCGGCTCGCATGGCCGCCAACATACCTCGGCGGCTGCGTTCTGCCCTACGCAACCTGGTTCAGGTGCACGTCGCGCTGGGGAAACGGGATCGAGACTCCTGCGTTGTCGGAGGCCTTCTTTACCGATTCGTGGGTGTCCAAGCACATGTCCCAGTCGCCCCCGGGCTTGACGAACGGGCGGCAAGCGAAGTTCACGCTGCTCGCGCCGTGCTCGATCATTGTGGCGGTGGGACCCGGGGTCTTGGGCACCCGTGGTTCGCCCGCGAGACTATCTGACATGATCTTCTTCGCGGGGAGTCAGACTCACCGTCGGGGAAAGACCGAGGCTCTTCGCCTAGGGACGCGGGCGGCCGAGCTCCGAATCTCAGCTGGGCGGATCTCCTGCTGCGCGGATTCGGTGAAGGCGTGCTGCAGTGCCCCGGCTGCGGAGGCCGGAGGCACATGATCTCCTCGATTCCCAGAGCCAGAAACGATCAGGCGCATCCTGGCTCACCTGGGTTTGCGGACTGAGCCCTAAGGGTTCGAGCCAGCGCGTTCAGCGCCGCAGGCGGAGCTGAAATGGTCGTGGGCCGAAGGGGTTCCCTGAGCTCCCTTGAACGAGCTCCCCTGGAACCAAGGATGTGAGTCAATCTCCGTACTGGGGGATGGGCCTAGGTTTCGCAAGGGCGGGTTCTGCAGAAGCCGGCCTAGGCGTAGTGGGGCAGAGAATTCAGGGCGACCAAGCCGCGGTTGGCGCGCTGGAGAGGGCCGAGCCCCTGTACAGGGCGGCGGACCGCTCCCGTCGGGGGGCACAGGGATCAGTTCCCCCGCAACCCAAGCGACTCACAACTCATCGTTTAGAACTCCTAACCCCAGCTCCAACCGCGGGGATTTTGAAATCTCACGGGACGCTCGAGCGCCTGGTCCGGTCTCTCCTGCATCATGCAGAATGAATTCGCAGTGGAAGACCTTTTGGCCCAACGCGGATGGCTCGTGCGGCTCGCGCGCGGACTGGTCCAAGACCACGCCGAGGCGGAGGACCTAGCCCAGGGCGCTCTCGCAATTGCCCTCGAGAAACGGCCCCAGGGCGTCCGCTCGCCGCGCGCTTGGCTGGCCCAGGTGGCGCGCAACCTCGCCTCCGACAGGCGGCAGGGCGGAGCCGCTCGCCGCCATCGCGAGGCCGCCAGCGCCCGGGCGGAAGCCCAGGGATCGACCGCCGACCTGGTGGCCTCCACCGAGATCCACCGCCGGCTCGGGTCCCATGTGATGGCCCTGGACGAGCCCTATCGATCGACGCTCGTGCTGCACTACTTCGAGGGCCTCTGCCTCGTCGAGGTTGCTCGGCGCTCGGGCGTCGCTCCCTCGACGGCGCGGTCGCGCACCGCGCGGGGCCTTGAGCTACTGCGCCAAAGAATGGACGCAGACGGCGACGGCCGCGAGCGCTGGATGGCGGCGCTCGCGCCCCTGGTCGCGGCGGAGGGAACGGGGCGACTGGGCTCGATGCTCCTGGCCGCAGGCGCGGCGCTCCTCCTCGGCGCCGGCGGCTTCGCGGCTTGGTTCACCAGCCAGGCGCAGCCTAAGGCCGATGCGCTGTCCGCCAGCTTCGCCGGTGCTCCGGCTCCCGCCGAGCAAAACGGCAATGACCCACTCGCAGTCGCCCCAGCGGCCCTCGGCGCGCCTCGCGCCCAGATTGCGCCGCCGGCCGTTGCCTGGAGCTCCACCCCGGCAGCAGAAGCTCCGAAAGCGGACCTTCCTCCCGGCACGATCGAGATCCAGGTCGACCGTCTGAATGCTCCCCTAGCCGGAGCCAAGGTCCTGCTCAGCCACCAGCCCGGCTACCGCAAACACCCTGACCTCATTCCGGGATCGGGCCTGGGCACTCCAACGACCACGGACGCCAACGGCCGGGCCTGCTACACCGGCATCGAACCCGGCGACTGGCCCATCTCGCTCTCCGTCAGCCCGGGCCACCTGCGCCAGATCGTTGTCCGCCTGGAGGAAGATCAGGGTCAACGCGCCCACGTGCGCCTCGGCAACGAGGCCATTCGGGGCCACGTCTATGACCAGTTTGGGCGTTCCGTGCCGGACGCTGCCATCTCCTGGAACTCAAGGCTGAAGAGCGACGCTGGGTTCTGGACATTGGCTAGGAGCCGCGCAGACGGGAGTTTCTTGATCGAGCACGTGCTGCCCGGCCCCGCCTGGCTGAACTACGAACCTACCGGCAGCCTCAAGCAGGACGCCAACATGGCGACAGTCCAAGTCGTGCAGGGCGAGACCCTCATCTGGTCCTTCGGCAGTCCTAAGGGCAAGAGCCAACACATCTGCCGCCTGGTCACCGCTTCGGGCCTGCCGGCGATAGGAGAGTTCAAGCTCAGCCTGACCCGCGAGCCGGACCGCATCTTCCGCCAGCACTACGTCCAAGACGGCACGCGGGCCTTCGAACTCATCCTCGAGCCTGGGAACTGGATCGTCCGCATGGACACCCCGACTACGCCGTTTACCCCGCGCGTAGAGCTCGCCCGGTGGACGATCGACGAGCAGGACACCGAACGCGAATTCGTCATGCCCGGCTACCGGCTCACCGGATCCCTGACGCTGCCAGCCGATACGCCGGATCACGTGAAGAAGAAATACCTGCAGCTGCGGCCGGTGGATGAGCCGTTCGTCTATCACTCGGCCGTCTGGGCCTCGGATGGACGCTGGGTCCTCGATGCGGTCCCCCCTGGCAGGTACGACCTCTTTGCCAGCGCGCATGGCATCGAAGAACGGGTCGTCCAGACGATCGAGGTCATCGACCAGGACCTATCCTTCGATCTCGCCGTGCGCTGAGCAGGGCTGCGAAGTTCGGCAGCGGGGACCTTGGGGACCTAGTCCTGAAGGCCCTCGTAGCTCTCTAGGTACCCGTGGAGTTCCTCTCGCACGAATTCTTCGAGGTCCCAGGGATCGGCTGTTACGAGGTCCTGCCACGGTTCCCGCAGCAGCCAGACCCAGGCCGGGCACAGCCCGCTCACTGTGCGCACCCGAACGGCAACTCGCTCGTAGCGCTCTCCTTCGTACGCATCCAGGAGCGCAAGGTCGCCGGCGGTCACGCCCGCCACCACCGCTCCGGCTGTCTCGCTGCCGGGCGCAGCGCGCAGGCTCGGGTAGGTCTGGCCACGCACGACGCCGCGCGCGTAGCCCTCCAGGACGGCCTCGCCGGCCTTGAGACTACGACCCAGAATCCGCCGCTGCACCACGGGGAGCAGCAGCGTGCCGTAGACAAACACCGAGTCGGGGCTGAGGCTCATCGATCTACTTCGGGGCTCCGTCGTTCCACATGTCCTGGGCCATGTGCCAAACGCCGTCTGGGCTGCGTCGCCACACGATGAGATACTTGCCACCCCAGGCGCTGGTCTGGCCCTGGGCCTCGGTGACTCCGGTGTAGTGGCCGTAGTCGTAGGCGAGGTCCCCGTGAATCTCGATCCGCTCGGGTACGGCTTGGTGCTGGGTGGCCCGGTGCCCGGGCTTGGGGCTCCAGTAGTCGAGGAGCGCCTGCCTGCCGGAGAGGAAGCCCATTCCCGGAGGCGCGATCACCGCGTCCTCGGTGTAGATGTCCACCATGGCCTCGGCGTCTCCCTGCACGAATGCCGCTGAGAACCGCCTGCTTTGCTCACGAATCGCAAGCTCGTCCGACTGGCCCGCTAGGCCCATGGCCTCGAGCTCGGA
The DNA here is from genome assembly GCA_964459495.1 of uncultured Planctomycetaceae bacterium. Classification (GTDB taxonomy): domain Bacteria; phylum Planctomycetota; class UBA1135; order UBA1135; genus CAYWNK01. The sequence continues at coordinate 8,491 of CAYWNK010000033.1, forward strand.
GAGCGCCGCATCCAACGCGCGCTCGGCGGCCTGCTGACCGGACGGCGGTCCGCTATTGGAAGCGGAGATCGCCACCACGCCCGACTCTGGCAGGACCACGATCATCGAAAACCAGGTGCCATCGCTGCCGTTGTGCCCGAGGGCCGGATGCGTCCGGCCGCCCCAGCTTCGCTCGAGATGCGCCCAGCCTGCCGCGTAGTCGCTGCCCTCCGGAGGCGCCTGCAGGGCGGCGTAGGTCGCGCCCTGCAGAAGACGCCCGCCGGTTGCTCCAGTTCCCAGCGCGTCCCAGGCGAAGCGCCCCCAATCCTCGAGGCTGCAGGAAACCAGGCCGGCCGGCCCAAAGGCACTGGGCAGCTCGCCCCCCGGTCCAGGATCCAGGGGCTGCAGGCCCTCGGGCGTGCTGCGATGCCCGACCGCCACCGAAGCCCCCGCTGGCGAGCCCGCGGAGGCGCTCCCCATTCCGACGGGCTCGAATAGCTGCTGGCCAAGCAGCGCCTCCCAGCTCTTGCCCGCGCGCTCCTCACCCATCGCCGCGACGGCCAGATACCCCAGGTTGGAGTAGTCGTGGCCACCAGCTCCGATCGGGAGGGCGGGCACGGTGAGCGTCTTCTCCAGGAGTTGGAGGCGAGCTGTACGGGGATCGGCGTCGAGCTCGGCGAACACCGAGAAGTCCAGGATCTCCGGCCGCCGTCGCTCGGCGATCCCCGCGCGATGCTGGAGCAGCTCCAGCACCGTGGCTCCGCCGTAGTCCGCGTGCAGCTTGGCCGCGAGATCGGGCAGCGCCTCGGCCAGCGTCATGTCCCAGCGCAGGACTTCCGCCTCGACCAGCCGAGCGACCACGGTCGCGGTCATCGCCTTCGCGCAGGAGCCAAGGTGCATGGCGTCGCCAATCTGAAGCGGGTCGTCCGAGCCCAGGCGGCGCACACCCGCGGCGCCCTGCACGCGCACTTCGCCGCCCACCAGTGCCAGGGCCACGACGCCCGGCGCGCCGGTCTCCTCCACGATCGCTTGGAGGCCATCGGAGGCGTCCGCGACGATCAGGGCATCCGGGGTCTGCGCCCAAGCGGGCGCGCTTGAGATCAGCAGAATCAGAGAGAGGAATGAACGGCGCATGGTCGTCTGGCGAGAGGGAATTCGGTGGAGAGGGAGCCCCGAAAGATACGGGCACCGGGTGTGCGCGCGAGGCCCACTTTCGCTTCCGTCAAATCCACGTATGTGGCCCCCTCACCCCCAGCGGACGAAGAGCCCCAATCCCTAGCGCAACTGGGGCTCTCCACCGATCGGACAAGGCGGAAGTGTCAAGTCCTCCAATCCGTGAATCGTCGCTCACCAGGATTGTCCCCTCGACTCCACGAATTCCGGAAGCGCTGAACCGGCTACTGTCGTTCGCTGCGACTTGTCAGTGAGATCAAGACCTTCCATCGCAGCTGCTTACCGACTGTGTTCGGCGAGTAGAGGAAGTCCAGTACCCAGTTCATCGTATCTATGGAAGGTATCTCACTCGCGCTCGTCGTATTCCTGACTCCGACCATGGGGCGATCCCCGCAGGTGGCCAGCATCACCGCCAACGACTCGGAAGGCGCCCCCCAACCCGACGCTTCCTACATCCTCCGCGCCTGCATTCCCGTTCCATCCAGGACCATGCTCACAGCGCCCGGAGCGGTGAGTTCTCTGCGCATTGCGGAGTCCAACGGAAACCTGAGCGATGACACTCAGGTTGAAATGATGTCGCGCTACGCGGATCCCGTGGATCGCAGAGCTCCGAATTCCCAGAATTCCCGGGAAATGCCAGAGCCGAGTCTTTCCCCCTCGTCAAGGCCTTCGCCATCAAGCTGACTTCACCGGCCATCATCGACAACCTGGTGGGGCGGCTGGCGGCTCAGTTCGTCTTTGGCCCTCGAGCTGCGTACAGGGGCGCGCGCCGCGGCCCTGAGGACAGGGGGACGGGACGCGTATTCCTTGAGGGGCTGCTTCGAGCCTTCTATTCCTGAGGCTGGGTGCGGGCATTGACCCTCTGCGTGCGTCGCCGCTTTCTCCGGGCGGAAGGACTGTGCTTGGCCATGTAGTCCGCCCAGAAGAGGGCGATCGAGACCAAGAGTGCAGCGAGGGCGGGGATCCAGATCGGAAGCTTGACCACAGGGTTCCCCTTCAAGGTGTTCGCGAAGCGCGGCGCGTACCGCACATCCTGGGGGTAGGGGTGGGAGAGGACTCCCAGGGCGGAGCTGCGCTCGCCCATTCCTCCGTAGGGCGCCTTGGCCGGAACCTCAGTGCAAAGGGTGATCTCGACCCGTCCTGAGACCACATCCACTAGGACCCACTTGGAGTACATCCAGGTCCAGTTGTAGAGGCTGAAGACAAACAGGGCGACGAGGCAAGGAACAGCCGCGGCCGAAGCCCACTTGGCGGTACGGAGATTGATCATGGCTTGCACAGGGGGGGCGAAGTGGTTCTGACACCCACTTGAACGGAAGCAGTGGGACCCCTTGAGCCAAAGAAATGCTGTCCTTGAGGAATGCGATCGATTCCGAAGGAAGAGCGGATTCACCGTGGGAATTCTCCCCGCAGGCCGGCGGGCGGGGCAGCGCCCCCGGATCGCTTTCCTGGGTTTAGGGGCGGCCTTTTATCCGGCCGATCGACTGGCTCTCGGCCGGGTGGTGGCTGCGCCCAGAGCTCGCCGACCTAGCCCAGAGCGCTCCGGTCTAGACCATGCGGGCGAGCGCCATTCCTTCTTTCCCCGTCGACCCAGATCGGTTTCGCCATGATGCTCGCTCGCCATTGTCTTCTTGGACTTCCCGCAATCCTCGCCTGTACCACGAGCCTCTCGCTGGTCCAGGTCGTCCTGTTCGAAGACACCTTCGATAGCAGTATGGACCATTGGTCCTCCGCGCCGCCGAACGAAACCGTGTGGCATTGGATCCATTCGAGGTCCCCTTGCGTTTCCGACGTACCCTTTTCCGGCCCAGGCGGAACGCTACGCATGGGGGGGTGGTGAAACAAGTTGCACCTTCAGCGAGCTCAGCCAGGCATTTGACTACAGCACTCAGGTGGACCTGTGTCAGCTGGGATCCTGGATCGAGGTGTCCGTCGACCTCTGCACGAAAGCTGGGCACTTCCATTCTCCCCCTTGGACGAAGACAGCGGACGAGCACATCGCTTGGGCCCGTCGCTTCTACCTCAAGGGGGCGAATTCGGGAGATTCGCCCGCCCTGGATGGGGTTACTTCACCTCCACCGGAGACCCAGTGAGCTCTTCATCGAGCAGGGATGGAGCCGGAGGCGTATGTGCCAGGTGCGCATCCGCCGCTGCAAGCAAGGCCTTGAGCACCTCCGGATGTTCTGATGCGACGTCCCTGGTCTCCCCTGGATCTGATTCCACGTCGTAGAGAAGGGGCGGGTCATGCTCGATGAGATCCGCGCCCACATAGGGGATTTGGCTCGCGAAGTGGGCCTTGAAACGACCTTGGCGAATCGCCATGAGCCGCTTGGACTGGTAGTAGTAGAACGAATCCCTGGGGCTGGGTTCGAGGCCGCGCAAGAATGCACTTAGATCATAACCATCGGTCACCAACCCCTCGGGAAGCTCCCCCCCCGCGAGACCCACGAGGGTCGGCATCAAGTCAAGTGTGCTCGCGATACCGGCGCTCGTGACGCCCGGAGGAACCACGGACGGCCAACGCACAATCCCAGGCACCCGAAAGCCGCCTTCAAAGCTGCAGCCCTTGCCTTCGCGTAGGGGTCCCGAAGAGCCTCCTTGCTCGCCGTGGACAAGCCAAGGCCCGTTGTCACTTGTGAAGAGCACGACCGTACGCTCGTCGATGCCCGAGGCTTTGACCACGTCCAGGATCTGCCCCACGCTCCAGTCGATTTCCTCAACGACGTCGCCGTAGAGACCACGACGGCTGACATCTGCAAAGGCTTCGCTTCTGAAGAGCGGAACGTGCGGCAGGCTGTGCGCAAGGTAGAGGAAGAACGGCTTATCCTTCGAAGCACGAATGAAGCGAACCGCCTCCTCGGTGTAGCGGCGGGTGATCGTCGTCTGATCCGCTGGTCGCTCAATCTCCTCCTTGTCGCGGAGCAGCGGGACTCGAAAATTCTCCGACTTGGGGTCGATGAAACGGTTCCCGCCGTCTGGGAGGGGCCAAACCGCATTCATGTCGTTGGAATACGGGATGCCAAAGTACGAGTCGAACCCGTGCTCGGTCGGCAGGAACTCGGGCAAGTCGCCCAGGTGCCACTTTCCGACGCAGGCGGTGGCATATCCTTCCGCCCGCATGGCTTCGGCAAGGGTGAGCTCACCGGCCGGCAGCCCGCCCGTCGATTCTGGAAAGAGCACCCGGCGCCTGTCACCCCACATGCCGCTTCGCACGGGCAGACGGCCCGTCAGGATCCCTGCTCGACTAGGGGTGCAGACGCTGGCAGCACTATAGAACTGCGTGAGCTTTAGCCCTTCCGCGGCCATTCGGTCGAGGTGTGGCGTGTGGATTGTCGGGCTCCCATAGCAACCGAGGTCTCCGTAGCCAAGATCATCCACAAAGACGATCACGAAGTTCGGGGGCACCGTTCCGCTTTTCTCCGCGCCGCCCTGGGCGTACCCCAAGGGCAATAGCGCGGCAGCCAAGACCGACAGCCAGATCGCACATGAATGTTGCCGCATTCCACGAAGATACCGAACCAGTGCCCGCAGCGCTGGTCACCGTTGGTGGAAGAAAGAGCTGCCGGCAGCCCGGCAGCCTGCGCTGAAAGAGGAAGAGCATCAGCGTCCGCGCGTGGATGCCGGCGCGGAGTCGCGGAGTAGGAACCCCAGCGCGGCGATCAGTCCAGCGAACGGTTTGTTCTTCCGCAGCTGCCGGAGGCTGTTCTCGTGCGCGGTCTTCGCCTTGCGCTGCATGGTGAATCGAGCCTGGAAGCTGGGTTCGCGCACCTGGGGCGCCGTGCTGGTGGCGGAATCCCTAGGCGATGTTTCGCTCGGTCTGCGGATTGAACTGCGCGCAGGGAGAGAGCTTGGGGCTGTGAAATCGCGTGATTGCAGATCGCCGGAATCGCGCAACCATGGGATCATTGGCAGAGACTTCGCTCTGAACTAGGGAGACGCTCTCGCGGACGGCCCCGCCGCGCCGGAAAAGCAAGCCCCGAGAAGTTTCATCGAATGGGATCGTATTCCTGCCTGCTCGCCGCCATGCAATTGCACCGACTCCAGATCATCCTCGCGTCCTTCGGCGTTGCCGCTTCCGCCGGCTTTGGCTTCGCTCCTGTTGCCCGAACGGCTCCGCGCCCACAGGCCGTATCCCAGAGTCCGGATCGTCAGAACACCGAACGCCAGATCGCTAGTTACGAGAGCTACCTCGAGCGCAAGCCCTACCACGACTGGGCATTCGACAAGCTCGTCGAAGCCGCCGTGTCCGCGGGAACCCTGGAAGCCCGCGTCGAGGTTTGGCGCGCCCGCTTCGACGAAAATCCCGGAGCCGAGGCGCCGCGCATCGTTCTGGCGCGCCTGCTGGCGGCGACCGATGAATGGGACGAGGCGCTCGAGATCCTGGCGGGCGTCAAACCGATGTCCGGGGCTGCATACCGGCTGGTCGGCGGCCTCGAACGGAAGCGTGGGCGCAGCGAGGCGGCCGCGGCGGCGTTCGGTCTCGCGGTCGCTGGGACCGAGGATCCGGCCTTGCTGGAAACACTGCACGGCGAGCACGCCCGCGCCCTGCTTGAGGCCGGGGAGCGGGAAGCGGCCGTCGCTGCGTTCCGCGCCCTCGCGGAGCTGCGTCCCGACAGCTTTCACCTGCGCGTCGAGGCGGCGGCGCAGCTCGCCGACGGCGGGCTCATCGACGAGGCGGCCAGCACCCTCGACGAGGCGCTGACTCTGGCGGGCGATGATCCGGAGAAGCGCAGCCGCACCCTCGTGGAGCTAGCCAAGGTCCACGAACGGCGCGGCGACGCACCAGAGGCCGTGGCCGCCTATTGGCAGTGCCTGGAGCTGCTCGGCCGAGGCCACTGGTTGCGCCGCCAAATCGGTCCGCGATTGGTGGGCTTGGCCCAGCGCATGGGACAAGTCGACGTTCTGCTGGAGCGCTCGGGGATCGACGCCAGCCAAGGTTCTGACCTCGCCGCCCTCGAGCTGCACGCGTCTTTTCTCACCGCGGCCGGCCGCCGGGAGGAAGCACGGGAAGCCCTGGAGCGGGCCGTGGAGGCCTTCCCCACCGACCTCCCCTTGGCGCGTTCCCTGATGGGACTGTACGCCGCCGATTCGATGCGGGACGAGCACATCGCCCTACTGCAGCGCACGATCGGCGAGCATCCGCGTGAGCTCGAGCTGTACGTCGCCCTCGGTCAGGAGTTCGCCGCGGATGGGCGCCTGGACGCCGCCCGCCGCGAATGGCAGCGCAGCCTTGAGCAGCGGGTGGACGACCCGGGTCTCTGCATCCGGCTCGCCGCCCTCTTCGCCGTGCACGACCAGGTCGAGGACGCCGCCAGCATGTACGAGCGGGCGATCGCTCTCAATCCCGGTGAGCTGCGTACGTACGGAGAGCTCGCAGCGTTCCTGGACGATCGCGGACGCGTCGAGGAGGCCGCCGGTGTCCTGGAGCGTGCGGCCAGCGTCGCGACGGACCGGGCGGATTCGCTCGAGGAGCTCGCCGAGCTCTGGACGGCCCACGGCGCCCCGGAAAAAGCGCGCGCTGCCCTGGAGGCAGCCCTAGCGCTGGTGCCGGAGGACGCCGGCCTGATGTCGCGACTCGCTGAGCGCTGCTACGCCGAAGGCGACGTCGCCCGTTCCACCGACCTGCTCTGGGGCGCCGTCTCAGCTAGCACGGAGATCGGGCTGCGGCGAGCGTCGGTGGACCGGCTCGTACGACAGGCCGAGAAAGTGGACGGGCTGGCCGACCTGCAGGCCGAGGCCGAAAAGCGAGCCGCTCTCGAAGGGGCCGGACCTTCGCCGTTCCTCGTGCTCGCCAAAGTCTACCGACGGTTGCGCAAAACCCGGAGCGCGGAGCAACAGCTGAACACGCTCGTCGAACGCTTCCCCGAAGTCGACGAGGGCTGGCTACAGCTCGCCCAACTCCACGAGCTCGATGGGTCTCAGGCGCTCGCCCTGGAGACCTACGAGCGCTTCGCCGAACAGCGGCCCCAGGCCAAGCGACGAGTGCTACGTGACATGGCCCGCGTGCACCTCGCGCTTCGAGATCACGAGAAGGCCAAGGATTGCTACGAGCAGATTCTGCGTATCGCTCCCGACATCCCCGCGGCCTGGTTGGAAGTGGCTGACAGCTACGAGCGCCTCGGCTTCGATGACGATGCCCTGCGCTGTGTGCGTCAGGCTCTGCGACTCGAACCCGAGAACGGTGCGACCCGCCTGCGCTTGGCCGATCTCTACCGCGACCAGGGTGAGTGGGAGCGGTCGATGGACGAAGTTCTCACCGTCACCCGCAGTGCTGATCGAGACTCCAGGGAGATCGCCCGCGGTCGCTACTACGACATGCTGCGCGAGCTCGGGGAGATCGACCAGCGCATGGAAGAGCTGCGCGTTGCCGTGCAGGACAACCCCTATGACATCGAGGGTTCCTTGGCCTTGTCCGACCTCTACACCCGCGAGTCGGAATACGAGCTGGCGCTGCAAACCGTCGACAGTCTGCTCGCGTTCCAGCCCCGCGAGCCGCGCTTGCTGCAGGAACGCGGCTGGCTGCTGGAGAAAATGGACCGCTGGGAAGAGGCCCGCGAAGTACGGCGGGACATGGCCGGCATCCCGGAAGTCGACGCCCAGGCCAACTCCCTCGGATTGGCGCGAACCTACCTAGAGCTCGGAGACCTAGAGCGGGCAAAGCAGACGCTCAGTGCTGTACGAGATCGCGGCGCTGTAGCGAGCCTCTATCGCCGCCAATCGATGGATGAGCAGGCTATCGATGTTCTCAATGCGTCGCTGTCGGGAACCAACCGGGACGTCTCCGTGCTGTTTCAGCTGTCAAGCATGTACGCCGAGCGGAGTGAATATGAGAAGGCGATCGAGGCGCTGGAGGGCATCCTGGCTCTGCGCGGCAACTCATGGGACCTGGTGCAGCGCATCGGCTCGCTGCACCATCGCGCCGGCAGCGAAGACGCCACTCTTGCGGCGGGGAAGGAGCTGTTCGAATTGTTGCGTTCGCCCGACGAGGCGGTCGCGGCCGCCGGCAAAACCAGGCAGTCATTCAGTCGCAACATGGGGCGGAACTACTACGACATCCGGAATTGGTTCCAGTCGAATGGCCTTGCTGCCGAGTACCCGGCGCTCATTCTGGCCGAGGCGCAGATACGCCCCAAGGACAGCGAGCTGCTGATAGCCACGGTGTCAGCGCTTTCGCGCAAGTCGGAGTTCAATGGTCCACTGCTGGACCTGATCCATGCAGCGCGCGCGGCCACAATCGATGATCCCCCGGCTCGCTTTGACGCAGCAGGCTGGGCAAGAGTCCTTTGGAACTACGAGTCCGATATCTACGCCCGGGACTCAGAGCTTGCGGATAAAGGTCTTGAGCACTGGGCCACAGACCCGCTGCGCTGCGCAGGCATCCTCAATCGCAGCGACCGGGCTGGGGAGGCTGTCGACCTGCTCGAGGAACAACTGGGTGAGCAGCCCGAGGACGTGACTCTGCTCTCCGCCGCGGCCAACTACGCGATGGGCGCCGAGCTTTGGGATCGGGCACTAGCGAATCTGGGCGCACTCCTCCCGTTGGTCGATGACGAAGCACGGGAGCTCACGCCAGAGGAGATCGAGGCCAAGGCCAAGGGCCGGCCCGCCAGGCTGCGCTCACTGCGTCGCCGCTACTCGCGGCGCCTCCAGCGCGAGCTCAGCGATGAGGACTTGGAGCGCATCGCGACGATTGCGGACATTCGGATTTGGGCTCTGCCTACGATCGCAAAGAACAAGCCAAGCCGCTCGGCCGTCCTGCTGGCTCGGGCGAAAAGCCTCGGCAAGTCAGGGGATCTGGAGGGCGCCGAAGAGATCCTGCGCGGGCTGGCCCAGGCTGAACTGGTCGGCCTCAGGGACCTCGTGAGCCTCGGCCAAGTGGGCGTCGATCTGGAGCTACAGGCCTTCACGGTCGGGTGCTACGAGCGTTTCCTCGAGGGCTATTGGCGACACCAGGACAACCCGATCGAGCGTCACGGCCACGGACTGACGAACGACGCACGCAGGGCCGCCCTCGGCCTTGCCAAGCTGCACGAGGAAGCCGGCGACCCGCTGGCGGCCTACAAGCTCATCTCGGAATGGGGTCAACCGGACGCGGCCCGCTTGATTCTGAGCTCCCATGACATCCGGGAGTCCGCCCTGGCCGCGTTCCAAGACGCCCTGGGCGAAGCGTCTACCGCAGCCGAGCGCCGCAATGCGCAGGTACGCGTGGCAGAGGTCCAGCAGGCCTCGCTCGATTGGGACGGCGCCCTGCGGAGCTACAGCGAGATCCTGGAGACCGATCCGAACGATGTTCTGGTCTGGCAAAACGTGGCCCTCCTGCATGAGCGCGCTGGCCGCTGGGAGGAAGCCGTCGCGGCCTTCGATCGCACGGTGGAGTGCACGCGTCTGCACAACCAGCGTGTCGCTCGCAATCAGGTCTCCGAAGACCGACTGCTGCGCCCTTTCAAGCCCCAGCTACCCAACCAGGACAGCGACTCGTCCTGGACCTTTGTTCGCCAAACGGCCTCCTTGAGCGCGCGCGACGGGCGCTATCTCGGCGCCGTCAAGCTCGAACCACGCACGAGCTACGTGTCCAAGCTCAAGATCCTCTTGGACCATCGGGAGGTCGGTCGCGCCGCCGAGTCGCTGCGCAACGTCATGCGGGAGGATCCCAGCATCCTTCAGTGGTTCGGCTACTCCCTCGGCAACATTGTCGAGCAATACGGCTTCAAGGAAGAAGCACTGCCGTTGCTGCGGCTGATGGCTAGCAACCAAGTTGGCGGAGAGACGATCCGTTGGCAGTACGGAGAGAGCCTGTACAAGACCAACCGCCTGGATGAGGCGCGCCCCGTCCTGCGCAAGATGGTTGCGGACCCGGCCGTCCAGGACTACTACAAGAACAGGGCCCGCAACCTTCTGGCTGACCTCGAGGAGCGCCTCGGCCTCACCTCCAATGTGACTTTGGACGACTTGCGAAGGGCGGTAGCCGAAGACCCGAAGAACGTAGCCAAGCGCATCGATTTGGTGGCGCGACTGCGGTCTGAAAACCTGCTCGAGGAAGCCACAGAGCAAGTGCTCGTCGCAGCTGATCTGGCGCCCCATCGTGACGAGATTCAGGTCACCGGGGTCGAGCTGCTGGCTGAGAGCGGTCGGGACGACGAAGCCGAAGCGCTCCTGCTCGCCGCGATGGAGCAATCCAAGGACGAGGAGTTCCGCGTGCAGCGCGGCGCTCAGCTCGCGGGCTGGGCCTGGGACCGTGGTGAGCACGGACGGGCCACTGAGATCCTCGACATGGCGTTCACCAAAAAGGTGCGCGAGGACTATTCCCCGGCCGCGTTTTACCTCGAGCGGGGGGATGTCGAAGCTGCCCTGCGCTGCCTTCGGGAAGATCTCGAGCTCGCGCCCGAGTACCGCCGGCAGCAGATCGAGATGAGCTTGCGGAGCCTTGCGGGGCAGCTCGGAAGCCTCGAGGATGCGATTCGGCCCATTCGTGACTCGCTCAAGGCCATGGATCGCTCCGTGGCCTTGGACCAGGGCCTCATCGCGTTCATCGAGTCGATCACCGGTCGCGACGATCTCTCCGAGCAGGTGCCCACCGCCATCGCGGCCGCCGAAGCCAGCGGCGACCTCCTCGGGGCAGTCGAGGCGGCTGCCCTGGAGATTGCCGTGGATCGTTGGGATGACGCCCAAGAGCGCCTGTCCGCGGCAGCCGCTGATCCAGCCGATGGGCGCTACCTGGTTCCGACACTCATCTACCTGGCGCGAAGGAGTGGCCATCCTGAGCGCGCCGCGGACCTGCTCAACGGACTCATCCAGGGCGGCACACTCTCCAAGACCGAGACCTTCTTCCTGTTGGACCTAGGTATGTTCAGCGAACACAATCTGGCCCTGGCGGAACTAGGCCTGGTGCAGGCTGAACTCGGGGACGCCAGCGCCGCGCTCGCTACCTGGAAATCGATGGCAAAGGGCCGCCAAGGTTCCGAAGGTCTCATGCCTGTCTACCTTGCACAGGAGGCGGGCCTGTTCGAGATCGCACTGGATGAGGTCAACGTGCTTCTCGAGGAAGCGAACGGGCGCAACAAGGTTGGCCTTACACTCAAGGCTGACCTGCTTGAACAGCTGGGTCGCTGGACCGAGATTCCTCCGGTTCTGGATACCTGGCTGGTTCTGGAAGACGATGAGACGACCAGGAAGATGCTCCAGGGCTGGCGAATTCGGGCGCATCACAAGGCTGGAACTCTCGACGCTCTACTCGCCACCCAAGAAGCCAACTGGGAGCGCGATCCCGACGACCTCGATCTCGCCCGCGACGTGGCCCTGCTGCGGGGCCTGGCCGGCGACCAGGATGGGCAGACGGCAGTTCTCGAATCCCTCGCGGAGCTGCCGGCCCTAGCGCCCAAGGTCCTCCCGACCCTACTGCAGCGCAGTCTGGCGGCCAGGGACCTCGATCACGCCTGCCGAATGTATGAGCGGCTCCTCCAGGTTGGAGGCAACAGCTGGGAGGTCCGTCAAACGAAGAGGGACTTCACCAACCTCTTGATCCACCACGAGCGGCTCGACGAGGCCCTCGCCATGGCAACTGCGGACATCGCCGACAAGGAAAGCGTCGAAGCCAGAATGGCCAAGGTCGAGGTCTATGCGAAGGCGAAGCAGTGGAGCGAGACTGTGCGGGAAACCACCGCCGTGCTTCAGCACCGCCCTGACCACAGGCAAGCCAAGAAGTCCTTGGCGGAGGCCCTGAGGGCTCTTGATGCGTGGGATGAACTCCTCGCCCTATGCCAAGCGGATCTCGCGGACCCTGCAGCACGCAACGCATCCATCACGGTGCTTGGCCACTTGCCCCACGCGATCGAGGAACAGGGCGCTGGCGCTGATCTCATCGCTGCTGCTTCCGGGTCCACCCGGGCAGAGGACTACCTGGCGGCAGCCATCGTCCACCGCTCTCGCAAGCAGCACGACCTGGAGGTCGCGTGTCTGGAGGAGGCGCTGCTTCTCGCGCCCAGGGACGGCTACATCCTGGGCAAGCTGAGCAGTGCGCGCAAAGCGGCCAAGGACTGGGACGGCGCCCTTGAGGCTGTGGAGCAGGAGATCATCCTGGCAGGCCGCAAATTTGCGGGACAGCCGTCGGACTACACGCTCAAAAGCAAGGTGACGAGGCTTCGCAGGACTCGCGCGTCGATCCACGGCCTCAAGGGCGATTTCGACGGGATCGCGGAGACCCTCACGAATCGCGATGGGCTGCGCTACGACAGCCTCGCTGTACATGCGTTCCGGCACGGAACAAGCAGTTACAGGAACTTCCTGTCAACGCAGGCCAATGAGATCGCCCAGTACGAACGGTACGCCGAAGCCCATGCGCTCGTAGCACCAACGCAAGCCGCGGCTGCCCCAGGGCAGCGCTTGAACGTGGAAGCCTACCGCTGGCGCATGCGCGCCGGCGATATCGAAGGCACCCTGCACGAACTGTGGTCGAGGATACCGATCTCGCCGTTCCACGGCCTCGGTGGCAGCGGGCAGGTCACGATCTGGTCCGCGACAAACGTCTACGAGGAATCGGGCCAGCCCGGTGCAGTCCTCTTGCAGCTCGCCAAGGAGTGCGGGCGGATTCAAGAATGGGCGCAGCGGCTGGTCGAGCTGGCGGACTCCGCTGCACCGGGCGACGAGCGGGCCCAGCAAATCCGCCTCACCGCTCTCAAATACGCCGGACGCTGGCAAGAGCGCGCAGCACTCTTGGAAGAACGCTTCGCCAAGAACGACGACGGTGAAAGCACGGATCTACTGCTGGCCCTGGCTGAGGCCTACGAAGAGTCCGGACAAAGCGCGCTGGCCCTAGAGCGTTACGACAACGCCGCAGATCGATTGGAAGCGGCCGTGTCGGCAGAAGCAAACTATGCGACGGCCTGGAGCAAGCCTTCGGCCTCGCGCGCCCGGCGGCCAAAGACACGCTTCCAGTATGAAGTCCAGCGCGCCGCCGCGGGATTTGGTGGAGCGACCAGCTATGGCGGCAGGCGAGACTCTGGTGCTGTTGCAAGGGTCCGCATGGCCCGAGCTGGCCTCCAGCTGCAGGCCGGAGATCGGGAGGCGGCCCGAGCGCTGGAGCTGGAGGCGCTGGACCAGGAGCAACAGCGGATTTGGGAGGGGAAAGGACCAGGCTCGTCCCTGGCTGCCCGCTACGAGGCCCTCGGGCTCTATGCGGATGCGGCGCGCTTCGAGGAAGAGCGCTTTCGACTGCTGACGGAGCTCGATGGGGGTCGGCTGAATGCTGCAAGCCACGACCACCGAATGGCTCAGCTCTGGACCAAGGCTGAGGAACCGGATCGCGCGCGGCCGTACATCGAAGGGTTCCTGTCCTCGCTCGACGAATCACTGAAGGAGACGACAGAGCCTGCGCCGCGGTCCGCGACCCTCCTCCGGCGGGCCAGGTTCCTGCTGGAAGTAGCAGGTGATCTCGAGGGCGCACGCCGGGACGGTCAGCGCTCGGTAGAGATCCTGGCAGAGGCGGGGGAGAAGCTGAGCGCGGGGGGGATGGGCCGCGCTGAGTTCTTGCGCAAGCTCGGAGAGGCGGACAGGGCTTGGGACGCTGCTCAGGAGTATCTGAACCTGATGGGGATACCCTGGCTGCGCTTTGGGCTGAGCCCCGACGATCGTTACACCCTCGCTCTCCTCCTCGCCGAGCGAGAAGAGCCGCTGCAGCTGCGAACCCGGCTGTTGCTTTGGACTTGCTTGAATGATGCCCCCCAGGACGAGCGAGCAGCTCTCGTACGGACGGCCTTAGCACGCTAAGAGCACACGACTCCAGAGAGCTGGCGCTTGTCAGCTCCGCCCTCTTCATGTGGTCTGCTGTGATCGCGGCCTAGGCAGCTTCTAAGCTGGGATGAGCCCCCTTTCGGAATCCCATGGCAGCTGGCGCAAGGTCTGGTCACACACATCGCTTGGCGGACTCAGTCCCGAGCAGTTTCTCGCGGAACGTGGTGGACCCCCAGGGGCCCCCTCACCTCCATGCTTCGGTATCTGCCTACCCCTGCGAGATGCCATCACCGGACCTGTACCCTTAGCGGGCCTGACCGGTCTTCCAAAGGACGTGGAGCAGAGCAGCGCGGCTTGCGCACGACGACGATGCCAGCCTTCTTCTTCGCGGACTTGCCATCTCGAACGGCCACGTCCAGGCCCCAGCTGCTCAGGTCCGATTCCGTCCCGAACAGACCTAACATCTACTGCGCGAACTGGACGAGAAGCCGCATCTCGTGGTCCCCAACCTTGGTGATCCGCATCTCGGGATCCAGCACGCGGGATCGATGTCGCCTAGGTCGCAGCTCAGAGTAGGCCCTCGCGTTCCGGCTACGTGCGATTCGGTTCAGCTCCTCGGCTGTCAAGATGAAGCGCAGAGCTGTGTGATGCCCGACTTAACCCACCTGGCCCAGCAAGACCGTTCCGGGATACACCTCTTTCGCAGGCCGTTCGAGTTCCTTGTCGAGGGCTGCGGTCGGCGCCGCTACGCCCTCAGGGGTGTCAAAGATCGAATTCGGTACTCCACTCATACTTGACTCTGAACTGTGGATCCGCTGGTAGTGTTGAGGCATGCAAAGTCAGTGTCATGGATGCGGAGGCACTTTCGACCAACGAGATGGACCTAAGCATGACTACATGCTCTCGTCTCCCGGGTGCTGGCACGACTACGGGCTCATTCTGGCCCGAGAATACGAGGACCCGCGGCTGTTTGCGGCTGCACATCGCTTCACAGTGGACGCCTACGCACTCCAACATCCTGGTCTCGACGATGAGCCCCGCGCGTTCCGTTCGGTCTGGCTTCACTACATTTCTCTCCACTTGATCTTCGAGCATGGGCGCTCACACCGATCGGCCACCACGGCGCTGACCGGGCTCGCGAAATTCCAGTACATGCCGCTCCCCAGCGCGCCACCCACCTTTGCGCTCACCTTGGAGCACGTGTCTGCTGCGGCCCCTTCGGAGCACGTCCAACGCGTCAACGCTTGGGCCCGCAGCGCCTATGAAGGATGGGGCGAACTGCGCACGTGCGCAGAGGATGCAATCAAGCGGCTTGACTGTTCGTGAGTGCATACGCTCCGCGTGGGAGGCACTCCCCTGGATTGCCACATAACTAGCCGAGAGTGAGGGACCGCAGCTGGACAGTCCGACGAATCCAAACCGGGCTCGGAAGGGTGCGAAGGAGGCAGGAACCGGGTTTTCCGAGCTACAGACCCCATGCGGGGCTACCGGCCCTACTGCGCCGAGTTGGTATTCTCCTGGCTTGGTCGCGGCGCGACCCATTCGAGTCTGAGCCATTTCGGCCGTACCCAAGCAGCCCCCTTGCCCCTATCGAGACTATGGAAATCGCCCTTCTCGTTGTTGCTGGACTCGGCGCCCTTGTGGGAGGGTTCATGACCCTAGTTTCCTTGTCGCTCGTGAGGGATGAGCCTGGGACCGGGATCTACCTCCTGGGGGTTGGACTGGTGATGGCCTTTCTTGGCGGGCGTGATCTCTATGAGTACCGGGAAGCCAAGAAGAGCCCTCGTGCCCACCACTCCACGTTGATCGGGTCCACCAGCCAATTGGGCGTGCAGGATTCGGCAGCCTCCGATGGTCTGGCCGAGGTTCGCGCACGCCATCAAGAGATCGATGATGCCGTCGCCCGCCTGCAGTCCCACGACAAGTTCCTTGAGCTTTCGAATCTGGGCTTGCGGGACTACATCGCGGGTGTCGAACTGTCGCCTGATCAGGCGCTTTCCAACCAGAAGGTCCGCGAGCGCCTACTGGAGCTCTCGCAGGGCGAGGATCAGCGGCAAGTCATCAAGGGTCGGATCGTCGTGTTGCAGGCCGAAGAGAAGCTGTGGTCCTCCCGCATCGCCGCTATGGAAGCCTCCGGCGTGACCCCCGCCGAACTCCCCCGGCTCAGCAAGGAACTTGCCGCTTGGGTGGAAGAGTCCGACAACCCCGAGGCCCCATCCACCATTCGAGGCGTCGAAGACTTGGAAGCCGACGGACGCCTCAGGGAACTCTACAAGAGCCTGACGAACTAGCACTCACCGGAGAGGATGAGGACTCCGAGCTGAGAGTGTTGGGTCGCTTGGGATAGGAGTAGGGGAGGGGCGCCCGTGATGGCCCTTGGCTTTCGCTGCATAGTCTTCGGCCACCGAGTCGAGCCGGATCTAGAAATCGTGGGTGGGGTACCCACGTGGCAAGCTGATGGATTCAAACTGGGGCTTGGCCATGCTGAATGAACCTGACGTCAAGAATCGACTCGATGGGTCGCCCATTCCCCAACGCGCCATTGACCTCCAGAGGGAATGGCGATCGCTGCTCCAGGAGGACTCCACGCAGGGGACAGAGGGAGGACGCTCCGACACCTCGTTCCTTTTCCGGCCGAGGGCCGCGCTGATCGACCCCGATACGTTGGAATCACCCCTCCAGCACAGGGTGGGCGACAGCATCGGCGACTTTCAGCTGCAGCGCCTCATCGGGCAGGGCGCCATGGGTCAGGTTTGGGAGTCAACCCAGATCTCGCTGCAACGAGCGATCGCCCTCAAGTTGATTCGACCGGACCGAATCACGCCGGAGATCCTCCGCTTCTTCCGTCGTGAGGGGCGCGCCGGAGCACGGCTGCAGCACCCCAACATTGTCGCGGTCCATGCGATGGGTCAGACCGAGGACGTGCATTGGATCGCCCAGGAATTCGTGGACGGGGAATGTTCATTGGCCGATTTCCTCGGCGAGATGGAGTCCCTCGAGGTTCTGCCCCCGGACTATGACCGAAGGCTGGCGCTCTTCTTCTACCAGCTTGCAGACGCTCTTGAATTTGCTCACGACGCGGGCGTGATCCACCGCGATCTCAAGCCCCAGAACGTCATGATCTCTGTGGGAGATCGGCCCAAGATCACGGACTTCGGGTTGGCCCGAATCCTCGACGAAGGTTCGATGAGCGAACCTGGAGCTATCCAGGGGACACCCCGCTACATGAGCCCTGAGCAAGCTCTCGGCCTGTCCCACACGATCGACGGCCGAAGCGACGTCTTCGCAGTCGGCGCGATGTTGTACCAGGCGTTGACTCTCAAGCATGCGTTCCCTGGGGATACGCTTCCCGCGGTGCTCACTGCGGTTTGCAAGCACGATCCCGTCCCCCCGACCAAGGTGCGCCCGCGGATGAGTCGCGAGCTTGAAGCCATCGTGTTGCGGGCTTTGGAGAAGCGGCCCTCCGACCGCTATTCCAGTGCCCGTGCCTTGGCCGAAGACCTTGCCTGCTTCCTGGATGGGCGGGCTCCCCAGGCACGGCCGATCGGATCGATTCAGCGATTCTCGCGCTGGGTCCGGCGCAATCGATCTTTCAGTCTGGCTGTCGGAGCGGCGGCTGTCCTCGGCCTGAGCACATGGGCTCTCTTCGGCGCGCTCCATGCTTCCCAGGGGGAGACTACCGTCGAGACCTGGCGCGTTCACGTCCTGGAGGCGCGGCGGCTCCTGGAGCGGGGCGACCACGGAGCGGCCAATCGCGAGCTTGCCCTCGCCGATGGGCTGCGACCCAGCGATCCGTCCACGGCCCTGATGATGGCCTCTGCGGCCGTGCGCGGCACGGACTACCGTGAGGCGGAGCGACTGGTCGGCGTCGCTATCGACCGGGGCTACGACCCGCTCGCCGCAGGCTTCGAGGATGCGCAGGATCAGTACCTGCTCGGCCTCTACCTGATGACCCATGGCCGCAAGCCCAGATATTCTGAGGCGATCGATGCGTTGGAGCGTGCCGTTGAAGTCGATCCCACGCGTCGAGAGGTCTGGTTCCCCCTGTACCAGATGCGCCGGGCCCTGAAGGACTCGGGTGGTGCCCTGGCGGCGCTCCTCGAGTTTCGCAAGGGCCTGACCATCGGCGATCCTCAAACGACCTTCGTCGATGCGTTGGTCTCCGAGCTCGAAGGCGACAGCGCCACGGCGCTCAGCGAGCTTGAGTCGCTGATTTCCGAGGTGGAGGCTGATCAAGGCGACTGGGATACCTACATGACCCAGCGCGCCAAAGGCCGGATGCAAATGCTCGAGGGGGACTACTCGGGCGCGCGGAACACCCTCCAAAAGGTTGTCGACTCCAAGCCCAGCGACCACGACTCCCTCGTGATCCTCGCGAACTGCGCGTATCTGCAGGCGGTCGAGGAGGGGACCTCCGATCTCGACCGCTCCCAGCTCCTGATGGAAGCCGCTCAGTCGGCAGAGTCGGCCCTGGCCCTAGGGTGGGATCCTCGGAGATCCCTTGGGGTGCTGGCTCTTGTCCAGCGCCGCCAAGATCCAGAGACCCCTAGTCCCGCGCTAGCCGAGCTTCGAGAGCTTGACCCCGAGGATGAGATTCTGCGCCAGCTGGACCGCAACGATCTCGTCACGGAGGCGATGGGCCTGTGGGGCAACGGACAGTATCCCGAGGCGATCGCCGCCTGCGAGGCTGCCCTCCAGACGGGCTTCGATAGTTGGCCTGCGAGGACCCTCATGGCCCAGGATCTCTACTTCGTCGGGACCCAGGAGGCCTATCGCGAGGGATTGGAGCACCTGAACTCAGCGGTTGAGGACTGGCAGAGCGGCGTCCGTGGAAGGAGCGGACCCTCCCAAGTCGCCAGTGCTGGCCCCTGGCTGAAGGATCACGTCCTGGTGCAGACGATGTGGATCTATCGGTTCTCCTTGGCGGCCCTGGCGGGGGAGCACGCCATCGCGAAGGAGTCCAGGGAGCGGTTGGAGGCCTACCTCGTTGAGCACCCGATGGTCACCTACCCCGAAATGCTGAACTACGCGGAGGCTCTCGTCCAGGTGATCCCCGAGGAGCTGCGCGACCGTGAGCGCGCCCAGGCTCTCCTGGATCAGTACATGGAGATGGCAGGCATCTCAGAGGGCGCTTGGCCACCGGAGTATGGTCCAACGATAGAGTCAATCCGCGCGGGGATCGAAGACCGTTAGGCTCGGGGCCAAGCGATGGGGCAGCAAGGCAACGATGGTCGGCACCGCCTGGTGACCGAGATCCATCTTGCCTTGCTCGTTGGTCAGGGAAGGGTTGAGGAGTCCTACCGGCCACGGCGAACTCGCATCCCCAGGAACTTCGTACTAGGGGCAGGAGAGGCGAATTGCGACAGGTTCAGTCGTCGTCCCATCTTCCAACTCTACCCAGCAGGCGAAGCCAGGATTGCCGCTGATCAGACAGGAGCAACTGAAGGAGAAACACGGTTCGCCGTTCTGGGAGATGGACGTTGTCGTCCATTCGATCTGGCTCCCACCGCTCCTTTGACTGGACTCCTTTGAGGCATTGCTCGGAGAGAAACTGGTTTCGTCTACTCGCAAGTGCGTTGCATCATAGCTAGCGAACACCTTCGCCTTGAAGGTGTCTCCGCCGCCGCCTTCGTCGGTCACGGTAATGGTCACTTCCTCAGTGCCAGAACCCTTCGGGGCGGCTGTCGGCGATACTCGAATGGCCATGTCTATTTTCTTGGGGTGATGGGAAGCCCCCCCTGCGAAGGCAGGGGCGGGAACTACTTGACGGTCACTTCTTGTTGGGCGATCACTCGGAGATCAGACGCTAGGTCCCTTGCTCGAAGGGTGATGGAATAGTCGCCAGGGTCCGGGCTCCAAGGGCCTGGGCCCTGGGTGTTTCCGCCCTCTCCGTTGAGCCCCATGAAGTGATAGATGAAGGCGCCGGGGTCCTGGACCTTCTCGTGGCTAGAGTCCTTACCATCGTTCTTCGTCAGATAGATGGATTCGGGAGAGCCGGCCGTTGTTCGGAGTGGACCCCGGAAAACCAGGGATCGCCGGAGCCGAATCTCTCCGTCTGCTCCGCTCGACCGGATGTCCAGAACGAGCTCGTGTGGAGCAAGGGTGGGGGAATCAGCCGAGGTGTAGTGGTCGGCGACAGCGAAAGCGATGTCCATCTGGCCAGTGAGGTTGTTGGGATCGAGAGCGGTGCTCCCTATCGCCCACTTGTTTCCTGCTCCGGTTACCTGGCGAAACAAGAAGGGCCCCTTGTCTGAAAGGGGGCGGCATACCGGTGGGGAAGTGTCCGGCTCGACCTCTAGGTGCATGAGAGGGTTGGCCTTCGCCACGAATGGGCTAGCCGGAATGAGGAATCGCCAGCCAGGCTTGTTGTCGCGCTCGGTGGCGTTCGCCTGCAGCGCGCCAACTCCGAGTTCGATGTGCAGGTGAGAGTGATAGTCACTGTCGGGCCAGGGGTGAACGGTGCCCACCAGTTCGCCCGCTTGCACATAGTCACCAAGGCCGAATTGAAGGGAGGAGAGATCTAGGTGCAGGAGCTTCACGAAGACATACGTGTCATTGTGGGTGGTGCGGATGGCGAGCCCCTTCTTGTTCGGACTGAACCCATCATCGAAATAGCCAGCTACGTAGCCGGTCACCGGAGAGTAGACCGGCGTTCCAACTTCAACTTTGAGGTCAAGTCCGACGTGGACGCTCCCGGGCGAGGCACGTTCGGACTGACCATAGGTCTGATAGACCTGGGCGTTGGTGTTCTTTGCAAAGGGCCATGCCATCCACGGATCGATGGATTCCTCGCTCCACCACTCGCCTGGACTTTCTGGCCGGGAGTCTGGGCTAGAGAGACAACCAGCAACCACGAGCACCGAGGTGCCAAGTAGTGCATGGGAAGGGGAGGGGAATTTCACGACCCCACCTCGAACCGCCAAACCTTGTCGCGCGTGTGAACGAAGAGCAGCTTCTGGTCCTTGCTGAGCAGCAAACCGGGGGAGGTCGCGTTCCAGTGCTCGGTATCTAGCCAAGGGGTTTCGAACGCCGGCTTAAGTTGCGTGGATGCTCCGGGTTCGATCTGGAAGAGTCTGGCGGACACCTGGCAGGATCCTTCTTGGGTGAGGCTCGGCCGAGCGACGATGCGCGCCAGGCCTGTCACGAGAGTCATTCGACCGTTCGAGCCTGACGCCTCATCGATTGCGTAAGCACAGGAGCGGATCTCCACCTCAGCCTGCATGTGGGCATAGGATCCGATCACTTGAAGGGGCTCAGCATCGGACTGCCTACGCTTGACGCTCACCCTTCGGCGGTCGGCTACGATCAGGACGTTCGCGTCCGGGCTCAGCTCGGCGTAGGTCGCATAGTTGGAGGTTGGGGTGACGTCGAGCGCATCTAGAAGGCCCGCTTGACCAGCGGGTTCAACACCGTTGTTGACGGAACGACCCTCGGATGGATGAACCGCGGCGAAGTACAGCTCGAGCGTCAGCGGGCTCATGAGAAAAAAGTACTCGGCACGGCCGGTGTCCTTGTTGTTCACCGCAGGGCCCGTATCCAAAAAGGCCCCGGTCACCATGACTTTTCCCGGCTCCTTGTTGGAGCTGAGGAAATCATCGGTCGTCCAGAATTGCAGGTATCCCTCGACTTGGACGTACACCATCTTGCCGTTCGTTGCCAAGTTGGCGTGGACGAAGTTCGACACCTTCAGCTTGCGCAGCTTTGGCTTCGAGGGTGGGCTTGCCACCCGGATGACCGTGATTCTGCCCTCCCCGCCATAGTGGCTCGGGGCTTCGATCACCATGGCTGTCGTGTCATCCGTCGAGACGATTGGATTCGCGTTCCGGTACCCGTTCTCTCTCATCCACTGGGTAACCCCGAGATGGGCGCGGAGATTTCGTCCCGATCCCCGTAGGACGGAACTGGACGGCAAGGGCTGGGCTTCTCCCCCAGGCGAACCATTGGGGTCGTACTTGCGCTCCTCGACCTTGTTCGCATGGGGCTCCGGCCCATCTATGCCCGAGGCGCTGAAAGGGAGCTGGACGCGCACTTGGATGCCATCCTCCAGCTCGGAAACTCCAAGGATGGACTCGCCGGGAGCCACTTCGATCCAGGCCTTCGGTGGCTGCTGTGCAGATTGACCCCAGGGCGCGAAGACGACCGCGGCAACCGCTAGCAATGAGAGTGTGGGATTCATGGGGGGAACTTCAGGAGGAGGCACGCAAATCGAATCGCTGGTACGCAAGGAAAACGCCAAATACGCTCTGCGCCCACGGGCGAACGACCACGGACCCCTCCTTCGATACCATCCGTATTCATCAGCCGGCCTACTCGCGTCTTGCCTACGGCGTGACCTTCGTCTGGGCGCAAAGTCAGGATCCATGGGCGCCCGTAGGTCCCTCGACTTCGATCTCTGATGCCCGCAGACGTTTCAATCGGCGAGAACTTTCCCATCGACGTCGAGGCGTACAGTGAGCAGCCCGGGGGATTGGGGAGTTCGTTGGAACTGAAGCTCTAGGCACTGGGGGCGAGCGAAGTACTTGTACTCGAAGCGAACGAGGAGGATAGGGGCGTTCGCATCGAGGTCCTGCTCGGTAGCGAGATGCGAGCGGGCAGTGGCGATTGCCGTCGAAGGCGCAAGGCTCTGGAAGTCTGCAAAGTCATTCACCGTCCGCTCGAACTCCCCCTGATCGCGATGGTCGTTGACGATGAGCCCTTTTTCGCCCGTGACAATGTTCACAAGACTCGAATCACCGATGTCAAAGCGCAGGATGGAGTACTTCACGTCGCCCTCCTCGACGCGCACGGTGGAGCCGTTGACGAATACGAAGCGAGGTAGGCCGGAGGTTGGTTCGAGCTCAATGAACCGTTGGAGCACCAGCTGCGACCAGTCGCCCTGGAGCTCAAGGCCGGCTGCCATTTCGTGCGCAGTCTTGGACGCCCAGGGGAACACCACGTCGTAGTCTAGATTGTTGCCGGCCTGGGCCTGGGCTGTGCCGACATCCTCGGATCTAGAAGGCTCCGAGGGATCCAGGCCGCCGGTTGGCGAGCAGGCGACCACCAGAAGCGTGAGGTAGGCGTTGCTTAGGAACTGTCCCATGGGGGATTCGGAATCGTGCTGGGAACGACTTGCCGCAGGGGGGCGGGCATCTTTGCGTCCAGCGTGTGGTGGTCCCTTTGGATGGAAGATCTAGATACGGGGCGTGCTGGGGGCTCGAGTCAAAGCTACAAGGCTAGCGAGACTTGTACAGGCAGAGCTCCCCGTGCCGCTAACCTGGGATCTACCATGATCCCCCTCATTCCCCTCGCAGCGTTTGTGCTCGCCTCTGCCCCAGGTCCCCTGGACGACTGGGATTCATTCCGCGGCCCAAGGCGGGACGCCATCTCCGCCGAGACCAACTGGAAATCCGAGGGGGCGAAAGAGCCGCTCTGGGAGGCGCAGCTAGGCCTGGGCTACTCCGCGTGCACCGTGGTGGACGGACGGCTCTACAGCATGGGATTCGACCGGGAGAAGGAGGAGGACGTCATCGTGTGCCTGGACGCCCAATCCGGCGAGGAAATCTGGAACCACCGCTTCCCGGCCAAGATCTGGAATCAGCTGCACGGGGGCGGAACTCTCTCGACCCCCACGCTCCACGGGGGCGTGGCCTACGTCCAGAACCGTGAAGGCAACCTCTTTGCTCTGGACGCGGTGAGCGGCGAGGTGCAGTGGCATCGATTGCTGTCGGAGGATCACGAACTGACGACCCCGACCTGGGGCTTTGGCGCTTCGCCCCTGATCCACGGCAAGGACCTGCTCATCAATGTGGGCCGCGTGCTGTGCCTGGACCCGGCCACCGGCAAGGACCGCTGGTCCAGCAAGGACTACGGTCATTCCTACGCCGCGATCGCGCCCTTCACCCGCAAGGGTGCCGGGCTGCTGGCGGTTTTCAACGGCGATGGGCTCGCCGTGCTGTCGGACAAAGATGGTTCCGAGAAGGGCTTTCTCGAGTGGAAGGCCAAGTACGAGATCAACGCCGCGGCTCCCCTTGTGATCGAGGACAAGCTCTTCATCTCCAGCGGCATCGGCCGTGGCTGCGCGCTGATCCAGGTGACCGACGGGGGCCTGGAGACCATCTGGGAGAACAAGGTCATGAGCGTCAAGATGACCAGCGCCATCCACCTGGGCGAGTCCCTCTACGGTTTCGACGGCGCGGTCTTCACGTGCATGGGCCTCGACGGCAGCGCCGAGTGGATCGAGCGAGGCCTGGGCAACGGCTCGGTCCTGGGGACTCCCGATCGGCTAATCGTGATCAGCGGCAAGGGCGAGTTGATCGTGCTCGAAGCCAACCCTGCGGAGTTCAAGGCGCTCTCCAGGAAGCAGCTCTTTGGGGGAGCCAAGGAGAAAGAGGTCTACTGGACACGTCCGACCTTGGTGGACGGGCTGATCTACGTGCGCTCGAGCTTGGGTCACCTGGTCTGCCGTGACCACCGGGGGGAGCGGTGAGGGCGCACCCCTTGGGAGCCGCGCTGCTGCTGGGCTTCGCGGGACTCAGCGCTCCGGAGACTTCGGCCCAGGCGCACTGGCCCCAGTTCCGGGGAGCGGACGCCGGGCGTGCAGCTCCCTTCGCGCTGCCCGCCGAGGCCAGTCTCAAGGACGCGCTATGGGGCGTGGATCTGCCGGGCAGCGGGCACTCCTCTCCGGTGGCCTGGGACCGACGGGTCTTCGTCACCTGCGCCGCTGAAGAGGGTCATCGGCGCATCGTGCTAGCCCTGGACCTAGCCAGCGGCAAGGAGCTGGCCCGGGCCGAGTTTTCCTTCGAACCCTACAAGACCCATCGTCTGAACGGCTTCGTCTCCTCGACGCCGAGCTTGGACGCCAAGGGCATCTACCTGGCCTGGAACGAGGGAGGGCGACTCATCGCCCGTGCCTTGGACCACGGGCTTGCGAAGCGCTGGGAGTTGGATCTGGGTCCCACCGCGGCCTCCCACGGTTGGGGTGGATCCGGGATGCTGCTGGACGGCACTTGGGTGCTGGCCAGCGACTCCGAGGCGGAGACCAGCTTTCTGGTGGGTCTGGAAGCGAGCAGCGGCAAGGAGCTCTGGCGCAGGCCTCGAACCAGTCAACGGGCCGCCTTCTCGACTCCCGCGGTCTGGACCGGACCCGAGGGCCAAAGGGGGGTGCTCTTTGGCAGCACTGCCCATGGCCTCACCTGTCTGAACCCGGCGAACGGCGAGCTGCTCTGGGAAGCCCAGGGCCTGCTCACCCAGCGGGTCGTAGCTTCCCCGATCTTGGCCGGCCAGGTGGCCGTCCTGACTGGGGGCCAGGGGGGCGGCGGCACCGAATTTGCCGCCGTGGCCCTGCCGGGGCAAGCGGACGCCGGCGAGGTGCGCTACGCGGTGCGCCGCAACTTGCCCTACGTCCCCACCCCCGTGTACGGGAACGGTCGGCTGTACCTCTTTAGCGACGGCGGCATCGTCAGTGCCCTAGAGGCAAGCAGCGGCGAGCCCCTCTGGCGCGAGCGAGTGGACGGTGAGTTCTTCGGCAGTCCCATCCTGGCCGGCGACCGGCTCTATGCCATGACCAAGGCGGGCATCCTGCTGGTGCTGGCGGCTAGCGACAGCTACGAGCTCATCCAGAGTCTGGACCTAGGGGATCCTTCCTTCGCGACCCCCGCCGTGGCGGGGGTCGCGAAGGA
>CAYWNK010000034.1:0-33418 GCA_964459495.1 uncultured Planctomycetaceae bacterium
CTACGACGGAGTCAATCCGATCGCCGTACGAAACGACATCGCACGTGCTGGCTGCCGAGTAGGCGAGGACGTTACCGCCCTCGCCCCTCACAGATCCGGACGTGCAGTATTCCCGCATCCGGTTCCTCGCATCACAGGTTCGCTTGCAGCCTAGATGTAGCTGTGAACGATCTTCGCGGGTGGAAGAGGGTACCGCTTGAGGAGCGCTCGGAACTTCTCCCACGGCATCGGCTGCCCACGAGATCGCCGGGAAAGCCACATGTGCCAGATTCTCTCAGCTTGATGAGCGAACCAGCGCAGGCGCTTCCCGTTGCCGGTAATACCGTAGTAGGCGTAGTGCCCCCACAGCGACCGACTCAGCTTCTCGTGTTGCCAGGGAACAGACTCGTGACGGTTTCGCTTGCACCAGAGCCAGAGACTTCTGAGTGCGCGTGCGTACCGATCCTTTGCCGTCCGCTGGTAGACCACGTTCTTACCTCGCCTCGACTTGCCCCATACGTGGATGAAGCCAAGGAAGACGAACGTGCTCGCGTCCGTGCGTGGGTGGCGTTCACCGCCAGGCTTATTGAACCGGAAATCGACCATCTTCGTCTTCGTCGGGTGCAACTCAAGGCGGCATGCCTTCATTCGAAGGCCCAACGCATGACGCCTCCGGACACAGTCCAGGAAGTCCTCAAAAACAAGCACGAAATCATCCGCATAACGAACCAGGGCAGAACGCCCTTTGAGGTTCGGTGCGACGCTCTCCGTAAACCAGACATCCAGTGCATAGTGCAAGAAGACGTTGGCGAGAAGAGGCGAGACGACTCCGCCTTGCGGGGTTCCCGTTGCAGATCGGGTCACAGAGCCTTGCTCTAGGACACCAGCCTTCAACCACTTGTCGATCATTCGACGGACTACACCGTCTGCAATCCTCTTGTCTAAGGCACGCCGCAGGAGGCCATGATCGATCGTGTCGAAGAATCGACTGAGATCGACATCCAGAACCCAACGCCCCTGCTGCGAGAAGATCCCGCTGCGAAGAGTACGAAGGGCCTGGTGGGCTGACCGCCCTGGCCGGAACCCGAAGGAACAGTCCTTGAAGGTCTGCTCATAGACCGGTTCCAGCAGCATCACGATCGCCCGTTGAGCCACCTTGTCCTCAAAGGTCGGAATCCCGAGTGGTCGGCGGTCGCCGTTGCCCTTCGGGATATAGACGCGCCTCACGGCCGGCGCGCGATATCGGCCAGACTTGATGCGCTCGAGCAGATCCCGCAGGTTCTCGTCGAGGTTCGCTTCGTAGTCAGCGGCCGTCTGGCCGTCGATACCGACGGCCCCATCGTGTCGAGTCTGCTTGAAGGCAGCCCGAAGCCAGTTGAGGTCGAGGTGGTGGTTCAGCGAGGTGATCGCCATTGCCGGAGCGTGCCGAGCAAGCTCGGCTATCTGCCCCTGTTTCGTTGACACGTTCATCGGCTCCAATGCGCCCTCGGTGTTTCCCACGGACAGTTCTGTTGATACGACGCCTCCCTTTCCTCGCCTGGGTCCTCACGGACTGAGTTCCCCAGAGTCAGCAGTACTATGAAGGCGCTACGACTTCCCATGCCCCATACCCGCAGCCTTATGGCTTCGGCTGAGAGCTCCACGCGTGAATCCTGGATTCGCTCCCAGCGGCTTGGATCAGTGCCGCTGGGCCTGGCTCGTTTGGGTACCGCGTGCCGTACGGTTCTTTCGCGTGGGAGGTCATGGGACCTCACAGGTTCCTGAGTGATCCATCCTGTACCTCTGCCCTGGTCAAAGACCCCGGTCAGACCTCTGAAGCCTCGCAGTATCGGCTCCAAAAGTGCTGCCCCCGCGCCCAACACAGCGAAGGCTCTGACGGTCAACATGATGTCGAGGCTCAATTTCACGGCTTCAGTACCCACTGTCTACGCTTCACGCTCCGTGTTGCCACGGCACATGCAAGACTCGTTTCCGGCTGGCTGCTCGCCTCTACCGGGAGGGAGTCGAACCCTCTGGATCACGGACAAGGTTTCAGTTTGCAGTTGGTCTCTACATTCATCCCCCCTGATCAGGCTTGGCCTGTCGCTAGCTGGGCTCATGCGCGAAGGAAATTCCGCGACTCCTTGAAGTCGAACAAACATATGGCTGCTGCGGCGCTACGACCGATCCAGAGACTCTTCTGGATCGAACGCGCCATCACAGCCAGAGCGGCTGCTAAGGAGCTGAACCTTGCAGACCTGGCGGAGCTACGCCTGGAGGTGCGTGGACGCCTATCGCGCCGCATGCTCAAGGAAACCTACGAGGTCATCTTCGCCCTCGACGAGGATCCGAAGGTGACCAGCGGGAGCCAGCTCGGAAAGGCTGTGAAGTACGCGATCAACCAAAGAGGGCCGCTGACGGCGTTGCTACGCCACGGTGAAATCCCGATCCACAACAACGACACCGAGCGAGACCTGCGGCACGTGGTGACGGGCCGCAAGAACTGGCTGATCTTTGGTAGTCAGCGAGGTGGGGAGGTCGCCGGTCGGCTGTACTCGCTCGTTATGAGCAGCAAGCTCGCCGGGATCAACGTGTCTGACTATCTGGAAGATGCGCTGTCGCTGATCTCGACGACGCCCGCATCAGAGATTGCGATGCTGACACCGTGGGGCTGGAAGGCCGCACAAGCTGCAGCGACCAGCGACCCGGGCGCTTAGGTCAAGAGCCGAATGGCGCTACCGCGCCACTCCCGGCATGCCGTGACCGGACGTGTACATTCGAACTTGCTCCCGCTGTTCCAGATCTCAATCGGTACTTCGAGATCCTCGGCCGGGTCAGCGAGCTTCCCCAAGGCGCCGAGTTGGGCTTCATCCATGTTGACGCCCGGATGCCTTCCCATGGGCACGGAATGACCACAGAGCCCGTCACCCGTATCGGAGAAGATGGCCGTTTTGCCACGGAAGGGATGAAGCTGCACATGTTTGGACCCTGGGTGCTCTCGGTGCACCTACGCCTGAGCGATGGGCAGTCCCTGCGCTTCGAGCAGACTTTTGAGTATGGGCCGCGACTCCGTGGCTAAGGCTTGCTTGCGATGGCTTGCCCCCATAGCCATCGCATCAATTTCATTCATGGCCTGGGGTTCGCGGGCTGCCCTTCCTGCATTTAGCGAGGCGGAGCGGGCCCTTGTGAGCTCTCTTGCCCTAGATCGCCAATACAAGGCTCCAAGCCCTGATGGTCGAACGACCCTAGGTCACAGACTCTTCTTTGACGCTTCCCTTTCCGGGGCCAGCGATCTGTCCTGTGCAAGCTGCCATGATCCAAGGCGCTACTTCACCGATGGGCGTTCGACAGCTCTGGGTCGTGGGTGAGGGCGTCGCAATACCCCCACCCTGCTAGGGGTCGCCGAATTCCCCTTCCTTGGCTGGGACGGAGCTGCTGACTCTCTCTGGTCGCAAGCCTTGGGTCCCTTGGAAAACCCATTGGAAATGGACGGCGATCGCACGGCCCTCGCCCATGCGATGGGCACCCGTTACCGATCGGAGTACGAGACCCTCTTTGGCCACCTCCCCGAGCTTGAAGACAGCGCTCGCTTTCCACCCCACGCCCGCCCCCTTCCAGGGCAGCCCGAACATCCTCACGCCAGAGCCTGGATGTCCATGAGTAGGGATGACCGCGATGCAGTGAATCGTGTCTTCTCCAACATTGGCCGAGCCTTGGCTGCCTATCAACAGCAACTCATTGCCAGTCCCAGTGCTTTTGATCTCTTTGCCTGGAAACTCGCTACCGGAGCTGCCCCCAGCGCCACAGGCCTCTCGCCATCTGCTCAAGCCGGCCTGCACACCTTCATCGGCTCTGGAGCCTGCATGAACTGTCACAACGGGGATCACTTCTCGGACAAGGGCTTTCACAACCTTGGCCTGCCCAATCAAGAAGAGGGCGTCCTACCCGACCCGGGTCACTCCGCAGGATCTCGTCAGCTCCGGAACAGCCCCTTCCGCGAGGATCGCAAGTACGGTTCCAACCCGAAAGACAAGGATATGCGTTTCTATCGCTCTGATCCTGCGGAAGGCAGGGGGGCGTTCAAGACACCGTCCCTGCGCAACGTTGCACGCACTGGACCCTACGGACACGACGGTCAAATGGAGACCCTGGAAGACATGCTCGAGTTCTACACCCGCAGATCCGTGGTACCAGCGACTGGCAAGCGGGACGGCTCCGTGGTCCCGTTGGACCCCAAGCAGATCCCTGACCTCATCGCCTTCCTAGAGTCCCTGACCGGAAACCTGCCGGATGACCGCTGGCTACTTCCCCCCGAGGGCAACTCGGAACGTGCCGTGTCCCAGCGTCCACTCGATCCTCGAGCCAGCAAGTGATGAGTCAACCCGGCCCTCCGAATCAGCACGCTTTCACCGAAGAGCAAAGGAAGGCGGTATACGCCGCAATTGTCCAGCGCAGGGATATCAGGCACTTCCGTGGCGACCCTGTACCAGACGAGGTTCTGGCACGCATCCTCCAAGCGGGCAACCATGCACCTTCCGTCGGCTTCTGCCAACCTTGGAATTTCCTGGTCATTCACGACCTCGAACGACGCAAACAGCTCCGCAAGCATGTGGAAGAGGAACGCCTAGCTGGGGCCTTGCGTTTCGACGGTGAACGGCGCGATGCCTACCTAAAGCTCAAACTGGAGGGAATCGTCGATGCGCCGCTCAATCTCTGCATCACCTGCGACCGCGAACGTTTCGGTCCGGCTGTCCTCGGTAAAAACACCATCATCGATTCTGACATCTATAGCTCCGTGACGGCAGTGCAGAACATCTGGCTTGCTGCCAGGGCAGAAGGCGTCGGAGTCGGTTGGGTCAGCATCCTGCGCAATGCCTTCCTCAGAGAGTTCCTGCAGCTCCCCCCCAAAGTTCAACCCCTTGCTTATCTCTGTATGGGCTACCCAGAGTCCTTCCCACCCCGTCCGACCCTCGAGACCAAGGGTTGGCTGCCACGCCTTGCGCTCGCTGATCTGGTCTACGAGAACGGTTGGGGAAAGGAACCAAGCCCTGGCTTGAAGCAGCGATTGGAGGACCCCCAATGACGCGCCCTCCATTCCTTTTGATCGGTGGCGGAGCACGCAGCGGCAAGAGTGCCTACGCCCTGGCTCGCGCCCTGGAATGGGGATCGCAACGCATCTTTCTGGCCACCGCTGAAGATCGAGACCCAGAGATGCATGAACGTATCACACGCCACCAACAGGAACGTGCCCAGTTGTTTGTGACGGTCGAGGAACCCAGATCCCTGGCCGCAGCCCTAGAGCTTTACGGGTCCTCCGACGGCATCCTGGTGGACTGCCTCACGCTTTGGATCTCGAACCTGATGTGGGATGCACAGGGCAAGGAGACCCGACCTGAACTGATCGAGGAGCAAATCGAACACCTTTGCCGGACGATTCGTAATCGGCGCTGCCCCATCATCCTCGTATCGAACGAAGTTGGGATGGGGACTGTCCCCAGCCACGCTAGCGCCAGAGCCTTCCGCGACTACACCGGCCGAGCCCATCAGCTTCTGGCCCAAGAAGCGGATGAAGTATTCCTGGCGCTCTTCGGTTGTGTCTTGCGCATTAAGCCCAGCCTCGACCTCGCTCACCCGATCCCCACGAGCCAAGAATGACTCTGCTTGATCCCTGGCCGAGCATCCTGGTTCTTGTGGTCGCAGTTGCCTTGGACCTTGGGGTTGGCGAGCTGCCTACCAAGTTCCACCCTGTTGTTTGGATTGGCCGTTTGATCAAGGCCATGGCAGCGAGCATGCCGCGCAGTGGAATATCAGCCTTGATCGCCGGGTGCTTCCTGGCCACCAGTGTTCCAGCGATCGCCTTGGCGACCAGCGCCCTTGGGCTTTACCTTCTTGAGCCTTGGCCGTGGCTCGCCGTCCCAGCAGCCGCTCTATTGCTAACCAGTTGCTTCTCGATCCGTATGCTCGGGCAAGAGGCTTCGACCATCGCGGGGATGCTGCAAGAGTCCCGCCTAGACGAGGCCCGTTCCCGCCTTGGTCATCTATGTAGCCGAGACGCAGAAAACCTTGCGATGACGGATGTCGCTGGTGCAGCAGTTGAATCGGTTGCAGAAAATACATCCGACTCGGTGATTGGCCCATTCACCTTCTACTTGCTGGCTGGCCTGCCTGGAGCGGTGCTGTTTCGAACCGTGAATACACTGGACTCCATGGTCGGCTACCGGGGGGAATACGAGCAGCTGGGCAAGGCTTCCGCCAAACTCGATGACCTCCTGTGTTGGCTGCCCGCACGATTGAACCGCCTCGTATTCCTGGGCGCTGCTGTCCTAGGGCCTGGTAGCGCCCGTCGTGGCTGGACAGTTGGGCAGCGGGATGCAGCAAAAACCGCCAGTCCGAACGCCGGGCATCCGATGGCGACGATCGCGGGAATCTTGGGGATTCGCCTGGTCAAACGGGATGTCTATGTCCTGGGCGACGAGGGTGCAGACCCCAGCCCGCGGTCCATCCTCGAGTCCGTTCAACTCATGGGAATCGCAAGCCTCCTCGCGCTCACCCTTTGCATCGTCTGGCTTTTTCCTGCCGGCCCCTGGCTGCAGCATCTTCTCTAACCTCCCCAATGAGTGCCATCGATCGATCCCACCATGGAGGCTTGAGCCGGGCGGACGCCGATGAGATTCAAGCCGGCCTGAGGGTTGGACAAGAAGTCGTCGATCTCTCGGTCAATCTGAATCCGGCCGGCCCACCCAGCGGCGTGTTAGCGGCCATTCGAAACTGCGACGTCCGCAACTACCCCGAGATCCGGGCCCAATCCCTTACCCTGGCCTGGGCAGCCTATCTTGAAGTCCCCCCCGAACACCTTCTCTTCGGCAACGGGGCCAGTGAACTCCTCTGGAGTCTCGCTCTGCATCTGAGCAGCAAGCTCAGTCCAGCCTTAGTTGTGGAGCCGACCTTCAGTGAATTTGTCCGAGCGATTCAGACCTACGGAGGAAGCGTCCGGTCCATATGGCGGGACCCCCATCAGAGGGATCCGGCGCATCATGAGAAGATCATCTCCCTAGCCCGCAAGACCCAAGCTGGTTCGGTCTATCTCTGCCGACCCAACAACCCCACGGCCTGGGCCATCCCATTCGAGGCTCTGAGGGACATCGCCCAGGCTTTGCCCGGGACCCCTATCGTTGTCGATGAGTCCTTCCTGTCTCTGAGCGTTCATCACCAAGATGCAAAGCGCGATCTGCCTTCCAACGTCTACCGACTGCGATCGTTGACGAAGGACTACGGCCTCGCTGGCATTCGGCTGGGCTACCTGCTTGGACCAGCCGATTTGATAGCAAAGCTCCAGAGCTGCCGCCCACCATGGACGACGAATGCTTGTGCACAAGCTGCTGGCCACGCCCTGCTAGAAGAAGGCGAATTCCTCGAGTCAAGTCGTAGGGAACTTCTTCAGGGGACAAAAGCACTCGAACGCGGCCTGCGCCAGCACGGGCTCAAGCCACTCCCAAGCCACACGATTTTCTCCCTCGTTCCCGTGTCTTCCGCTAAGGCGTTCCGCGAGGCCTTGCTTCCCGAGGGCATCGTGGTACGAGACGCGAGCTCTTTCGGGCTGCCACAGCACGTCCGCATCGCAGCGGGGACTCAAGCGTCCCGCCGCCGACTGATGCAAGCCCTTGATCGACAGATGCTTCGATAGTGCTGGGAGGCTAACCTGGTTGCGAGAATGCTCGCTTGAACCGAAGGGCGGCATCGAGGCGATTGGGGTTGACGAGGTTCGCTGGCACCCTAGCCTCAATTACCTGACAGTCGCTTACGAGATCGCGGACAGCTGCAAGCGCTTGCTCTGGGCCTGAGAAGAGCGCAATGCGACGACCCTCTGCGCGTTCTTCGACAAGTTCCGCGAGTTCGCCAAGGGGTTCAGGTTCGTTTGCAGCGACATGTGGAAGCCGCACCTGAAGGTCATCGCAGAGCAGGCATCGCAAGCAATCCACGTCCTGGACCGATTCAACATCCTTGGCAACGCCAGCAAGGCCATCGACGTGGTCCGCGCGCTGGAAGCCAAGCAGCTGAAGGGAATCGTGTATGAGCCCGCTCTCGAGAATACGCCGTGGCTTCATCTCAAGCGGCCAGAAAACCTAACTGACAAGCAGGCATGCTCGACGAAGGAGCGACTCAAGTACAAGCTCCGCAGCGTGAAGGCGTGTTTGCACAAGGAGCGACTCAAGCATCTCTAGCCGGCCTGGGCAAACAAGTGCCTTGATCGATCGTGCAGCACTGTCATGCGCTCACAGATCGAGCCCATGAAGAGGGTCGTACGGCTTCAAGACCTTTCCTGCGGCCCAAACGGCCCTCTATCACGCGCTGGGGCGGCTGTAGGATCCGGAGCGGCCCCACAGATTCTGCTTACG
The DNA here is from genome assembly GCA_964459495.1 of uncultured Planctomycetaceae bacterium. Lineage (GTDB taxonomy): Bacteria > Planctomycetota > UBA1135 > UBA1135 > CAYWNK01. The sequence goes on from CAYWNK010000034.1 coordinate 8,355, forward strand.
GGGCATTCCTTTCGCCTGCTAGTTAGCTGGCAGACCCCGGGCCCGCAGGGATTCGTTCCATAGACTCGAGACCTCACCAAACCGCGCCACTTCCATGCAACACACCGTCCAACTCACAGGTGTTCTCGCTCTCCTCGCGCAAGCCCTTCTCGCCCAAGAACCCCAGGCCCCAGCCTTCCTCGACGTCTCTGAGGCCAGTGGCATCCGCGTAGACAACATCCTTGAGGAAAGCCCGATCAAGGTCCCGATCAACGACCATAGCCGGCTGGGCTTTGTGGATCTCGACGGAGATGGCTTCGACGACATCGTCTGCCATAGTCTCTATCCCAATCCGTTGAAGGGGGTCCCCTTCGAGCACCTGGTCTACCGAAACCGAGGCGACGGCACCTTCGAGCATGTGTCCGATGCAAGCGGACTGCGCCACCTGCAAGCCGGCTTTCTGGCCTTTGGGGACGTGGACAACGACGGGGACCAGGACTGTTTCGCGGGTCTGGACGTGCCGCTACCCGAGCAGACCCACCAGATTCTCCTCAACGATGGCGAGGGGCACTTCGCTCCCAAGGCGAAGAGTGGCGTCGAGGACCTGCCGCCACGGGCTGGCAACGCGGTGTTCGCCGACTTCGACGGGGACGGCAAGCTCGATCTGTTTGTGGGCATGGGTCACACCTCGGCTGCCGCCGAGAACGCGCTCCTCATGGGACGTGGCGACGGCCGCTTCCGGGATGCGACCAAGAACCTGAAAGGGAATCTGGCTCAGCCCACCAACGGGTCCATTTCCTGCGACTATGACGGAGACGGGGATCTGGACATTCTGGTGAGCAACTACGGAGTCAGCGTCCTGGCCGGTCAAAATGCGCTCTTCGAAAACGACGGCCGGGGACGCTTCAAGAACGTGGCGCAGGAGGTCGGGTTCGCGGCGCAAGCCAGCGGCAACTCTTGGCTGTTCCAGCATGGAGAACTCGAGAGTGAGGAGCCCAAGCCAGGGCGCGCCGGGCCGATCTCCAGCAACGGCTTCGGCTTGGACTGCGGAGACATTGATGGGGACGGACGGATGGATGTCTTCATCACAGCGATCAGCCATCCCGTGAAGAGGGACTACAAGCGCAGCTGGTCCGACCCGACGCTGCTCCTGCTCGGCCGAGAATCCAGCAAGGGCGCGCGGTTCGTGAGTGAAACTATGGCGCGCGGCATCCCCTTCAACGAGGGGGACGTGGACGGGGCCATGATCGACTTCGACAACGACGGCCTGCTGGACCTTTCAATCTCCAGGGACCGCAAGTACGAGCGCGCCTATTCGGAGGTCGAGCAGAAGGCTTGGTTCGGGCTCCTCCGCCAGCAGTCCAACGGCACCTTTGAGAGCATCGGGCATGACAGCGGCATCAACGACCTCTCGGAGCCGGCTGCGGCTCCCGAAGGCGTACCCGCTCCCAAGAACCTCTGGCCCATGAAGAACGCCCAGAACCACGGCTGGTCAGACATCGACGGGGACGGCGACCTGGACCTGCTGGTGGGCGGCCGCGATCTGGGAGGCGGACGGCCCAACTTCCTGTTCCGCAACGAAGCTGGATCCAAGCACGGCTGGCTGCGCTTGCTCCTCACGGGCGACGGGAAAAAGGTCAACCGCGACGCCATCGGAGCGAGGCTTTGGCTGGACCGGGGTCCGGGCCTCACCTCCATGCGGGAGGTGAAGAGCAGCCGAGGCAACTACAACTCCATGGACACCCGCTGGCAGCACTTCGGTCTCGGTGATTCGGAGACCGGCCTCACGCTCCGTGTGCGCTGGCCCGACGGGATCGAAATCGAGCTAGGCCCGGACTTCCTCGAATCGCGCAACGCCTACCGCCTGGAGTACCCCGATCGCCTGACGCCGTTCCAGGCCCGAGACTAGGGCTCACCCCTGTTACTCGATCTGAAGCTCTGACTCCCCGAGGTGCAGCAGCTCCCCTGGCTCTAGCCGGTAGGGGCCCAACGGCGGGCGGCTTTCGCCCCACGCGCCAGGTCTTCTCAGCAGCACCAGCTCGCCGGCGGGCACCCGAATGGGCGAACCGCTTGGATCTCCAGCCCCTTGAATGCGCCCGGTGCTTTTGACCCCGCCGGGCAATGTTGCGCGGTAGATCACATCTTGGCCGGGCACCACACCCTCGAGCCCTAGAAGCGCTGTCCGCAGGTTGAAATCCCCCAGGTCACCACTCTCCAGGGCGGCCCGGTCCAGGTCGCGGAACAGGCTGATCGTGCCGCCGGACCTGGCACTCCATCGGACCTGTCGGACGTTGGGAACATCCAGCGTGTAGTAGCCATCGATGCTGGTCTCCGTGGTCTGGTAGGTGTTGATGCTCTGCAGGGACGGATCCGGGCCGCTGGAAAGGGCAACCACCCAGCCCGCCGCGGGCACCCCATCCACGAGTAACCGCCCGCGCAAGAGTCCAGCCTCCGGGGCAGGCCATGCCAGGTCCAGCGAACAGAGCTCTCCGGGCCGCACCACAAAATCCGGCCCGCCCACAGGAGACCAGGCCTGCCCCTCTGTCGAGTAGGCGGATTCATCGTCCTCGTCGATCGAAAAGCGGCTGGGCTGCAGGTACCAGCCCCCTGGCGCAAGCCCGTCGACGTCGATCGTCCCGCCCTCACCAAGCTTGCCAGTGCGTGTATCCAAAGCGCCGCGCAGCAACACGTAGCCCATCCCCGTGGTGTCCGCTCCATCAGCCATGCGAACCTGTCCCTTGACCCCGCCGGTGGGCAAGAGCTCGATCCGCAGCTCCTCCGGCGCGCCTGACGCCAAGTCCACCTCTTGGGGCGCATAGCCGCTCGCACGGATGACCAGCACGGCGGGGCTCTTCACCGCGAACGGCAGATCGAAGGTCCCGTCCGCGGCCGAGCTGCTCCTGGCCCTCGCCGGGGACCCGTCGAAGCGAATCGGAAAGTCGTTGTACACGTAGGCCTGTCCCGGGCGAGCCCCACGGTGGAGGCTGATGTTGGCCCCCGCGATCGCGGTGCCGCCGGCCTCCACCCGGCCCCGGATCCTGGGGTGGGGGCTTGCCGCGACGAACTCCAGAACCGTACCGGGAGGTTCTTCCATGCGTCGCGTTAGCGGCGCATAGTCCGGCCCCAGGTCGACCTCCAGCTCGAAGGGACACCCGGGAACACCAAGGGAATAGACGCCGTCGTCCGAGGGCGCAAGGCCGCCTTCCTGGCCGAACTCAGCCGGGGATCCCTGCAGCCAGGTTCGCACCACGATCTCCTGCACCGGGAGGGTTTCTGCGTTCGCCCCGATCACCCTCAGTCGTAGCTGCGGCATCGGATTCAGCACCAGCTCCTTTTTCGGGCGCAGGTCCTGGATGCTCCCCTTCCAGGTTCCCCAGCGGCCGGCGGCGGGCGCCAGGACCAGCAGTTCGACAGGCTCCTCGTCCGCGGACTCCCGGTCGAGCACCGAGCCCAACTGCCCCTTCGAGGATCGGCCCCTGGTACGGAAAGTCTCCCGCTGCACCCGTCCCCGAAAGTCAAAGAGCGCGAGGCCCCCAGGGATTGGATCTCCGGCATCGTCCACCACCGCGACCCGCGGCTGAACTCGCTTCGCGCTGCGCTCAGCGAGCAGATCCGGAAGGACCAGCAGCTGACCGAGCACAGGCTCGGCAATGAGGGGGGCGCTCGTCCAGCCGCGGTCGCTTACCTGCACGGAAACTGGTCCGCGCACCTGGTCCAACCTCTGGGAGTAGTAGCCATTCTGGTCGGAAGTCCCCCCAGCCCAACTGGTGGTAGGCGCAAAGGGGTTCTCGGGGGTCTCATGGGTGAAGCTGAGGCTCAGCCCTGCGAGACCCTTACCCGATCGGTCGACCAGCCTGCCCGCATACCTGGCGTACACCTTCACCGAAAGATCGCCAAGCTGCACGACCGCCTCGGCTCCGATACGCCGGAAACCGATCGCGTAGCGTTCCCCAGGGGCCTCAATTCTCCAGGACAGGTATCTCCCTCGCAGCGCCGATTCCGCCTCCAGCACCGCGTCAATGCTGCCACGTGAATCCGCCACAAATTCCTGGCCATCCCCTTCGGTCAGCACCAGCTTCCCCCCCGCGAGTGCCTCTCCGGACTCGTCGATCAGTCGTGCCAGCAGGCGAAACTCCGAGGGGAAGGCGTCCTCCTCCAATTCCGCATCTGGAATGCTGGATTCGCGATCCAGCGCAGGCGCCTCACCCACAACAGCGGCGCGTTGCTCCACATCCGGTGAGGGAGCATCGACCTCTGTGTCGGCCGCAACCTTCGCGGCGCGCCCCCGATCCACGGACACCAGCCCGAGCTCGGGGATCCCATCCCCCCCATCGAGCGGAAGGAGCCTCCAGCCCGCGATCGCCAGCACGCCCAAGATTCCAATCGCCGTCCATACCTTTGCATTCATCATTGCCACTAAGACCGGAACGAAACCGGCCCCCTTTGGGAGAACGTTGGCCGCGTTGGCGGCCAACAGGGACATGCCTTTCAGCCAGTCCGGGTCATCCTGCTCCAGGCGCCCGCGCAGACTTTGGCGGGCCCGCGCCAGGGAGCTACGGACCGTCGAAGGCGACAAGTTCAGTCGCCGGCCGATTTCGGAAGAGTCCAGGTTGTGCTCGTAGCGCAGAACGAGCAGGTAGCGGAGATCCTCGGGCAAGGCCAAGAGCTGCTCGGCCAATCGTCGGCGCTGCTCCAGGTGCTCGGCAGCCGCGGCCGGGTCCGGCACGCGATCCTCCGGCACCGCCACCGCCTCCTCCCGGGCCGCCCGACGCGCCTGGCCCCTGCGCAGGTTCGCGGCTTCGAAGCGCAGGGCACGGCGCCAGTAGCCCCGAATCCGCCCTCCTTCCGCCGGCCCCGATCCACGCCGCAAGGCACCGGCAAGCACGCGCTGCACCAGGTCCTCGCCGTCGTGCTCCCCCACCAGGGCGGAAGCCAAACGTCGCGCCCAGCCGACATCCGCAAGGAGGCCTGCCAGGCTGGTCGGGATCCTATCTTCGTCCATCAACCCAAACCCACCGCCCCCCCACCGGCTGTCCTGGGCAATTTCAAAAAGTTCTCCATCCCCTCGATTCTAGGCCCTGGGCGCCACAGGGAGCCCTGGCCGGGTTTCTCAGCTTGGTTTCGGCTACCCTGGGGGCATGTCCAAGCGCACCCGCAACCTCCACGCTTGGAGAACCCGCGATGAAGACGGCGTTCGACGGGAGGTTCGAGCCCAACTCGCCGGGGGGACCTGGACTCTCAGCTCCCGCCTAGGACGCGGTGAAGACTGGGTGGTGCAGGACCCCCCCTTGCTATCGGACTTGGTGGACCTCCACGAGGTGGTCTTCAACAAGTACCAGCGCAAGCACGCCGACTGGACGCACGTCTTGAGCTTGCGCAAGCTGATCGAGGCGCGCAGCTAGCTCCATCCGGACAGGGCGGGCGGCGGAGCGGACCACGAGCTCTCGGCGGGTGCTGGCCTATTCCCCCCACCGGGCAATACGGCGGCGCAGCGTATCGAAGCCCAGACGTTCGAAGAGTGGATCCACCAGGGCCGCGATCGCGCCCTCCCAGGCCAAGGTGTCGAGGCCGCCTTCGCAGGGTGCATCCATGGATAAGGTCGCCAGCTCTCGGGAAAGGAACGCCATGTCCCGGGCCGCTTCGAGCTTCTTGCCAAGGGTCTTCGCGCCGCGGATCGGGAGCTGCGCGACCTCGTCTAGGTTCGCGTAGAGGTCGTCTAGGTCGTCAAAGGCACCTAGCAAGGCTGTCGCGGTCTTCGGTCCCACGCCTCGCACGCCGGGTATGTTGTCCACCGAGTCGCCGGCCAATCCGAGCATGTCGATGATCTGGTTGGGGCGCACCCCCCACTTGGCGTGCACCTCGGCCGGGCCATACGTCGTGCCCTTGGCGAAGTCGCACAGCAGCGTTCCATCTCCCACCACCTGTGCCATGTCCTTGTCTGGACTGACCACTACGCACGGGATACCCGCCTCCCGAAGCTGCCCGACCCGCGCGCCGATCCCGTCATCGGCTTCGTAGCGATCGTCGATCCAGCAGTGCAGCCCGTAGGCCGCCGCAACCTCCCGACAATCGTCGATCTGTGCCTCGAGCTCCGCCGGCGGCAGATCGCGGGTCGCCTTGTATTCGGGATAGATGTCGTTGCGAAAACTCGTCGTCAGGCTGCCATCGAAGTACACGCCCACGTGGGTGGGCTCAGCCTCAGCCAGGTACTGGGCCAGGAAAGAGGCAAAGCCATACACAGCCTGCACTGGATGGCCCGCGGGGCTGCGCATCGAGCTGGGCAGTGAAAAGTATGCCCGGAACAGGTACGGGCTCGCATCGATCAGATGGACTGTGACAGCCATGGAGCCCAGGCTACTCTCCTTCGCCCACGCGCTTCAGTCGATAGGCGGACTCAATTCCGCTGGCGGCAAGTGCCAGGGATTCGACTTGGTCCGCTGTTGCGTTCTCCCCCGGCCCGATCGCTGCCTGCATCCGCTTCCAGGCGATTGGAAGGAGCCTGCGAAACCATGCCTTCCAGGTCTTCGCAGAGATCTGGAAGTGGGCGTAAAAGCGGAAGGCAAGCTGCTCGTCGGTGAGGCGGCCGGGCAAACTCGATCCGTCGAGGGCCTCGATCCAGGCCTCCGGCGCCTGTTTGCCCAACCAACGCGCGTGGGCGAGACAGGCGCCAGCCAGGGCATGATCCTCCTTCGGGCGCTGGACCAAGGCCTTGTCCAGCGCTAGCCCAAGCGCCTTGGGCACCCGGACCTTGGCGTCCCGCGCGGTGGCCGCCGCGAGGCTGGACCAGGTGAGCAGTTCGGGGGAGGCCGTCACGTCGAGCGTGGCGAGGTGATCGAGTGCCTTCGCGAGCACCAGGTTCGCCTTCGGCATGGTGCTGAACAGCGCGCAATCCGCCAGGGCACCCGTGCAGATCGCATGGGCCTTCGGATCGCCGCCGCCGAGATCGAACCCTTCGCCAGCCTGACCCACCAGCCAGGTGAAGCCCTTGCGCACCTGATCCCGGTAAGGCCCCGCCATCAAGGTGTTGCCATCTCCCGTGTAGGCCAAGAGCGCGAGCGCAGTCGCCCGTGGCTCCCCCGCCCACGAACCGTCGGGCTGCTGGAGCGCGTCGAGCTGGCCCAGGGCCACGCGCAGGCCGTCGCTCGGCTTCATCAACGCCCCGGGCTGCTGTTTCGTGGGCTCCTGGGCCTGCGTGACGGGAATCAGGCAACCGGCCGCAAGCGCGCTCAGGAGCCCAAACATGGGGAGGGACTTCATGGGCCCATGCTATTCGGCTCCCCGATAATTTTCTGCAGCTCTGTGTCCCCCAGCAGCAGGCCTGCGCGTCGGTCCAATCCGCCCGGCTATTCTGGCCGTGCCGTTCCCCTCCCTGAGCAAAGGAGCCCCCGTGGCCAAATTTCTGTTCCTGTACCGCAACACCCCCGAGAAGGAAGCCCAAGACCAGAGTCCCGATCAGATGCAGGAGGTCATGAAAGCCTGGTGGGATTGGCTGGGCGCCGGCCAGGCCGCCGGCTGGGTCGTGGAAATGGGCGAAGCCCTGGTTCCCGAGGGCAAACTGGTCGAAGCCGATCACTCGGTCACCGACGGGCCCTACGCCGAGTCCCGCGAGATCGTCGGCGGCTTCACCATCGTGGAAGCCCCCGACATGGAAACCGCCTGCAAGCACGCCCGAGGATGCCCGATCTTTGAGGCCGGCGGCCGCGTCGAGGTGCGAGCGGTGATGGACACGCAGGCGCCCGAGTAGCCGATGGCTGCTGAGCCCTTCCCGCTCGACGAGCAGTTCCTACGGCGCGAGTCGGCCAGCCTCATCGCTGTGCTGACGCGCGCTTTCGGTTTTGCGTCGATCGAGCTGGTGGAAGACTCCGTTCAAGAGGCGATGTTGCAGGCCTTGCAGTCCTGGCGTTTGGGCGGCGTCCCCGAGCGACCGGCCGCCTGGCTGCACCGCGTGGCCAAGAACCGCATGATCAGCGCGGTGCGTCGCAACCGTCGCGCCGGCGAGGTCGACGAGCACCTGACAGCCACCCTCGACCCATCCGCCAGCATCGAACCCGACGAGGTGCAGGACAGCCTGCTCAGCATGATTTTCGCGTGCTGCCACCCGAGCCTCGAACGCAGGAGCCAGCTCGCGCTGACTCTCAAGATGCTCTGCGGGCTTGGCGATCAGGAGATCGCCCGGGGGCTATTGGCATCCACGGGCTCCATCAAGCGGCGCGTCAGCCGGGCCAAGAAGCTCCTGCTCGAGGCGGGGACCGCGCTCACCATGCCGTCTCCCCAAGAGCTCGAGGGTCGCCTCGATGTCGTCCAAGAGGTGCTCTACCTGCTCTTCAATGAGGGCTACAGCGCATCCCGCGGAGAACTGCCCGTACGCATTGATCTCTGCGAGGAGGCCGCTCGGCTCGCTCACTTGCTTTGCGAAAGTGGCCTCGCCCAACCCGCGACCCGGGCGCTGCTCGCCCTGATGCTGTACCACGCAGCAAGGCTGGAATCGCGCACCGGGGAGGACGGCGCAATCGTCCTGCTCGGGGACCAGGATCGCCGGGCATGGGACTGGAAGATGATTGCCGTGGCCGAGTCATGGTTCGAACGCTCAGCCACCGGAACGACCGTCTCCCGCTTTCACCTAGAGGCTGGCATCGCGCGCCTGCACTGTGTGGCCCCCAGCCTCGAAGCCACTGACTGGAACGAGGTCGTGCGCCACTACGACGTGCTCATGCAGCTGTATCCGTCGCCCTTGTACCGGCTCAATCGGGCCGTCGCTGCCTGCCAGCTTGGACGTTTGGATGAGGCTCTCACCGAGCTGCAGTCCCTCGATGGCTCCGGCGCACTGGAGGAGTACCCGCTGCTGCACTGTGCGCTCGCGGATGCCTTGGTGCGTGCGGGCGACCACGCTACAGCGCACCTCCACCTGCGAAGGGCCCTGGTTCACGTCCAGGTGCCGAGGGAGAGAGAGCTCATCGAACGACGGCTGAAAGCGCTACGGAGGCAAGAATAGACCCACCGCCTCCGTGCCGCTTTCAGCCCACGTCGCGGAACTCGGCGATCGCGCCGCCGGGGTCCTGGACCAGGTCCTCGTAGCGCATGCGGTGCACCTCCACCGGAAGTGAGGCTTCCACCAGGTCCACGAGACGCTTCTCGAACGCGTGCTGCACCGTGAACGAATCCGGGTCCCGCGCGTAGGGCGCGTCGTCGCCGTCGAACAAGCTCAAGGCTGCCGCCTGGCCCGCGGACTGCGCATCGCGTGTCACGTGCAGAACCTTGGCCATCGGGAAGAGCCTCAGGGCGAGCGGCAGATACCGCGCTCCATCCGGGCAGCGATCGACCCAGCGCACCGCGCTCCCCACCCCCGCGTGCTCGCGGTAGCGGTTCGCCAGCACCGTCGCCGTGTGCGGATCCAGCACCGCCGCAGCGCGCGGATACGGCGCTCCGACACAGCGGGGCAATTTGCTCACCAGGTGAATCAGCGCGCGCACCGGACCCGCGGGCACGATGTTGCCCCCGCCGGTCAGCGCCCGCTCGGCGAGCATCGCTCCGGAATGGGGTAGGCCCACCACGAAGATCGGCTGGCCAATGCGGCAACCGCCCCCCTGGCCCCAGGGCAAGCTCGTCAGCACGCGGAGCAGCTCGCTCTGCATCCGCAGTTCGTCGGCGATGGTCGAGACCTCGAGGTGGTCCGAGCGATGGGCGATCGCGGCCGTCTCAAGAGCAAGGCCCATGGACCCTGCCAGCGCCTGGGCGTTGGCCAAGGCCATCCCCAGCATGCGGGCCTCCGGCTCGTCGGGCGACCGATCCGCGATCAGCCGGCTCAGGAAATCGACGTCCCCGCGAATCCCATGATGAGCCATGAGGTAGAGGGCCTGACCGTCCCCGGGGCTTGCCTCCAGCGCGCTGTTCAAATGCTCGGTCGCTGCGGCCTCACGGCCAAGGCCGAAGAGCGCTCGTGCGCTCAATGTATGGGCATCGCTGTGGCACTCATCGCGCTCAAGCACGCCCTGTGCAAAAGCGAGAGCTGACTCCAAAAGCCCGAAACGCAATGCACCGTGGGCGAGCGCGATTTGGGGCGCAACGCTGCCTGGAGTGACTTTTGCCGCCCGCTGAAACCGGCTCATCGCCGCCGGAATGTCGCCTGCTTCCAGACGCTTCCAGCCCGTCTGGATGAGGTCCAGCGCCAGCTGATTCGCTCGGCCGTCGGCCGCGTTCGTAAGAGATTTCGGGATAGGGAGCATGGCTGCCTCCAGCCGTGCGCGGGGAAATGCGCACTTCTGGATCTATCGGATCTCCCCTGTCCCGCCTGAAGCTCGACTGCCCTGCCTGGTGGGAAACCCCAGGGGCGCGTACCCTGCGCCGTCCCCCTGCCCTGTCTGACCGATTGTTCATGCGCTTGATCTCACTGCCTCTCGCCTGGGGACCCCTGGTCTCCGCCGCTCTGTCCGTCTTCCTGGCAGTCCCCCTTCGCGCCCAGGACGAAGCCCGCGCCGTCCGCGCTGACTTCCTCGCCCAGTGTGCGAGCTGCCACGGCGAAAGCGGAGACGGCAAGGGAGTCACCGAGCTCGATCGACCCGCCCGCAGCTTCCTGACGGGGGGCTTTTCCTACGGCAACACCCGCGAGTCGCTCTTTCGCTCGATGAGCTACGGCATCCCGGGAACACCGATGCCGGCCTTCGATGAGGCCCTCAGCGAAGATCAGCGCTGGGCGCTGGCCGACTATGTGATCTCCCTCGGCCCCCCGCGCACCGAGCCCAAGGTGTCCGACCGCATCCTGCGCGTCGGGGACGAGCCCCTCGTCGTGCGCGGCAACATGCCTCCGGTTGCCGAGGGAACCCAGGAAACGCCCCGGGGCGTGTTGATTGGCCTACCAACCGGAACCAGCTTCCAGTATCGAGTCGACGACGTGCGCTTGCTCGCCGTGCGCCAAGGTGACTTTGTCGACCGCGTCGATTGGATCGACCGCGGAGGCCAGGCGCTGCTGCCGATGGGCCAAATCACCTGGCTCAACCGGCTGGGCCTACCGCCGGCCACCTTTCACATGCAGGGCGCAGACAGCGAACAGGATGGCGCTGCCTTGACCACGCGGCTGCGCAGGACCTCGGTCACCGAGGGTGAAGCCGTACTGGTCTACGACCTGATCAACCCGGATGGGGCTGCGGTAGCACGCGTCCATGAACGGCCCTCGACGGTCACGACTTCGATCGGCGCCGGCTTCCGGCGTCACTTCGAGGTGAGCAGCTTGGGATCCAAGCTGCAGCTCAGGGCCCATGTCCTCGAGGGCATGGAGGACGCCAAGTTCGAAGACAAGCCACCCCATGCAAGGGGGACTGGTCAGATCATTCCTGGGCGGATCGGCGGATACTTGGCCTACGAAAAGCGGGATGGAACCTACCTCTGGAGGACGGCCACCTGGGACGGATCCGAGCGTCTTTCCCACAGCGGAGGCGCACTCGCCTTCGATCTGCCCGCCGGTGAGTCGTTCTCCTTTGACGTCGCCATGGGCACAGTGGAGGAACTGACCAGTCAGACCCTGGAGAGCATCTCCGTCGAGCTGGCCGAAGCCGACCAAGCGACGGCGGCCCCGCCCAGCGACGATGAGACCGAAGCCGACTACTACGAGCTCCAGACCTTCACCACCCCGGACGGAGCCGTACTCGAGGTCGGCGGCATGGGATTCCTGCCCGACGGCAGCCTCGCGGTGAGCACCCGCCGCGGCGAAGTCTGGCTGGTGGACGGCGCGCTCGGCAGTGACGTGTCGACGGCCCGCTACACCAAGTTCGCCGAAGGCCTCCAGGAGGGCCTGGGCCTCAACGTGGTCGACGGCTCCATCTATGTGGTTCAACGTGCGGAGCTCTCCAAGCTCCTCGACGAGGACGGCAATCGCGTAGCCGACGGCATCGAGACTATCAACGCCGACTGGGGTGTCTCAGGCAACTACCACGAGTTCGCCTTCGGCGGACCGGTCGACAACGATGGCAACTTCTACGTCACCCTCAACGTGGCGTTCTTCGCCTCAGCCTGGTGGCACGGGCGCTGCACCGTTCCCTATCGCGGCTGGTGCCTAAAGGTCTCGCCCGAGGGCGAGATGACCCCGGTCGCCTACGGCCTGCGCAGCCCCTGCGGGGTCGGCCGCAACGCGGCCGGCGACTACTTCATCACCGACAATCAGGGAGACTGGGTCGCGTCGAGCCCGATCTATCATCTCGAAGAGGGCGCCTTCTACGGGCACCCCGCCTCCCTCGCCTGGACCGACGAGTACCTGGCAGAGGGCATCACCCCCAGCTCGGAGATCCCTCCCGCGGCCGCCACAAACCGCAAGCCGCCCGCGGTCTGGATCCCCTACAAGTGGTCGCGCTCCACCGGCAACGTAGCCGCCGGCCCCGCCGATGATTCCTTTGGCCCGTTCAAGGACCAGCTCTTCGTCTCCGAGATGACCAACGGCATGGTGCTGCGCGCGATGCTGGAGAAGGTGCGGGGGGAGTACCAGGGGGCCGTGGTCCCCTTTCGCACCGAGCTCGGTTCGGCGGCGCGTATGCACTTCGCCGAAGACGGCAGCATGCTGCTGGGCTACACCAACCGCGGCTGGGGCGGGCGGAGCCCCGCCGACGGCCTGGCGCGCCTGCGCTGGACCGGCAAGGTCCCGATGGAGTTCCAGCACGTCCGCCTGCTGCAGGACGGCTTCGAGGTGGAGTTCACGCTGCCCATCGCAGACGACATCCAGATCGGGCCCGACGATGTGTCCATGCTCCAGTACGACTACAACTACTGGTGGGAGTACGGCTCCCCAAAGCAGCGCGTTCAGCCCATCGACGTCGTACGCACCGATATCTCCGCGGATCGGCGCAAGCTGACGATCCGCACCGCCGGCCTCGAAGCCGCCCAGTGCGTGGCTGTCGTCCTGGAGGGCGTCCTTGCCGCGACCGGCCAGCGCCTGCTGCACCCCGAGTTCGCATACACGATCAACCAGCTGCCCGAGGGACCCCTCGTGACCGAGCTGGTCGCCAAGATCGTGCCCCCGCCCCCCTCGAAGCAGAATCGCCTGCAGGGCTGGCTGCGCCTCTGCTACGGGGACGCCACCGAGCTGTGGGACGCGGAGGGTTGGACGCTCTGCAACGCAGAGCCCGACGGGCAGGACCCGACGAAGTTCGCGATCACCGAAGGCCGCAGCGCGCTGGTGAACGAAACCAACGCGCCCATGGTCTCGAAGCCCGTCTTCGGCGACTGTCAGGTGGAGTTCGAGTTCATCGTTCCCGACGAGGGCCAGGGCGCGATCCTGCTGGCCGGCCGCTACGAGGTGCCGATCGCCCCTCCCAAGGACGGCGACACCGGTATGGAGAACGCGGCCTGGCAGGGCACCGGCGTCTGGCAAAAGCTGGAAGCCACCTTCCGCGCCCCACGCTTCGACGAATCCGGCGCACGCACGGCCCCAGCCGAGCTACAGGGCTTGCTGCTCAACGGCGTGCTCATCGTTGAAAGCATGCCCTATGACGGTCCGAGCCCCTCCGCCCTGCGGCAAGGCGAGGCCCCGACAGGCCCCCTGGTGCTGCTAGGCGACCGCGGACCGATCGGCTTCCGCGGCGTGCAGGTCAAGCCGCTGACCGAGCCCGTGGGCAACGCCGGCTGGGAGCCCGTGTTCCCGGCGGACTCCTTCCAGGATTGGCCGAGCAGCGGCGAGGCGTCGTGGGAACTCGACGACGAGGATATGCTGATCGGCACCGGCAAGATGGGCCATATCTATAGCCCCCGCGGAGACTATGAGAACTTCGAGCTCCGCGGCCGCTTCCGCATCAACGACGGTGGCAACTCGGGTCTTTACTTCCGCACCCAGGCTGGCGAGGGCTGGCCCGCGGGCTACGAAGCACAGATCAACAGCACTTTCCCCGACCCCCAGAAGACGGCCAGCCTCTACACCATGAGCCCGCTCAAGACTCAGCTCGTGCCGCCCGGAGCCTGGTTCGACTACGCGGTGCGCTGTGAGTCGCTGGAGAACGGAACGAACATTACCATCTCGGTGAACGGCGTCGTCGTGAACCATTACGTAGACGCCGAGCGCACCCACGGTCCGGGCCACATCGCCATCCAGCAGCACCACGAGGGTTCGCGCATCGAGGCCAAGGACATTTGGATCCGCGAAATCCCGTAGCAGCCAACGCCATGAAAACCCTCCTCGCCGCATGCGCCCTCACGGGCCTTGGCCTCGTCGCCGCATCGCTTCTCTCCAGCGCGTCGCCCGCCGGAGCCGTGCGCAACCAGGTGCAGGCCGGCGCCCTCGTGCTGGTGGGTGGTGGCGGCACGCCGCCCGAAGCCCTGATCGAAGCCCTCGCACTCACCGGCAAAGAAGCTCCCAAGGTACTCGTGGTGCCCCAGGCTTCCGACCTGCCGGACCGGGGCAAGTCCAGCGTCGAGATGTGGCGCGAACAGGGGGTCGAAGCCAAGCTGCTCGAGCCCCTCGACCGGCAGGACGCTGAGGAGATGCTGGAGGAGGCGGACCTGATCTGGCTTTCCGGCGGCTCCCAGCGGAACCTGATGCGCCGCTTGGCCGAACACCAGTTCGCCTCGAAGATCGCGTTCCTGCACGGCCACGGGACAGTCATCGGTGGCACGAGCGCCGGAGCCGCGGCCATGAGCACGGTGATGCTGTCCGGCGACCCCGACCCGCGCGCCCTAATCGCCGGAGCCGCCGCCCCCTACCGCGGCCTCGCCGTCTGGCCCTCCGCGATCGTGGACCAGCACTTCATCGAACGCGACCGCTATGGACGTCTCCTAACAGCGGTACTGTCCAAGCCGCGCATGGTCGGGGTGGGCATTGCCGAACGCACCGCCGTCATCGTCCAAGGCGACGACCTGCGCGTGCTCGGCGAGGGCCAGGTGGTGATTTTCGACGCCCGCAAGGCCAAGACGGAGCGTGTCCCCAAGGGTGAGCTTCAGTCCGCTCGTGGGGTCCAGGTGCACGTCATCGCCGCCGGCGAAACATGGGCCTGGTTCCAGTAGCCCCCGGCCGGGTGAAGGGCCGCAAGGCCCACCGAACGCTCCGCTAGCCAGGCGCTCGATCGGGTACCCTGTGCCCATGCTTCGAACGCTGCTTTGCCTGTGGGCACTCGTGCCGGCCACCTCGTTCCTCGCCTTTTCCGCCCAGGAGGCGGCAAGCCAAGCCGGCGACCCGATCCCGGTGCTCGTCATCGCGGGCGCCAACAATCACGATTGGGAGTACACGGCCCCCAAGCTCCAAGAAATCCTGACGGGAAGCGGGCTCTTCCGCGCGGATCTCTCGATCGACCCCGCCACCGACCTCGCCCAGCCGGACAAGCTCGGGCAGTACGCCGCCGTAGTCCTCGACTACAACGGTCCGCGCTGGGGTGAAGCCGCGGAAGCGAACTTCATGGCAGCCGTGCGCGGCGGCATGGGCGTCTCGGTCATCCACGCCGCCAACAACTCATTCCCCGGCTGGGAGGAGTACGAGAGCCTCGTCGCACTCAACTGGCGCAAGGGGACCGGACACGGCCGCTTTCATTCATTCGATGTCACCATCGAGGACCGCGACCACCCGGTCACGCGCACACTGCCGACCCTCGTCGCGCACCCCGACGAGCTGTACCACCGGCTCGTCCACCTGCACGATGCGCCCTACCGCCGCCTCGCCGGCGCATTCTCCGACTCCGCCACCGGCGGCACCGGCAATGTCGAGCCCATGATCCTCGTCACCCAAGTGGGCGAGGGTCGGGTGTTCCATACACCGCTCGGTCACGTGTGGCGCAACAACGAGGAGTCCCGTGCGTCCTATGCGGATCCCCAGCTCCACACGCTGATCGTTCGCGGTACCGAGTGGGCGGCCACCGGCGAGGTGTCGGACGGCCAGGAAAGCGCGAACCAGCTGCCGGCGAACGGCGGCTGGACGAGCCTCTTCGACGGCAAATCCCTGGCGGGCTGGAAGGCCTACGGCGGCAAGGAACTCAAGGGTTGGAGCGTCGTCAACGGCTGCATCGTGCGCACGGGCGGGGGCCCGGACATCCTCACCGCCCAGCCCTACGACGACTTCGAGCTCGAATTCGAATTCCAGCTCGCCGCCGGCACCAACAGCGGTGTCAAGTACCGCGTCGACACCGCCGGCATGGCCCCCATCGGACCCGAGTATCAGATCCAGGACGACGTGCGCTTCCCCGACATGGCGATCGAGCACACGACCGCGTCCCTGTACGACGTGATCGAAGCCCGCGGCGCGGCCGTCGCGCCCCCCGGGCTTTGGAACAAAGCACGCATCGTCGCACGCGGAGATCGCATTGAACACTGGCTGAACGGCGAGCCCGTCATGGCCGCGACTGTGGGCTCCGACATTTGGAATGCGTCCTTGGCCGGCTCCAAATTCCAGGAGCGCGGCGCCTCCTTCGCACGTGGGGAGGGGCCTATTCTGTTGCAGCAACACGGCGGAGAGGTTTGGTACCGCAGCCTACGGGTGCGCCCGGTGGAGCCCACCACGCGCCGCGAAGTGAAGCTCCTCGATGAGGCCGGTACGCTCGATGGCTGGATCGAAACCGGCGATGCGTCCTATACCCGTATGGGCAACATGGTCACCGGAGCTGTCGAAGGCGGCGGTCAGTCGTTCCTGCGCACGGCCGAGACCTACGCCGACTTCGAGTTTCAGGTCGACGTCAAGCTCGAGGTGAAGGGCAATTCCGGCATCCAGTTTCGGAGTCAGCTCTCGGACAAGGGACGTGTGTTCGGCTACCAGGCTGAGATCGATCCCAGCGATCGTTCCTGGTCGGGTGGCATCTACTACGAGACCGGGCCGTGGCTCGACGATCTGAAAGAGGACGAGGCAGCGCGCGCCGCCTTCAAGCTCGACGACTGGAACCGCTATCGGATCCTGGCGATCGGCCCCCATCTCCAGGTATGGGTGAACGGCGTGCAGACCGCGAATCTGCTCGACCGCCGGGACGCCGAGGGCTTCATCGCCTTCCAGGTGCACAGAGGCAAGCAGGGCATCATCCATTGGCGCGAGCCGCGCCTGTGGGTGATCGAGTAAGCGGGCCCGACAAGGATCGCAGGGGCGTCAGACCATCGGCCTGACGCCCCTGCGTTTGTTGGAGCGGGCTCCCGCCCCTATTCGAGAGCTTCGAGCTCCGCCAGTGTCCAAGGCCCTGAGCGGCCGGCGGTCTCCTGCTCGACCCGGCGCACGGCCTCGGGCGTCACGGGATCGGCCCCATGCCCCCACTCGCGCCTGATGTAGGTGGCGACCGCGGCGCGATCCTCCGGACTGAAGCCGGTAGCCGGCATCTCCGCATCAAACGCGTGCCCCTCGACAACGATTGGTCCGGCCAGCCCGTGGGTCAGGATGCGGATCAGCACGCTCTCGTTGCCGAGCACCCACTTCTGGTCCCGCAGCTGGGGTGCGAGGCCTGGATCCCCAAGGCCAGAGGGCCGGTGGCAGCCCGCACACACGTTGGCGAACAGCTCCTTGCCGCGCTCGAACAGCGCGTTTTCGTGGGCGAGCATGGGCCGAATTTCGAAGGCCTCGCAGCCCTTGAGTCCAGGCCAGCAGAGCTGCTTGACTAGGCGCTCAGGTAGCAGGCCCAGCTCGAGCACCCCATAGGGGGCGCGGGCCAGGCGCAGGGGTTGGCGCTCACCGTCCGGCCCCTTGCGGCGCGCGCTCAGCATTCCATCGGTCAGCGCGTGGACCTGCCATCCGGAGATCTCCAGGCCCGACGCTAGCACCAGCAAGGTCTCCATGCGCTCGGCCACCCCCTCGCGCACGACGCAGCGCGCCAGAGCAGAGAGGAGTTCGGGCCGGCCCGGTGCTTTCACGGCCCATGACTCCCGCGACAGCAGCTCCATTGCGAACGCGAGCTCTCGTCCGCCCAACCCGGAAAGGGCCGCTTCACGCAGTTCGACGGGCAGCTTGTCGCGCTCCAGCAGGTCGGCCATGGCCTGGTCCCCGAAAGCCGTCGTGGCCCCGCCGAGGGACAGAAGCCCCTGGCGCAAAGTGCGAGCATCCGCGGCCTCACAGGCGGCGCGATACGCGGCGCCGAGCTCCTTGTGCCCCGTCGAGAGCCAGGTCTCCCCCGCACGCATCGCAGCGCGCACCACGCGCGGATCCGTGTGGGCCAGTGCGAGCGTCGCAACCTCTGGCGTCAATTCATCAATCCCATGCAGCACCCAAATCGCATGCAGGGTCGCCAGCGGCACCGCTTCCCCCGCCGCCATGCTCCGTAGCTCAGCCAGCACGACGGCATCGGCTTCCCATTGTTCGACGATCACGCGCTGGGCGGTGTCGCGCATCCAGCCCGAGGGGCTGGCGAGCCCGGTGAGCAGCTGGTCCCAGGACCAGGTCGACATCGGCTCGAAAGCCGCTGCCTCGACGTCGTCCTTGGTGACGCGCCAAATGCGGCCAAGGGCATGGGGTTCAACAAGGCCGCGTTCCTCGGCCTGCTTGCGCAGGAAGCTGGTGAGGTAGATGCGGTGCTGAATCAGGCCACGCGCAAAGTCGGCGATGTACAGGCCGCCGTCGGGGCCGCCGGTCAGGTTCACGGGGCGGAAGCGCTCGTCGGTGGACGTCAGGAACTCGAGTCCCCCGTGGGCGTTCTCCGCGCGCAGCCCAAAATCGCCGCTAGGCTCCAACACAAAGCGCTGGACCAGGTTGCCGGTGGGCTCGCAGACGAAGGCGCTGCCCTGCATGTCGTCCCCGAGACCGGCTCCGCGATAGATCCACGGTCCACAGGCCCCCGTATTGCTGGCCAAGGTGTAATCGTCGCGCAGGGTCTTTGGCTGGTAGCCGCGGTTGACCCCCGGGTTGATGCGCGCGGGGTAGACGCTGCGATCCTTGACGAGCCTAACGTTCGCCCCCCCGATCGTACCGTGGCTCGGGTTGCGCACCGCGTAGTGGGACGGGAACAGGTCGCCGCGCAGCGGGTCGGAATTGGTATTGAAGTACGCCAGGCCCTCGTCGTCGTGGGTCATACCCCACTGACCTCCGCCGCGGGTCGAGCGCCGGCGCCACTCGCCGTCCACGACGCCGTACTCCCAGGATTCGTTGGCGACTCGAAACCAGCCGTCGTGGGTCGGGTCGAGTCCGTTGATCGCGTGCTCGGGGTTGGGAATCCCGGCGAGTCCGGTGTCGATGATCTCGACGTCGTCGGCCACGCCATCCCCGTCTGTGTCGCGAGCAAAGAGCAGGTTCGGCGGCGCGATCACCAGGGCTCCACCGCGCGTGGGCTGAACGGCGCGCGGCAACACGAGCTCGCTCAGGAACTCGCTGCGCTTGTCCATGACCCCATCCCCGTCGGTGTCAGACAGCACGGCGATGAAACCGTTGGGAACTTCCTCACCGGTGCCGTCCGCGTTGGGCATGTAGCCGCGCATCTCGGCAACCCACAGCTGGCCCTCCTCGTCGAATGCCATGGCGACTGGATCGACGACCAGGGGTTCGGCCGCCACCAGCGAGATCGAGTAGCCCGGAGGCAGGCGGAACGTGGCGAGCTGCTGCTCCGGGGTCAGGACGGGCGCGGCCGGAACCACCAGATCCTCGGGCAGATCCGCCTGCGTCTCCCCTGGCCGGTCGCCATTCTGGGCCCCAAGGGGCAACGCGGTGATGGCGGAAAGAACACAGAGCCGAGAAAACAAGCGCATAGGACTCCCTTACTATCGACCGGCCTGGCGTCCCTGTCAAAGCCGTCCCGGATCGGGGCCTGCACTTGTCCAAGGAAGAGTTCTGCCGATCCCGACAAACCATTTCCTGACCCGCGCGTTCCTTGGACTGCAATGAAGGAAACCGAATCGATGCGGGGCTCCCAGCGAAGCTCATTCTGGATTGGCGCGGGCGGCGCGGCGTGCCTGGCGGTCTTGATCGCCGGGGGCCTCGTCAATGGGAAACAGGCCGGGGGCCAGCAACCCGAGACCAAGACCACCCACCTCCCTCCAGCAGCGCCCGAGCCCGCCCCAGCCTCCGCCGTTGACGGTGCTGCATCCCCGGACACGCAGCAGCCGGCCCCCGCGGAGCCGGCCTCTCCCAAGCACGATCCGGAGGACATGATCCCCTATCACGGAAGCCCCTTCGGCCTCCACGGCGGATGCCCCACCTGCGGGCTAGGCTACGTCGACGCGCGCCAGCGCTCATTCCTCGACCACCTCACGCAGCTCGGTTAGTCCGATAGGTGAACACCGGCCGGAGACCCACGGATCCGAATCGCGGTCGCCAATTCCGAACCGGCTTGCCCAGGGTATGGGGCTGCGACCTCGGGTAGCCTGGCAAGGCCGCACACCGAGCTCCGCCCCCGCGAGATTGAACCGATGCACACTCCGCCCATGGTCGGCTTCACGCTCCAGCCCAACGAGCGCTACATGGACCTGCTCGGCGGCCTGCTGCGCACGGGCCCCGACTACTTCGAGGTCGCGCCCGAGACGACGTGGCGTCGGCGCTCGGACGGTGCGCTCGTTCCCAACGGTTACTCCCAGGCCTTCGAGGCCCTGTCCGAGGAAACCGGCAAGCCTCTGGTTGCCCACGGCGTCGGATTTTCGGTGGGCAGCGCGAGCCCCAATCCCGAGCGGCGCCAGCGCTGGCTCGATGCGCTGGCTGCGGACCACGCCCGCCGGCCGTTTCTCTGGTACACCGATCACCTCGGTGCAAGCGTGCTCGGTGACGCCGAGGTCACCCTGCCACTGGCCCTTCCCCACACGACCGAAGCCGCTGATGCCGTGGCGGCGAGCCTACGCGCCATGGCCACGGTCGTGCCGGACGTCGGCTTCGAGAACTCGGTCTTCTACTTCCACGTGGACGACCCCCAGGCTGAGTCCGAGTTCTACCGGCGCTGCCTGCAGGCGGACAACGCCCACTGGCTGCTCGACCTCCACAACCTGCATACCACCGCCGTAAACACCGGCATCGATCCCCATGCCTGGCTCGGTGCCGCCCCGCTCGAGCGGGTGATCGAAATCCACGTGTCCGGCGGCAGCTGGAGCGAGCCCGGCTGGCTTCCGTCGAAGCGCAGTCTACGCCTGGACAGCCACGAGGGCGCCGTGCCCGAGGAAGTCTGGGCCTTGCTCGCAGAAGTGCTGCCGCGCTGCCCCAACCTGCGCGGGGTCACCCTCGAACGGATGGAGGGCACGGTCGAAGCCGCAGATGTACCGCTGCTCGAAGCCGAGCTCGCACGCGTCCGAAAAACCGTGGAGAGCTGCCATGCTCGCTGAACTCGAAAGGGTCCTGGGGCAGGTCCTGCTGTCCGCAGATCCGGCCGCAGAGCTGGCTTCCCTGGACCGAGAGGCACTTTCCCCGGATACCCGCTCCGCCCTCTCCCACATCGACCCAGACGGCCTGCGCATCGCCGGCCTGCTGGTCGCGAAGCTGCGCTTCGAGCGCCTGATGAACGGGAGCTCCCTTGCGGGCGCGTGGTTCGAGCGCGACCCCGCCGGCTTCGCGGCCGCTTTTCGCCGCTACCACACCATGGCGCCTCCCTCGGTGACCTGCCCGATCCTCGAAGCAGAGACCTTCGCCGCCTGGGTCGAGCCATCCAACGACCGCGACTGACCCCGGCCTAGGGTCATTCCGCTGGAGCCTCGCAGCGGAGCTCAATCCCCATCAACCACGGTGGAGTGCATCCTTCTCCCCGGTGACTGGATCGTGGAAGCGAACAATGCGCATCTGCGAGTCGACCATGGACCTTGGCCTGATCTGATCGAAGCTGCCGCGCCAGCCACCTGCCTCCGGATTGGATCCCGCTGGGATCCCGAATTGGACGGCATCCCAGCCGGGCAGCGAGCCGGTCACTCAGGCGCCCGTTCGCTCAGCCGATGATGGACTCGGCACTCGAGGCTTCCATTCCTCCACCGGCAGGCTGCTCTCTGCCGATGCGCTGAAGGCGCTTCGGCCAGGCCACTTTGAAGGTCGTCCCCGTGGATCCGTCCGACTCGAGCGCGACCGATCCGCCAAACTCCTCCAGCGTGCGCTTCACAATGGCCAGGCCCATGCCACTGCCCTCGACCTCGTCGCGCCGGCGTAGGGTTTTGAACATGTCGAATACACGTCCCTGGTGATCCGAGGGAATTCCGGGCCCGTCATCTGCGATGGAGAATTCCCAGTGATCCCCGCAGTCCAGCGCGTCGATGCGCACTTCACTGCCAGCGTCTCCGCGATGCTTGATCGCGTTGCCGATCAGATTCATGAACACCATGCGCAGCGGTGCCACGTAAGCCTCCAGGGTCGGCAGATCCTCGGCCCAGACGATGGAATAGCCCTCGGGTAGAGCGTAGATATCCGTGATTTCCGCCAGCAGCTCGCCCACGTGGATCTTCCCGGCAGCGAGATCACCCGAACCGATGCTCGAATAGCTCAGCAGGTCCACCAGCAGGGATTCCATCCGGCTGACGCGCGTCTGGAGAAGCTGTAGGTGCTGCTTCCCCGGTTCCGAAAGGTTCTCGGCCTCATCCTCGGAGACCCAAGAAGCCAGCAGACTGATCCCGTGCAGCGGCGCGCGCAGGTCGTGGGATGCGATGTAGGCGAACTGCTGCAGATCGTTGTTCGACTGCTCAAGCTTGTCGGCGTAGCCCTTGAGTTCAGCCCGCGAGCTGGAGAGACGTGCGTTGACCGCCGCCAAGCCTGGCAGGGCGAGGGCCGCTGGGAGGACGCGCATGAGACCGAAGACCGTGGCCACAGAAACGAGAGCGGTGACGACCTTCAGGACAGCCGAGAGCCGGTACATCGGCTGCCAAAAGGTGATCGCTTCGAGCAGATGAACAAAGCCACAGGAAAAGATGAACGCGCCAAACAGCCAAAAAATGCTGGGCAAGGGCAAGTCCTTGCGCTTGATCACGAAGTAGGCCAACACGAATGGGATCGCGAGGTAGGCTCCCCAAATCACGAGGTCGGCGAAGACGTGGAACCATCCAAGGTACGGCTCGTTCCCCCACCCCTCGCCGCACATCCAGCGTGCTGGGAAGCCACTTGTGTCCCAAAGCCATTTCATGCAATCCATCCAACGCCGCCGCTAGCGGGCCTGTCAAGGTCGATCTCCATCGCCCCCGGGAGTAGCCGGCATTCCCAAATCGGAAAGCCATGCCGCAGCTCCTCGGACAGCATCCCCCCGGCGCAGACCACGCTGGCGTTCGTCCTCGGTTACGAACGCGGCAAGTTCGCATCTCTGATCCGATCGAAGGCACCCTGCAGCCTGCCTAGGCCGTATAGCCCGCTCCCCCCTTCCTTGTCGTCGCTTGGCAGGACCATCACCGCTTAACCCGAGACATCGGAGGCAGGCGCACGCAGCCCTGGGACGAGTGAAATGCCAACGCCGGATAGGCAACCGAGGCGGCAGTCTTCCTCGTTCGGCCGCGGGCACGTCGCATGGATCGCATTCACAAGCTCGAGACGGACCGCGGACCGGGTGTGTTCTCGGGTTGATTCGCTGGATCGACCCTTGGGAGCACTCTGTCTTGCTGGGTGAATCCACCGCCGGCACCCGAGGAAAATCGCCATCCCGTGGTCAAGGGATTGGATCCCATGTGGGTTAGCGCACCTGGCCCGGCGGGTAGCAATTCAAGGGCGCCATCGACCCAAGCACCGTGCAAAATGGACGCGCTTGTGCCCGCTTGACTGTCGAACGGTAGCGAAGCTCAGTCCCTTGGTTCCTTGTGGTACCTGCCCAGGCTTGAAGGGATCCAAGGTGCACAGCCACCGACCCACGATCCCATTTCAGCCGCGCGGGAATTGGACGATCTCACCCGTAAGGGGGTCGTAGGAGAGGACCACGCGCGAATGGGAAGACACGAAGAAGTCCGGATGCCTGCCCTGATAGGTGACATGGAAGACGTCCCCAACCCAGTGGGCTTCCACGAAGGTGAAGGTTTCCGAGGACCCCCGCAGCCCTGCGCCCTCCTCCAGGAACGACAGGGTGGCCTTCCGCATCTGCACACGAACGGCCTCGGCGGCTTCCAGCACACGGATCACGGCGTCGGCCTCTTCGGTCTCGGCAGGGCGGAGCTGGTTGCAAGCCAAGAGCGTGGCGAGCCAAGCACCGACGAGAAGGAGGGCTTGTGAATGATGAAGGCGCTTCACGATCCCCTGGCCCGGCTTGTTGTTGCGAACCCTCATGAACCACCTGGGCTAGGCCCTGAACCCAACCCGGTCACACCCCGGCCCGGGGGGGTGGGTCTGCGCCCTAGCCGCTTAGCGCTGGGCCAGCCCGTTGACCGCCCGGGCGAAGCGCAGGTCGCGGTCGGTGATGCCGTTCACGTCGTGGCTCTTGAGGCGCAGGGTCACGCGGTTCCAGTCGGTGAGGTGGAAGTCAGGGTGGTGGTTGTGCTCCTCGGCCAACATGCCCACGCGGTTGACCCAGGCGAGGGCCTTGCGAAAGTCCTCGGGCTGGTCTTCGCGGACGAGGTAGCCGTCCAACAGGGCCCAGGGGGCCAGGGACTCCAGGTGCGCTTCGATCGCGGCTTCCGACAGGATCTCCTTGGGATCGCTCATGCCCCGCGGCCCTCCAGACCCAGCTCGGCGGCGTGGGGACGTAGCGCCTCGATGATGAACGTGATGTGCTCGCCCAGGTCGACGCCCAACATCTCGGCGCCCGCGGTGACCTCGTCGCGCTCGACCTTGGCGGCGAAGCCCTTGTCCTTGAGCTTCTTCTTCACGCTCTTCGCGGTGAGCGTGCCGATCCCCTCGGGCCGCACCAGGGCGCAGGCGCCGATGAAGCCGGTGAGCTCGTCGCAGGCCAACAGCGCTTTGTCGAGGGTCGACTCGTAGGCCACCCCCCATTTGGTGTAGTGGGCCGAGACCGCGTGGGCGATCTCGGGCTCGGACTGCTCCCGAAGCCAGGCGACGATGCGGGCGGGGTGCTCCTCGGGCCAGCGCTCGTAGTCCCCGTCGTGCAGCATGCCGGCGATGCCCCAGGCCTCGACGTCGGCCGCGCCGGCCCCGTAGCGCTCGGCGGCCGCGCGCATCACGACTTCGACGGCGCGGGCGTGCTTGCGCAGGGAATCGGTCTCGGTCCAGGCGCAAAGCTGGTCCCAGGCGGCTTCACGGGTCAGGGTCATGGCTGATGGGGTTCGGGGTCGTCGCGGATCGCGGCGGGTGCCGCGCGGGTCTCGATCTTAGGCTCCCCCCCACCCCGGCACTTGGGATA
>CAYWNK010000035.1:0-33359 GCA_964459495.1 uncultured Planctomycetaceae bacterium
GGGCAAGGGGCTCTGGCCCTCGAACGCTCTCTCGAGCGTGCCGCAAGCCGCTGGGAGGCGTCCGGACTGGCTGTCCAGCGGATAGCGAGCCCGGGTGAATCGGTCCCCGGGGACCTGGCGAGGGTCATCGTAGGTGCCCCCGGCGAAGCCCCCTTGGCGCCCCTGCTCGAGGTGCTTGGGCTGGAGGATCGCGATTCCCGGGTGGCGCTCCACGGCCGGATCGTCCCGCGCGCGGGTCTGCGGCTGGTGGCGACCTGGGAGGACCCGGACCGGCCTGGCTTGCCGTTGACCTTGGTGTGTGCGGAAGACCCCACGGTTCAGGCCGCGCTGTTGGAGGGACTCCATCCCGGCTCGCGTCCTCATCTGTGGCTTTGGCACGGTCCCGAGCCCGTGCTCCAGGTTGGCTTGAACCCGGCGGGCGAGCCGCGGCACGAGACCTTCCTCGACCTGACACCGGGCCGCATGCGCTGGCCAGAGAGCTACATCAGCCGCGGGGCGAACGGTCGGAAGGCGCGCTTTCACCGGGCGGTTGAGCGGGTACGGGTCGATGGGATTCGCGCGGCGTTGGACGCGGCGACCCCGCGCGCCGAGCGCTGGCTGCCCGCCGATCTCCGCGCGGACGAATCCGAGGAGCCTGCCCTGCTTGTGGAGGCTTGGATGGACGACCTCGCGACGGTCGAGCAAGGCCTGGATGGATTCGCGATCGCGCAGGTTGGGCGCCACGCGATCGAGGTGCGCGTGGATCCGAGCGGAGCATTGGCGGCCGAACGCGCAGCGGCCGCGGCGGCGACGCAGCGACTGCTTGAGCGCCTGGGTCCTGCGGGGCTGGACTGGCTGCCCCAGGCCGCCGGGATCGAAGCTGCCGATGGCTACGGCGGCCATGCCCTGGAGCGCTGGCTGCAGGATGGGCGAGGCTGGCCGGGCACGCTGGCCGAGCTAGTGGACGGGGCCGGGTCCAGCGCCTCGCCCCATGAACGCGACCCCGCCCGCGCCTTGCTCGTGCGGATCGCGATCGAGCAGGTCCCCGATCAACTGGTCCTCGCCTGGCAAGGGACCGCGCCGTTGGACTGGTCCGCGCTCGAAACCCGCTGGCGTGCGCGCATGCTTCCGCCGACTGGCGAGAGCTCGCCGCGCCGTGGCCTGCGCGTCAGTCTCGCCCCCCTGGGCGCCCTGGTCGAAACCCCGTTCGACACGCGGCTCGGAAGCCTAGGATCCTCGGCGACCGGGGCGGAGCTTGCTGGCTGGGCCGAGCGCGGGCTCGGGCGGGTGGCGCTCGTGCTGCACGTGGTGCCCCCTGGGCCGTCGACGAGGGGGCTGGCCCGTGGCGGCCGGCGGGACTGGGGGGTGATCGGCGGAGATGCGGCGGCGCTCTCTTGGCTGCTCCAGGCGCGGGCGCTTGGAATGGGCGCAACGGTGGTGGTCTCGGATCTCGTCGCTCCCTCCGGTTTGCCTGCTGGGGAACGGGTGATGGGAACGACAAGCGAGGTCAGCGCCTACTTCGAAGCTCGTCAAGCGGCCGTTGCGCACGCAGCGTGTCTGGCGCGGATGGCGGACGCCGAGGTGCTGTGTCTGGCGCAGGGGCAGCCCGAGAGCCTGCTCACCGAGCGTGATCCGGCGACGGGCGCGGGTGCCTCGGACGCGATCCTGAGCGCCCGGCGGCTCGGGTGGGAGCGATCGATCGAAACGGCGGAGGCCCTGTTTTCCGGTGCCCTGACGGTGGCGCGTAGCGGGCAGGCGGTGACGCCCCAGTTTGGTCCAGGGGCAGGGCTCGACGTGTACGCCGTCAGCATGGCTGGCGACCTTACGATCGCCGCGGAGCGAGTGCCTGCGGCGGGGGTCCTGCTGCCCAAGCGGGCGGTCCTTCATCTGCAGCGTGCGGCCGAGCGGGCGCAGGTCCAGGGGCAGCCCTGGATGGTGCTGCCCCTGGACGTGCCGGTATCCAGCCTGGCGGCTCGCGGGCGTCAGCTGCACGCGGGTCCCGCCGATCCCCACGAGGCCCGCCGCGTCCTTGGCGCCTGGGCGCGCGCTCTCGTTTTGGAGCAGGCCGAGGACCGTGGGCCGGTAGCGGTCTTCCTACGGGAGGGCGTGATCAGCGCCCTGGAGGGGCAGGAGGCCCTGGGCGACAACCCCCTGAGGAGTCTCGTGGAGCTTCTGGGCGGGTCCGCAGCTGGTTCTTACTAGGTTCCCTTCAGGTCGCTTTGATCCACCGACGAAGCAACAGGAGCCTGATCCTCTCGAACCCATGTCTGAACAACGAAACGCTAAGCAGCTCGAGGCCTTGAAAGAGGTCCATGCGCGCTTGGAACAACAAATCAAGCGTTTCGGTGCCAACGAACGTTGGCGCCGCAGCTGGGATCGATCCAAGGAACTCTGTGCCGAGGCCAAGCGGGCGACCCAGTACATGGAGCTGGCCCTGACCGCCCTCGAGGAAGGACAGAGCGAAGTCGGGCCGGCGCGCTCGAGCTGGTTCACACGCAGTGTTCAGAATCTGGCCAAGCACCTGACGACGGCGTCTTCGAGCGATGAGCCCGAGGAAACCGTCAACTTGGAGGATCTGACCGCTAGCTCCGAGGGGTTCTCGGGGGACTGCAAGGTCATGGACCTGCCGGACTTGATCGGCATGCTCCGGGCCCAGGCGAAGACCGGTCAGCTGGTCCTTTCCAACGAGGCGGAGAAGGTGCACCTGCACTTCCAGAATGGGGACCTTGTACACGCCTACAGCGAGAACACGCCGGCCGATCTGCGGCTGGGCGAAATCCTCGTGGGCATGGGAAGTCTGACCGCAGAACGCCTGCAGTCGCTGCTGTTCTGTCACCAGAGCTCGCCGAAGATGCTCGGGGCGATCCTGCTTGAGGGCTCGCTCGTCGACGCGGACGACCTGCAAAAGGCCCTCATGGTGCAGATCCAGGGCCTGTTCGATCGCCTCTTCGCTTTCCGCGAGGGAACGGCGTTCCGCTTTGAGCCTAGGCTGCCGAACATGCCCGAGAACCGGGCACGCCTCAACGTGCTGGCGCTCTTGCTCGAGAGCGCGCGCAAGCACGACGAGCGGGAAGCAGGCTAGCCCGCAGCGCCAGTCGGGACCCCAGCTCCGGGGCCGCACGATCCCAATCGTGCGATTTGCCCCTCAGGCAGCGTGTCCGCAGCGGCTCCGTCGTATGGTCTTGCGCCGTGACGGACACCAAGCCTGCCAAGGCCGGAAAGGCCCGTGCCCTCGTATGCGCCGCGATCAGCGCAGGCGCCGCATTGGGCGCCGCTGTGCTGGTGGCGGGGCAGCTCGCGCCGGGCAGCTACTTCGGCGGCCGGACCGTCGACCTGCGCCACCTGCTTGGACTCGGTCTGGTGACCTGCGGAGCACTCTTCGCCTTTCTTCGCGCTCCCTGGCGCAGCGGTCTGGCGATCTCGCTTGGGGTTTTCGCCTGCGCCCCCGGGTGGTTCCTGGCGGTGGCATCGCCCAGGCCTGCGGCTGCGATCCCTGGGGCGACCAAGGTGCCGGACCTGCGCATCGGCAGCGCCAACCTGCTCTTCGGAATCGCCCACCCCGATCCGTTGGGGGAGTGGATCGACTCCGAGGATCTCGATGTTCTCGCCCTGCAGGAGGTGCTCGACTCGGATCGATCGAAGCTGAACTGGCCCAAGATCCTGCGCACCTGGGAGAAGCGCTTTCCCCACCAGTGGGTGATCGAGCACGACTTCTTCGGGATGGCCTTGCTGTCGCGGATTCCCTTTGAGCGGATCTCGAGCGCTGCGCTGGACGCCCCGGATTCGCTGGAGCACGGAAGGCCCATGCGGCTGGACGCGCGCCTGGACTGGGGGGGCGGGACGCGCGTAGTCGTGGTCCATCCACCGCGGCCCGGCAAGGACTGGCGCATGCCGGAGCGGGAGCGCTTCTTCGCAGAATTGGGCGCGGACCTGGCGGCGGATCCGGATGGGCTGGCCATGGGCGAGCCGCTCATCGTGCTCGGCGACTTCAACGCTACGGGCGCGTCGCCCCTGTTTCGTTCGCTCCTCGGGCGAGTCGGACTGGCGGACTCCCGGTTGGGCTTCGGGCGCCAGCCGAGCTGGACCCACGACCACCTGCCCGACTGGTTCGGGCTGCGGCTGCTGTGCCTGGACCACATCCTGCTGCGCGGACCGGCAGCGATCGAGCGCGCGGTGGGCCCGGCGATTCGCTCCGACCACGCGCCGGTCCACGCGGTGCTGACGTGGTGAGAGCGGTGGCCTGAATTCCGCCGCCGTAGCGCCAACACCTGCCGGTTTTCGTAGGGCTTGGCTTGTTTCGGAGAGCAGGCGAGTAGGGGCCCCATGGGGCTGCTAGATTGCTTCCAGTGAGCAGCGCCAATCCCACCGAGGACCCGCTCGGGCCCTTGACCGACCTGCCCGGCATCGGGCCCGCGAAAGCGAAGCGGCTCGAGAAGGCGGGGATTGGCTGTGTGCGCGATCTGCTCTTTCACCTGCCGCGCCGACTCAGGGTGTGGCCAGGCGCGGTGTCGTTGGCCCAGGCGAGCCGGCGGATGGGGGAAGAAGTGCGGATCGAAGCCGAGGTGCGCGGCACCCGGTTGCTGCGACTCCCCGGCAAGCGCACGGTGCTGCGCATGGTGCTTGCCGATGAATCGGGCGGGCTGGCGGCGATTTGGCACAACCAGCCGTGGATGGCGGACGCGGCCAAGCGGGGCGAGCGGATCGAGCTCTTCGGGCGAGTGGTCGACAGCCAGGGGCCGGCCCTGGATGCACCGCGCATCGGGCGCTCCAGCGAGCCTTTGCCCGAGCCTGGTACGCTCGAGCCGGTCTACGCGGCGCCGGCGGGAATCGCGGATGCAACGCTGGCACGGATGTGCGCGGAGGCCGCAGAGACCTGGGCGGAGCAGGTGGAAGATCCACTGTCTGCGCAGGTGCTTGCTGAGCACGATCTGCCGGCCCTTGGCGTGGCTATCGGCAGCGCCCATCGGCCGGCGAGTGCGGGCGCCTTTGAGGCGGCGCGCCGGCGGCTGGCGCTTGAGCCGCTTCTCGCCGTGCAGGCGGGGCTCCTCGCGCGCCGGGACGGCCCGGCCCCGGGCGGGCCACGCGCCCGTGCGGTACGCCTGCCGGACGCGACCCACGCCGAGATCCTCTCCCGCTTCCCCTACACCCTGACCGCAGGGCAGGCGCGCATCGCGGGCGAGCTGCGCCGGGACCTGGAGCGCCTCGTGCCCATGCGCCGGCTGCTGCAGGGGGATGTGGGGACGGGCAAGACGGCGCTGGCGCTCTACGCGGCCCAGATGGTCATCGAAGCCGGCGGGCAGGTCGCGATCATGGCGCCCACCGAGGTGCTCGCCCAGCAGCACCACTACGGCTCGGCCAAGATCCTCGGGAGCGTGGGGATCGAGAGCGTGCTGCTGACAGGATCCCTGGGTGCTGGTCAAAAGCGGGCCGCCCGGGAGGCCCTGCGCAGCGGCCGCGGCCAGGTGGCCTTCGGCACGCACGCGCTCTTCAGCGACGGCGTGGAATTCCGTCGGCTCGACCTCGTCATCATCGACGAACAGCACCGCTTCGGCGTCGGGCAGCGCGCCGCGCTGGCGGGCAAGGGAAGCCAGGCGCACCTGCTGCTCATGACGGCGACGCCGATTCCGCGCACGCTGGCGCTGACGCTCTACGGGGATCTCGACGTGTCGTCGCTGCGCGATTCTCCGCCGGGGCGCGGCCGTCTGCGCACCCGCTGGGTGCGCGGCGCGGAGCGTGCGAAGATCCTGCCGTATCTCAACAAGCGCTTGGCCGCCGGCGAGCAGGCCTACTGGGTGTGCCCGCGCATCGGGGAGGCCACGTCCGAGGGCAGCTCCAGCGGGGAGGGGGCCGAGGCGCGCTTCGCGGCACTCTCGGCCGACGAGCGGGTCCGCGGTTTCGGCGTCGAGCTCGTCCACGGCCGCCTGCCGTCCGAGGAGCGCTCGTTCCGCCTGGACCGGTTCCGGCGCGGGGACATCGGCCTGCTCGTGGCGACGACCGTGATCGAGGTGGGGGTGGACGTCCCCTCGTCGACCACGATCGTGATCGAGGGGGCGGAGAAGCTCGGGCTGGCCCAGCTGCACCAGCTGCGCGGCCGGGTTGGCCGGGGCTCGGGGGATTCCTGGTGCTTCCTGCTGGGGCCCGCCAAGGCGGCGGAGCGGCTCAAGTTGCTGGAGCGCTCCCACGACGGTTTTGCCCTAGCGGAGGAAGACCTGGCCAAGCGCGGGATGGGGGAACTGGCCGGGCTGCGGCAATCGGGCAAGCCGGATGAGGGGCTGGCGGACCCCGAGCGGGATTTGGACCTCTTTCTGGCCGCCCGCGATCTGATCCAGGCGGAACCGGCCCTGGCGGCCCGGTACGCGGACCGGGCGGGCCCCGAACTCGCCCCTTAGGCCTGCCGGGGCCGCCGGGTTCCCCGCGAAATTCCGCCCCACCCGGGCTGGAGCCCAATCAACCAGTATCCTCCAGGGCTTGCCCGGGTAGGCCGCGAACGAAGCCGCCCGCCCTTCCCCCCTCGCCCTCCGCAATGCTGCGATTCCTCTTCGGTGCCCTCACCTTCCTGCTGCTGGTTTCCAGCGCCCAGGCCCAGCTCGATCTGCCTAAGGCGGGGGGGCGCAAGCCGAGCGCGACCAAGCCCGCCGATCGGCCGAAGGGCGGTGCGCGGCCCCGCGGCAACACGGCACCCTTCATGGAGTGCACGGTTTGCTACGAGCGGAACTACACCACCCCCTTCGACCCGGCAGCCAAGAACGGGATGCAGAAGGCCTGGTGCGTGGTTTGTCAGACGCCGCGGCTGCACAAGCACTCCGGCGCCGCTAGCGGTGGGGTCGGTCTGGACCTGCCCTCCCCTGGTGCGCGACGACCAGGGTCCACCGGCGGGGGAGATGCCCGCGGAGCTGGCGCTGAGCCCGGGACAGCCCCTGCACCGGCCGAAGCCCCGGCCCCGGTTGCGGCGGGCGGGGTTGACCTCGGTCTCCTGCGCGCTGGCCAGTCGATCCTGGATCGGATCTCCCAGGTGAAGCGCATGGATAGCTCCGAAGTCCTGCACGCACCCGATGAGCTGCTGGCCCTCGGTCAGGGCGGTTTGGCCCCTGCGCGGATGGCGCTGGCCAGCGACCACGGTCCGACGATGATTGTCGCCCTGCGCACCCTGCTGCGCGGGGGCGAGGGCGAGGATGCCGATCAGGTGGTGCAGCGCATCAAAGCGCGCATGCCCAACCGCGTTGCGGGCGCGGCCCTCGATGAGCTGGTGGCCCGCGACCCCGTGCGCGCCAGCCCCGAGCTGCTCTGCAGGCTGCTGGCCCATCCCCAGGTGCCCGTGCGGAGCGCGGCCGCCCGCGCTCTGGAGCAGAAAACCGGTGGCCCCCAGCCCGAGTGGCTCGAGCTGCTGCGCCCGGCCCTCGATGCGTCGAGCGGTGACGCCCGCCTGAGGGCGCTCGAATTCGTCGCCCAGATCGAGGGGGCCGCCGCCCTGGAGACGCTCATCGATCACATGGACGATCCGCGCGGCAAGGTGGTCGCCTTCGTGGCGCGCGCACTGGCTCGCTCGGAATCGGAAGAGGTGACCCCCGCCTTGATGTCGGCTGCCTTTGGGGACGGTTGGGTGCTGCGCACCAACGCCTGCGCCGTGCTGGCGCTGATCGAGCGCGAGGACCGCAACGTGGAGCCGATCCTGACCGGCGATCACACCGAAGCGCTGCTGCGTGGCATGGATTCGAGCGATCCCTTTGTTGCCGGCGTCAGCGCCGCGGCGCTCTCCGGGATCGGCTTCCGCACGCGGGCCGAGCGCGTTCCCCAGTGGATGCGCACCGGCGTGCCCGCCGAGCTGGTCTCGGTCGTGGCGGGGCTGCAGTTCTTTGAAGACCATGAGGCAATCCAGCCCATCGCCCAGCGCCGGCTGCAGCAGATTTCCGGCCAGAGCCTGGGCGCGGACGGACCCGCCTGGGCCCAGTGGTGGGTCGAACGCGGCGCCGCGTTCCAGCCGGCCCGTGCGATCCTCGACGTCGGCCCCCAGGACGCCGCCCGGGTGCGAGTGAGCTGGGCAGACGCGGCCACCGGCGTGAGCTTCGAGCTCCTGGGCGACGGCTTGCTGGCGGCAAGTACGGCGAATGCAGCGGCGAGCGAGACCCTGTACCTCGACGCTGGCCAGTCCACCGAGCTGTTCCTGCGGCTGCAGGAAGAGGGCGTGTTTGGGGCCACCCGCCTGCCGGGTCCGCGCGGCAATCGCG
Source organism: uncultured Planctomycetaceae bacterium (assembly GCA_964459495.1). Classification (GTDB taxonomy): domain Bacteria; phylum Planctomycetota; class UBA1135; order UBA1135; genus CAYWNK01. Next base: position 8,205 of record CAYWNK010000035.1, read on the forward strand.
TCGGGCGTGGGCGCTCGCTGGAGGTCAGCATCGACAGCGCGAGCAAGTCCTTCCGTTACGGCACCGGCGCGGGAGACGCCTGGTTTGAACGCCTCGCCGACACCCTCAGCAGCCTGCGGACCCGCAACCGCTGGCAGCGCTATCCCCATCCCGAGCGGCATCGCAATCAGGTGCAGCTCGTGCGCGACGCGGGTCCCTGGTGGGCCCAGGCGCGCGGTGAGAAGGAGCGGGCCCGGGCCCTGGCGGACCTCGTGCTGGATTGGCTTGCGGCGGCGGAGCTCGAGGAGCGGCAGGGGGGCCTCGAGGAACTGCTGTCGCTGTACAGCGATCCGAAGCTGAACGTGGCGTCGGAGGGCGACTTTGGGCGACTTGTGGCGCGATTGCGTGAAGAGAAGTTCTTCGCCGATCGTGCGGAGCGCCTGGTCGATCTGGCTCTGATTTCGGTGGGCCTAGGCGAGGAGGAGGCACCCGTTCCTGCGACCAGCGCCGAGCTGGCGCTGGGCCATGAGCTCATCGCGACCTTGTACGAACGTTTTGAGGTGGATGGTGCCGGCGCGATCCGCAGGGTGCTCAAGCGCCTCGGGCACGCCGCCGTGCTGGAGGCCGCGGAAGATTCACGGCCGCTGCTGCGCGGTCTGGCAGCTGAGATCCTGGCTGACGATCCCCGTGGCGATGACGTGGCGGCCCTTGAAAAACTGCTGGACGACGCGAACCCCGGTGTCGAGGTTCAGGCCGTCGCCGCGGCGGGGGCGGGCGGAGTGACGGCGCTGCTGCCCAAGCTGATCCTGCGCGCCGAGCGGGGCGAACCGGACGTGCGTCGTGCAGCGCTGCAGTCGATCGGCAAGCTCGGGGGCGTGGACGCTCGCGAGGTGCTCCTGACGACCCTGACCGAATCCGGCGGTGCCTTCCGCACCGAAGCTGCGCTGGGTTTGGCGGAGCTGGGCGATCCGCGCGTGGCGAGCGTGCTGGTGGGTCTGTTGCGCGAAGGGCGCAACTCCGACACCTGGCTGGCCGCGCGCACGGGGCTCTTGGATTTGGGCGTCGCCGCCCACGATGAGCTCTATAGCGCCCTGCGTTCCGCCGACGACGACGTCCGCCGAGAGGCCGCGCTGCTGCTCGCGCGTCAGATGGTACCGGCGGCGGGTAGCGCCCTGCTGCGGCTCGTGACCGAGGACCCCGGCGACCAACTGGCGCTCGGGGAGCTGACCATCCTGTCCTGCGTGGACTTCCGCGCTTCGTCCAACCCCGCCCGGGACTGGTGGCGTTGGTGGGATGGCGTGACGCACGATGAAGCCTTGCCCTGGTTCCTGGCTGCGGCCGAGATCCGTAGCCTGCCCGCGCCCCAGCCGGTGGAAGAGCACTTTGGGGCCGAGCTCTCGCGCGACGCGTGGCTCTTTCTCGCCGAGGTGCTGCGGCGCCCGGAGCCGTGGCTCGCCGAGCGGGCCCGCCGCGAGATCGAGCATCGGGGCGCAGGCAGGATCGGCGAGATCGGCGAGCTGCCCGCGGATCCCGAAGAGCGCGAGGCCTGGATCCAGGATCTTGTGAACCGTCTTCTGGAAGGCGGCGGCAAGTAGCCGCGGCGAGCGTTGGCCTTGGAGATCGGGGGATGGTGAGCGCAGTGCTCCGCTGGAGGTGGCCTGAGGGTCGCTGGGGTCGCGTCACGGCCCTGGGGATCGGGCTGCTGGTCGCCCTGGGGGCCGCAGGCCTCTGGCGGCGGGGGCCGGCGGCGCCGATCGTCGCCGCGGTGCAGGACGAGCTTGGCCTGCGCCTCGTCGAGGGGCACGCCGAGCTTCTGCGCGCCGCCGCCGAGGAGTCGGCGGTGGATGCGTTCCTGCTGGGTGGAATCATGTACTCCGAGAGCCGCGGGCGGGGGGGGCAGACCTCCAGCGCCGGCGCCATGGGGCTGATGCAGCTGGGTTTGCCGGCGGCGCAGGACGCGGCGAAGCGTTTGGGCCTGCCGCCCCCGGAGCGGGATGCGGTGCTGCACGACGATGCCTTGAACGTGCGCCTCGCCGGGAGCCACCTGGCCTGGCTGCTCGAGCACGCCGGGGACTGGGACCTTGAAGCCGTGCTCGTTTCCTACAACGCGGGACGGGCCAAGCTGATGCGCTGGAGCGACGAGCACGGGTCCTATGCGGCCTGGTGCCGTTCCGAGGAGGAGGCCGAAGCCGCCGGCCGACGGAGCACCGGGGCCCTGCACTACGCCCGCCAGACCCTGATGGCGGCCGAGAAGCTGCGGGAGCGGGGCGTGATCTCGCCTTGATCCAGCACCCCGCCTCCTCTGTAAGTGGGTAGTAGTAGACCAGACTCGGACACGATTCGTGCCCAGCCTTGCGTTACCTTTGCCACCACTGAAGTCCTGCCCTGACTGTAGTTTTATGACCGACTCCACGACCCTGCCCCAAGCCGCCGATATCGAAGCGAAGAGCGCCTGGGTACCCGAACTCGAGGCCGCCCTAGGAGAGGTGATGGTCGGCCAGAAAGCGTTGACCCGGAGCCTGATCCTCGGCCTGCTCACGGGCGGCCACATCCTGCTCGAGGGGGTCCCCGGCCTGGCCAAGTCTCTGGCGGTGGCCTGCCTGTCCCAAGGGGTTCAAGGCAGCTTCGCTCGCCTGCAGTTCACGCCTGACCTGCTGCCCTCGGACCTGGTGGGGACGGAGATCTACAACGCCAAAGAGGGCACCTTTTCGGTGCGCCAGGGGCCGATCTTCGCGAACTTCGTCCTGGCCGATGAGATCAACCGCGCGCCCGCCAAGGTGCAGTCGGCGCTGCTCGAGGCCATGCAGGAGCGCAGCGTGTCGGTCGGCGGGGAGACCTTCCCCCTGCCGCGGCCCTTCCTGGTGCTGGCGACCCAGAACCCGATCGAGCAGGAGGGCACCTACCCCTTGCCCGAGGCCCAGCTCGACCGCTTCGCCTTCAAGGTGGTGATCGACTACCCGACCCGCGAGGAAGAGCTGATCATCCTCGACCGCATGTCGCGCACCGAACCCAACATGAAGGTGCGCGAGGTGGTCGGTTTGGACACGATCGCTGATGCGCGCAGCATGGTGAACCAGGTCAGCATGGATCCGCGGCTGGCGGAGTATGTGGTCGACCTTGTGGGCGCCACGCGGCGCCCGGCGACCTCGGGCCTCTCCGATCTGGTTCCCTACCTGCAGTACGGCGCCTCTCCGCGCGCGACCATCTGGCTCACGCTTGCGGCGCGGGCGCACGCCTTCCTTTGCCGCCGGGGCTACGTCACTCCGTCTGACATCAAAGCGGTGGGGATCGAGGTTCTGCGGCATCGCATCCTGCCCACCTACGAAGCGGAGGCGGAGGGCATCGACGCGGACCAGCTGGTCACGCGCGTGCTTGATACGGTTCCCGTGCCTTAGCCGGCGTTCCCCATGGACGCCCTGAAGCAGCGCAAGCCCGCCGGGGAACCGGACGGTCGTGTCGCTCCCGAGCTGCTGGCTCGGGTGCAGAAGCTCCAGATCCGCACGCATCGGCTCGTGAACACGGCCCTGGCGGGCAGCTATCGATCGGTGTTCCGCGGACAGGGCATCGAGTTCGAAGAGGTGCGGCCCTACCAGCCAGGGGACGAGGTGCGCGCCATCGACTGGAACGTGACCGCGCGGGCGGGGGAGCCCTTCGTCAAGGCCTACCGCGAGGAGCGGGAGCTTTCGATCCACCTGCTCGTCGACACCGCGCTCTCGATGGATTTCGGAACCGGGGACTGGACCAAGCGCGAGGCGGCGGCGCAGCTGGCGGGGCTGATGGCCCACGTGGCCATGCGCAATCAGGATCGCGTGGGGCTCACCCTGTTCGGGCCCGAGACACTCAGCCACCTGAAGTCCGGCAAGTCGAGCCGCCACATCTTGCGGCTGATCGCGGACGTGATGACGGCTCCGGTCTCTTCCGAGCCCTCGGATCTCCACGGGGTGCTGGAGGCCACCGGCAACGTGCTGCACCGCCGGTCCCTGGTGATGTTCTTCTCCGACTTCGCGGGCGCCGAGGACGGTGGACGCTGGGTGGAGCAGCTGAGTCGACTCGGCCGGCGCCACGATGTCATCGCGGTGCGGGTGTTCGACGGTCTCGAGAAGGAGCTGCCGCCGGTAGGACCCCTTTGGCTGCGTTCCAGCCGGACCGGCAAGGCGCGGGAGATCGACGGGCGCTCGGAGGCCGTGCGCGCCGCTTGGGCTGCCGATGCCAAGGCCCGAGAGGAGCGCGTGAACAAGCACCTGGCGCGCGCGCGGGTCGACGTCATGGATATCCACGCCGGGGAGGACCTGAGCGTCCCGCTGGTGGCGTACTTCCGCCGGCGCGCACTGCGGATGGGGAGGCGGCAGGCATGAAGGCTGCGTACACCTGGGCACTCCTGCTCGTCTTCCACGGAGCAGCGTTCGGCCAGCAGGCGAGCTGGACCATCGAGCCGGCAGAGGCCGCGATCGGGGAGCCCACGCGCTGGCGCCTCGAAGTCCAACACGACGGCGCGGACACGGTCATCGGAGGGCCTGAGACCTTCGATTCGATGGGGACGCACATCCTTGTCACCGACGGGCCGCACATGGCGACCGTGCCGGCCGCGCCGATCGACGGCAAAGAGCGGGCGACAACCAGCCTGGTTTGGACGGTGATCGGCACGGAGCCCGGCGAGGCCCTCGGTCCGCCAGTCAGCATCGAGCTGGAGAGCGGCTTGGACCTTGAGTGGATGGGGGGGCCGGGTTTGGTGGTGGCCGGGGAGCTGGGCTCGGATGAGGACCAGCCGCGGGGGCTGCCTGCGGCGCCAGGCTGGGACGGACTCGGGGTGGACCGTCGGCCCTGGGGCCTGTGGGCCGCGCTGGGGTTCGCTGGGTTGTTCTGCGCTGCCGGCATCGGGTTCGTGCGCAGGAAGGCGCAGAAGGAAACCGTGGTCGAACCCGAGCGGATCGCGCCCCGGGCGCGTCTCCAGACCCTGCTCGACGGGGGCGGAGAGAATCTGAACGGCGCCGGTCAAGCCGACGAGCGGGGCGTGGGCTTCGAGGTGTCCGGTGCCCTGCGCGACGCCGTTGAGTCGCGCACCGGCAAGGCCGCGCCGGGCCACGCAGCGGCGGAATGGCTCGCCGACCAAGACGCGGCGGGGCTTCACCTGTCGGCGGACGGTCGCGCAGAGCTGGAGAGCTTGCTGCTGCGCGCCGACGACATGAAATTCGGGCCCGTGGAGGGCCGACTGGGTCAGCTCGATCTATTGAAGCGCGCCCTGGGCCTGCTGGACGAGATCGAGACCGCGACGGTGCTGCGGGCAGACTTTAAGGATGTGCAGCCGTGATCGCCTCGCTCCTCCAGGCTGGCCTCGAGCGCAGCGCGGTCGAGACCGGCTGGCGCGTGTACGGCGGCTACGTGTTCGCCGACCCGTACTTCCTGATCGCCCTGCTGATCGTGCCGATCGTGATGCTCCTGGGCCGTGGCCGTCGGCGCTACGCCCACGTGCGCGTGCCGGGGATCTCGGGGGAGGTGCAAGCTTCGGGCCTGCAGCGCTTGACGGGGCTCGTCGTGCTGGCCGAGGGCCTGGCCCTTCTGCTGGCGGTGGTGGCGCTCGCTCGGCCGCTCAAGGGCTCGGAGAGCTTTGTCAGCACGACCGAAGGGGTCGACATCCTGTTGTTGATCGACCGCTCGAGCTCGATGTCCCAGGAGATCGACGCGAGCCGCAAGACCCGCTTCGACATGGCCAAGGAGGTCATCGGTCAATTCGCCGAGCGGCGTATGACCGACCAGGAGGGAGCCGCAGACAACGTAGGCTTGCTCGGTTTCGCTCTCTTCACCGAGCTGCTCTGTCCGTTCACGCTCGACGCGGAGTCCCTGCTGGGGGTGCTTGCCGAGCTGAACTACGAGACGTCCAAGCGCCTGGACGGAACGGGGATCGGAGTGGCGCTGGGCACGGCCGTCGAGGTTATGGACGGCAGCGATGCGGCTTCGCGCGTCATCGTGCTGCTCACCGACGGCGAGAACACGATCGATCTGGTGACTCCGATGGATGCCGCCCGTATGGCTGCCGAGCAGGGAATTCGTGTCTACACGATCTTCAGTGGTCCCAAGACCGTGCGCGCGCGCAGCCTGCGCCAGGGACGGCTCGTACAGCGGCCCGTGGATGTGGGGGACCTGCCCGCGATCGCCGAGCTCACGGGCGGGCGCTTCTTTCACGCCGTCGACGGCAAGGATCTTGAGGGCACCTACGCAGCCATCGAGGAGCTGGAACGTACCGAACGTTCATCGACGCGCTTTGCCGAGCACTACGACCTCTATCCCCAATGGCTGCGCTTGGCGCTGCTTCTGTACGGCGTTGCGTTCCTGTCCCGGCACACCTGGGCGCGGAGGGTGAGTTGAATTCGCTTGGTGGCTGGAAGGCGCTTGGGATCCTGGGCTTCGATCTGCAGCGTCCGGAGTGGATCCTGCTTCTGCTGGCGGCTCCGATCGGGGTGCTGGTTGGCATTTGGTCCCACGGACGCGTGCGGAGGGCGCGGGCGCGTTTCGCGGTCGAACGTCAGCGCGAGCGGCTGTTCGCGGAATCGGCCAGCGGGCGATCTCGACTGCGCATTGGCCTGGGAGTGCTCACGCTGCTTTGGTTCTCGCTCGCGCTGCTCGGACCGGTGCGGGGCTACGTGCTGCGGGACGTGCCGCGCCGCGGCTTGGATCTGGTGGTGGCGCTCGATACTTCGCGCTCGATGCTGGTGGAGGACATGGGCCGCAGCCGGCTCGAAGAGGCAAAGCGTCAGATCGGCGCGCTGCTGAACGAGCTGCGCGGGGATCGGGTGGGCCTGGTGGCCTTTTCTGGCGACGTGCGCTCGGTGGCTCCGCTGACCCGCGACCGGGAGACCTTGCGCTGGTTCCTCGACTCACTCGATCCGGAGGACAATCGGCGTGGCGGCACGGACCTCGGCATGGCCCTCGAGGAGTCCCTCGCCTACTTTGACGGCCGGTCTGGTGCGCACGAAGCGATCGTCCTGGTGACCGACGGCGAAGACCTGGAGGGACGTGCACTCGAGGTCGCCGAGCGGGCTGGGGCCGAGGGTATCGGCATCTACGTGCTGGGTATGGGGACCGACTCGGGCGGTAAGATTCCCAATGGGGACCAGGGCTGGGTGATCGGGCCGGAGGGCAATGAGGTCGTCAGTCGCCTGGAGAGCAACACGCTCGAGTCGATCGCAGGGGCGACCGGTGGTCTCTACCTGGCCGCCAACGAATCGGTGCTGGCGCTGACCCAGCTGTATCGTCGAGGTCTAGGTACCCTGGAGGGACGCACCTACCAGGACGGCAAGGAGCGCGTGCCCTACGATCGTTTTCAATGGCCGCTCGTGCTGGGTGTGATCTGCCTGGCGCTGGAGATGGGCATGTCGGAGCGGCGTCGAAGCAGCGGATTGCGGGCAGCCGGAACCGTTCAAGCAGGAGTCGAGAATCCTCGGCAGGATGAACCACAGAGGAGTTCCGCATGAGTGCGAGTAGCAGCAGTGACCTGAGCCGCGCCGAGCGCGCGCTTTGGTCTTGTCTCGTGATCGGCCTTAGCTGGGTGGCTGCCTGCACCCCGAGTACAGGCGTCGACCAGGAAGGCCTGAACGAGTTTGCGCGTTTGTGTGCCGGAGGGGATCTGGACGAGGCGGCCGAGCTGGCTGAACAGCTGAGAAGTCGAGCGGCTGCGGACCAGGACAAGCGCGGCCCGTTGGATTCCCTGGGCCTGCGAGTGCTCGGTCAGGGGGGACTGCGTCGGGCTGGGCGCCTAGCCAAGGGCTTGGGGCTGGCTGAGCCGTCTCCCCGTGGGCGCTCGGAGGCGGTGGACGATCGGCTCGAGGCTCGTCTGCGCTGGACCCTGGGCGTGGCGCGGGCCCAAGAGGGTGCGGTGGAAACAGCGGAGGAAGACTTCCAGGCCGTGCGCGGCAGCGGCGATGGAGAGCTGCGCCAGCACGGGATGTACGGGTTGGGTTGGTTGGACCTGGATCTGGCGGAGGAGCTGTTCGAGACCGTGCCCGAGGTGAAGGGCGCTACGCAGAATGCGATGTCCCCGGGCTACCAGCCGCCGGCACCCGGCGGCGGCGAGGAGGGAGCAGACCCGCTCCCCCTGGCGCGCAAGGCCTATGAGAGCGCGCTCGAGCACTACCTAGAGCGACTCCGGGCGGACTGGCGCGACGCGGACACACGCGCCAACGTCGAGTGGATCCAGCGACGCCTGCGCGAGATCGAGAGGATCGAGGAAGAGCGCACGCAGGACGAGGGCACCGACCGGTCCCAGGAAGATCCCCAGGAACAGGACCAGCAGGAAGAGGAAGAGCAGTCCGAATCCAGCGGTGACCAGGGCTCTCCGAGCGACGAGGAGCAGGAAGAAGAGCCCCAGGAAGAGAGTTCGGAGGAATCCGATGAGGAGCAGGAAGGCGAGCAGCAGGACTCTGAGACCGAGAACGAGGAAGAGCCTGGCGAGCAGGATGAAGAGGCGGAAGGCGAGCAAGATGCGGAGCAGCAGGAGCTGCACCTGACGGACGAGCAGATGAAGCGCCTCCTGGAGACGCTGATGCAACACAACAAGGAAGGCGAGGAGCTGCGCGAAGTCATGCAGAGCCAGGGCCGACAGTCGACCGACCGGGATTGGTGATGAACGCGATAGCAATGGAACAAAGGCGCAGAGTGCACGGAATGCCCGGCCGGCTTGTGGCGGGCGGCGCCGCTGGGCGATTGCCCAGCGCTTTGCTGTTGGTGGCGCTTTTCCTGGTCTTGGCCTCCGTGGGGGCAGCCCAGCAGTCCGACATCCGCGCGCGGGCAGTTCTTTCGAGCGGGCTGGTGAAGCTCGGGGGACAAGTTGAGCTACGGGTCGAGGTGGAGAACGCCGGGTCCTGCCGGATTCTCAGCGTGCCCAAGGTCGAGAACATGGAGATTCTGGGTCCCGGCCCGGCGGAGACCTCGAGCTACGCCCACCGCATGAATGGCCGCCTCTATCGCCACACAACGATGGCCTGGACGCTCATCCTGCGGCCTCTGGAGGCCGGGGACTTTGAGATTCCCGCCCTGCGGGTGGAGGTGGACGGCGAGGTGCGCAACGTGCCCGACGAGCCGATCACCCTGAAGGTCAAGAAGGACATCGCGGGCGCGGAGCTGGGTTTCCTCGAGATCGAGGACGTGCCGACGCGCGTCTACGAGGGCCAGCCGTTCACGCTGGACCTGCGCTTTGGTTGGGCCGACGTGCTCACCCTGACCGGAGCCGCCCTGTACCTGCCGTGGTGGTCGGAGCTCCCGGGGACCCTCGACGTGGCCAAGCCGCCGCGCAGCTTGTCGCAGGCTCCGAAGGAGATTGTGGTGAACCGGCGTCTCAAGGTCCTGATCGATCCGCTGCAGGGCGAGCAGCGTGGAGAGCATCAGTTCGAGCGCTACTCGCTGACGCGCCGCCTGATCGCCTCTCGACCGGGGGAGCTACGCTTCCCCCAGAGCACCTTTGAATTCTCCGAGCTGGTGAGCCGCGGCCGCGGCTTTGAGCCCGATCGGCGGCGCGAGTTCTACGCAAACCTCGAGGGATTCACGATCGACGTGCTGCCGATTCCCGAGAAGGACAGGCCACTGGAATGGACCGGCGCGGTCGGGATGCTCAAGGCCGACCGTCGAGTCGACGTGCGCGACGTGGACGCGGGTGGTTCCCTGGAGCTCGAGCTGGCTTGGACCGGTGAGGCTAACGTCGAGTTCTTCGAGCTGCCGGACCTGGAGCGACTCGATGCGTTCGAGGGCTTTCAGGTCCTAGGAGTGACGTCCGAGCACGACGCACTCACGCGCCGAGCGACTTACGACCTGGTGCCGCTGACCCATGAGCTGACGGAGATCCCGTCGGTTCCCCTATGGACCTTTGATCCTGAATCCGAACGGTTCAAGCGTATCGAGACCGAGCCGGTGCCGATCCGGGTGCGTCCCGTTGAGGGCATCGAGCTGCCCAGCGGGCCGGCTGAAGAGGTCTTCGATATCCGGGACGTCAAGTCGCACCCCCTGGATGCCGGCTCTGCACCCGCGCCCGCGGGGAAGACGGTTTGGTGGACGCTACTGGGCGTTGTTGCCGGTTGGTTCCTACTCCGCAAAGCCGTGCGGCGCGCTGGTGACCCTGCGGCTCCGGCCATTCGCCGGCGGCGCAGCGCTCGCTCCCGCCTGGGTCGCAGCCTGCGCAAGGCCCGGACGGCCGAACAGCAGTCCGCTGCGCTGGCGACCTTCCTCGGCGCGGTCACCGGTGAATCGGACCTGGCTTGGCTCGGTAGGGATCCCGAGACCTGGGCGGCTGAGCGTGAGGTCGCGCTGCACCCCGAGCTCGTGACGGAGCTGCGCGAGCTCCAGGGCGAGCTGGATGCGCGCGCCTGGGGCGCGGGCAACGAGCCCATGGAGACGAGGCGCATCGAGCAGGTCGCCACCAAAGTGGTGTCCTCGGATCTGCTCGCTGGATCGCCGACGGGCAGCAAGTTTGGAGGGGCGCTGTGAGAATCACGATTGGGTGTCGCCGCATGCTCCTGGCAGCGGCCGCGATGTTGTTCGCACTGGTCCCTTCAGCGCCCTTGGCCCACGCTCAAGGCGAAGGCTCCGGTGGTTCCCCGGAGGCTCCTGCCGCGGGCCTGCCACTGTCCCAGGACGCGGGGCTTGAGCGCTTTCGCGCCGGGGATTACGCCAGCGCGATGACCGTCTGGAACGAAGCCCTCGAGGCGGCCGAGCCGGGCCCTGAGCGTGGCCGTCTGGCCTACAACCTGGGCAACGCGTCCTACCGCAGGAATCGATTCCTGGAGGCGGTGGGCTGGTACATGGTCGGTCTCCGCTACCTCCCACGGGATGGCGACCTGTTCGCGAACCTGGAACTCTCCCGGGCCGAGGCCGGGCTGCCCCCCGCGGACGGGGGAAGTCTGAAGGACATGGCGGGCCGCATCCTGGGCAAGTTCACCGCGGGCGAGTCGCGCCTGTTGGCTTTGGGCGGCGTCTTGCTGTTGGCCCTGATCCTGGCGGGCGAGGCCCTGCGGGGCAGCTCGGGCTGGCGCAGTGCGAGCTGGTGGATGCTCCTCGCCCTGCCGCTCTTCTTTGCCCCTTGGGTCCGGCACGCGCTGTCTCCGCCCGATGCTCACCTCGTTCTGCAGTCCGGAGCGGGAGGCCGATCTGAGCCAAGGACCGATGCGGCGACCCTCGAGCGACTCGAGGCGGGTCAGATTCTGGAGGTCTTCGACTCGATGCCGGGCTGGTCCCGGGTCCGGCTCGACGGGGGCCAGGAGCTGTGGGTTCAGGAGTCCGCGCTCTTTCAGCTCGAACGCTAGCGGGTTGCGGATCCCGCGGGAGTCGCGCCGGGTCAGCCTGGTTTACGCGGTAGCGAATGTCCTGGCGGGGTGCTGGAGCTCGGTGGCGCGGTGCAGCGCCTGGAAGCTGAGTTGCGGCGCGTGGGTCGTACCCTCGGAGGGCCGCGGTGGAAGCCTATCTGGCGCCGCACTGGTTTGAGTCGGGCCGCCTGGAGGTGGCGGAGGATTGTGTGGATCTAGACGGCGTGCTGGAGGGGATCCGGAGGATCGGGTCTCGCACTTGACCGAGCTTGCTCGGCTGTTTGCGCTGCGTGGAGATCGGGATCGCGCGCCTGAGATGACCGGTGCAGCCATCGGGTCGGTGTTGCGGTCCCATTCCCCCGCAGGGGCGCTGCGCCTGCGGGTGCGTGAGCCGGGCCGGGGCCCCCTCAACGCTCCCGGAAAAAGCCCCAGATCACTTCCGCCATCTCGATGTCGTGGTTCTGCTTGCCCTGGATGCCTTGGAGCAGTCGGCCCAGCTTCTGGCTGCGGCTAGGCTCCGTATGGCCGGCCCCCTGCAACTCGTAGGCGACCACGGCGACCCCGCCTGGGGACAGCTCGCGGGCATGCACCAGCACCCGGGAGCCGTCGCGGGTGTCCTGATCCGGCAGCAGGGTCTCGGTTTCGGGCGTGTCGTCGAGGCCGTTCCAGCGAATCCAAGTGTCCATCGTCGCACGGGCGGACAGCACTTCGCCGCGCCCGCCCGCCATGGGGCCACCGGCGTATGGCGCGATGGGGTCTTCGGTGCCGTGCAGCATGAGGATGGAGACTGGCTGGGAAGGGGGAGAGCACTGGCTGACTCTGGGAAGAAGCGCGGCGACCGGCGCGACCGCGGCAATCTCCGCGGACATCTCCATCGCCGCACGCATGGCCATATGCCCGCCGTTGGACATGCCGGTCACGTAGACCCTGCTGCGGTCGCCGTGCAGGCGGGTGACCGCGTAGTCGATCAGGCCCCTCAGGAAAGCGATGTCGTCCCCGTTGGGGTTGCCCTTGGCGTCACTGCGACAGTCATTCCAGCCCGTCTTGCCGCTCCAGCCCGGCCCCTTCGCGCCGAGCGGGAAGAGAACCACAAAGCCCTCCCGTTCGGCGACCTGCATCCAGACCGACGAAGGGGAACTCGCTAGGCCCCTGCCCAGAATGTGCCGCATGTTGTCGCCGTGGCCGTGGAGGTAGATCACCACGGCTCGCGCATCGTCGCCCCGAGACTCTGGCAGGAAGTACCGGAACTCGCGCTCTTCTTCGCCCACCGCAAGGCTGTCCGCGTGCACTCCACCCCGCTTGGTATCCGCTGTTTCACGGCTGGAGCCGCCATGCCCAGATCCAGGGGAACGGGTGCATGCGAAGGAGACCAGCAAGACAGTGGCGGCGAGCACAAGTCCCAAGGGGCTGCGGCTCGAATGGAAGCTTGGCATGGATGTGGTCAAGGCTTTCGATCGCCCGGGCAGTGGGCCAGCGTTGACGATGCCAGGGGAAGGGATGGCCGATCGAGCCGTACGAATCGATGAAAGTCCCAGGATCGCTCAGCGCGATCGCTAGCGAAGGTAGGGATGCATGGGAAGCGTGCTCACCACGGCGTCATCGAAGTACAGGGTCGCGGCGCCTAGCTGCGCTCCGCCTGCGATGTGATCGGTGTAGTTGCCGATGCCCCAGACCGGCTTCTCGGCGCTGCCCGGCAGGAGGGTCTGGACGCCATCGACGTCGAGGATCGGCGTTCCGTCCTGCCAGATGGCGATGCGGCCCGTGGCGTCGGTGGCTCCCACGTAGAGGGCTTCGATGTGCACCCACTGCCCGACCGGAAGGGGCCGTGGAGTGCCCTGCTGCCCGTGGGAAAAGGGCGGTGCGAGGTTGCTGTAGAGGTAGGTCGAGAGGTGACCGGTGGCGTCGTCGCGCTGCACGTTGAGCACCCACATGGGCTGACTGACGCCCTGCGCATCGTCGCACTTGAACTGGAAGATATTCCACCAGCCGCCGTCGCCCGGATCCCAAGGCGCGTACTTGTTGGGATTGTAGTCCTCCGGGAGAAACACCCAGGTGGAATAGTAGGCGCTGTCCGGGAAGTAGCCCCCGCCATCCGTCCAGGCGCGGTCAGTCCAGCGCATCAGGCGCACAGCTCGCGGGCCGTTCATGGCCTGGACTGCACCCGTGATCGTGGCCTTCGCCGACCACAGGCCGGAGTGTGCTCGGGTACTCGAGGCGACGGCGAAAACTTCGCTCCCGCCGGTGTTGAAGATGCCGCCCCCCGCATTCCCGTGGGCGAGCAAATGCCAGTCGTACAGGCTGCCCTCCTCGTGGTCGGCGGTCCACAGAATGGAGTCCTGGGCTGCGACGGGCAGGGTCCACGTCCAGGGCACTTCGCGCCCGATGGCGCCCTGTTGTGCAGGGACGGATCCAGGGGACTGTGCGATGGTCGCACACAGAACGGCGAGCAGCGGGGAGATGGGGGTCATGGTCCCCAGGATACCGGTCCAGCAGAAAAGGCGAAGCCACGTGCCCTGACGGGGGCAATTGGAGTGTGCTCCGCATGCTTGTGCCCAGCGCGAGTGGAGGCGAAGGCCGGCGGTGCCCCGATGATGCCGATCAGCCGGTGGGGGGACAGGCGCGCAACTCTGGCAGCGTGGGAAGCGAGCAGGGAGAGCTCGAGCGTGCGAGACATGGGGATGAGGGAGCGTTGGTGCGCCTGCTCGAAGCCGAGTCCGTGGAGCTGCGGTGGGCGGTGGACGGGGCCTTTGGATCCTGGCTGCGGAGCCTGGCGTGCAACGCCGTACGCGATGCGATCCGCGCCCTGGAAGCGGACAAGCGCGGCGGTTCCCTGCGTCTTTGGCAGGTTGGGACTGACGCGGCCAGGGGGATCTTCGCCCCGGGCGGCAGCGTCCTGGACGGCGACGCGGGCGGCGGTCTCGTCAAAGGGGATGTGGCCAGCGTGACGCCCACGCAGCGCTATCCGGCCAGCGATGTACGGGTACTCTGCCTGGCCAAGACCGTAGATGGAGAGGGCTTCGCCTCTGGCGCAAGGGACGGCATTCTGCGGGCTTAGCGGCGCGCCACGGCGCTGCCGCTGCAGGAGAGTGCGAGCCATGGCGCCTGGATCTGCGCCGTGGCGTGGTCGGTGGGGGGCGGTCATTTGCTCTCGAACGGATCCGATCACTCGGCCAAGCTCTGGGCCGCGGAGTCCCGTCGGGGACTGCTTTACCACGGCAGGCAAACCCGGCAGCGTGCGCGTCTGGACTGCGGCGGACCACAGTGTGGGGCTGCTCCTCGCCGGCCATCGCAACGCGGTGCGCTGCGTGGCGTTGCCCCCCGACGGTGAGCGGATCGCAACCGGCGGTTGGGACGAGACGGTGCGCCTGTGGGATGCCCGCAAAGAGGCAGAAGCCCCGCAGGCTGCTGATCGTGTTGCCCGGAGGCGATGGAAGCGCTGACTTTCACCCTTTCGTGCGCCGGATCCACAAGAACGTGCTCGATGACAAGTGGCTCGTCGCCCAGCTGGTCGCCCCCGTCTGGCCGGAGGAACAGGCCGAGCAGCTGGTCTGGCCCACGGAGAAAACAACTGGCCCAAGATGCGCTTCAGCACCGAGGGATTCCTGGACGCAGTGATCGAGGAGGTGGAGTCGCGCTACTCGGTGGACCCAGAAAAGGTCTTCACTCTCTCTTGGTCCAGCAGCGGTCCGGCCGCCTACGCCGCGGCCCTCACCGAGGGCAGCAAGATCACCGGTTCCTTTGTCGCCATGTCCGTGTTCAAGCCCGACCAGCTCCCCTCGCTCAAGGGCGCCAAGGGCAAGGCCTTCTACCTGCTCCACAGCCCGGACGACTTCATTCCGATTCGCATGGCGGAGGACGCGGAGAAGCAACTATCCGAGAAGCGGGCCGAGGTGTGTCTGCAAACGTACGAGGGGGGGGCACGGCTGGAGGGGCGATGTCTTTGGCAACATGCGCGACGGCATCGCTTGGCTGGAGAGCCACCACAGCAAGCCACCCAAACGCAAGCGCAAGAAGAAGTAGCGGCGTGGGGCCACGGTCGCAGGGAGCCCGAAGAGTACGGATCAGGTAGGGCTAGACATCGTCGCAGCTCGACGAAGAGCGTTGCTTAGGATGGTTCAGCCCCGGCGCATCGCCGGGCTTGGGTTGCACCTTCACCTCAGACCTGATGCTCACCATGCTTCGAATTGTTGCTGCTGCTTGCTGTCTTGCTGCGCCCTCCTACGCCGGGGCCGGAGGGGAGCCGACGTTGCTCCTGCGTTTTCCCGACATCCACGGAGAAGCCGTGGTGTTCAGCTACGGTGGCGATCTCTGGACCGCGCCGGTGACGGGCGGGGATGCCCGCCGCTTGACGGCGCACGCTGGGCAGGAGGTGTTTCCCCGCTTCTCGCCGGACGGGAAGTGGATTGCATTCACGGGGCAGTACGACGGGGATGAACAGGTCTACGTCATGCCCGCGGGCGGGGGCGAGCCGCAGCGGCTCACCTGGTATGCGGCGCGTGGGCCGCTGCCGCCCCGCTGGGGCTACGACCATCAGGTCTATGGGTGGACGCCGGACGGGAGCAGCGTGCTGTTTCGATCCCTCCGGGACGCGGGGGGAGGGGCGGATGGGCGGCTCTATACGGTCAGCGTGGAAGGCGGGCTACCGGTGGCGCTGCCGATGCCGAATGCGGGTGTTGGGGACTATTCGCCCGACGGGAAGCGCGTCGTCTACTCGCCGCTGTCGAGGGACTTCCGGCACTGGAAGCGCTACGAGGGCGGCTGGGCCCAAGACCTGTACGTGTTCGATCTCGCCAGCTCGGAGCACACCCCGCTTGGCCACAGCGTCCGCACCGAGCGGGACCCGATGTGGATCGGCGAATCGGTGGTGTTCGCCTCGGACCGGGACGATCATCTCAATCTCTACCGCGCCAACGTGGAAACCGGTGCCGTGGAGCAGCTCACCAACCATGGTCCCGCGGATGTGCGTTGGCCGGCGACCGACCACGGATCGCGCGTGGTCTTTGAGTTGAACGGCGGGCTGCGGGTGCTCGACCTAGCCACGGGGTCCGATACGGCGATCGAGATCACGGTACCCGACGACGGTCTGTGGAAACGGCCGCGGCGGATCCCGGTGGGCGGTTCCGTTCGTAGCATCGGGCTCGCGCCCGATGGGGCGCGCGGGTTGATGTCCGCCCGCGGGGAGGTGTTCTCGGTGCCGATGGACAAGGGGCCGACGCGCAACCTGACCCGTTCATCCGGGGCCCACGACCGTGGTGCGGCCTGGTCACCTGATGGGACGCAGGTGGCCTACATCTCCGATGCCTCGGGGGAGGATCAGGTTTGGTTGGTGGTCCAGGACGGCGGAGAGCCTGCGAGGCAGTTGACGAGTGGACCGGACGGGCGCTTGAGCAGCCTGCGCTGGTCGCCCGATGGCAAGCGCATCGCTCTTAGCGACTACCAGGGCCGGCTCTCGGTGGTTGGGGTTGCGGACGGGACGGAGACCGTGATCGCGGACGACCCCTGGGGCGGCATCCGGGACTTTGTCTGGTCGCCGAACGGGGGCTTTCTCGCGTTCAGCGTCAGCAATGAAGCCGAGGTCAGGCGGGTTCACATATGGAGCGCCGCGAGCGGCCAGCTCGAGCAGGTGACGTCAGATCTCTTCTCCGCGTGGTCGCCGGCCTGGGATCCAGCGGGCGACTATCTCTTCTACCTTTCCGACCGTTCCTACGCACCGCAGATCTCCAACCTCGAGTGGAACTACGCCGGCAACCGTCGCGCGGGGGTTTTTGCGCTCGCGCTGCGCACGGACGTGGATGCTCTGTTTCCGGCCGAGAGCGATGAGGTGACGATCGACGAGGGCGAAGGGGGCAGCAGCGATGACTCCACCGATGACCCTGCCGGGAGCGTTGAGAGGGAGGCGGGAGCCAAGCCGATCGAAATCGAATTCAGCGGCCTAGGTCAGCGCGTGATGCGGGTCCCCGTTGGCGCGGCGAACTACAGCGGCCTGGCCGCGGTGGAGGGGCACCTGCTTTACACGACCTCTGGAGCTTTCTTCTATGGGGGGGATTTCCCGGGCGAGTCGAAGCTGCATCTGTACTCGCTTGAGGATCGGGAGTCCTGGGTTCTGCTGGAGGGAGTCGGCGGCTATGCCCTCTCCGCCGACCGCAAGAAGCTCCTCGCGCGCAAGGGGGGCGGCTATCAGCTCTTCGACATCAAGAAGGGGGCGAAGGGCCAGCCCGTCGCGACCTCGGGGATGCGGATGGATCTGGATCCCGCGGCGGAGTGGCGCGAGATCTTCGACGAGACCTGGCGGCTGTTCCGCGACTACTTCTACGTCGAGAACATGCACGGCTACGACTGGGATGGGCTCAAGGCAAGCTATGGGGCACTGTTGCCGCACGTCGCCCACCGCTCGGATCTCAACTACGTGATCTCGGAGATGATCGGCGAGCTGAACGCGGGCCACACCTACGTGGCGGGGGGAGACTTTGCGATCCCCGATCGGCCGGTGGTCGGGTTGTCCGGCGCTCGGTTTGAGCTCGATGCGGAGGCCGGTCGATACCGGATCGCGTCGATTCTTCCGGGGCACAACGAGGAGCCGAAGTACCGCTCGCCTTTGACCGAAGTGGGGGTGGGTGTATCGGTGGGCGACTATGTGCTTGCGATCCAGGGACAGGAGCTGAGCGCTACCGACAACCCCTACCGCCTGCTCCAGCATCTTGAGGGGCCGGTCCACTGGACCGTGAACGGCGCTCCTTCCTTCGAGGGGGCAAGGACGATCACCTATGAGCCGATCGCTTCCGAGACTTCCCTGCTCTATCTCGACTGGGTGCTCGGCAACCTCGAGCGGGTCACCGAGCTATCCGGTGGCCGGGTCGGCTACCTGCACATCCCCAACATGGGGGCCGAGGGGATCGCGGAGTTCATCAAGTGGTACTACCCCCAGATCCGGAAAGAGGGCTTGATCGTCGACGTGCGAGGCAATGGCGGCGGCAACGTCTCCGCGATGATCATCGAGCGATTGGGGCGCGAGGTCCTCGGCACGCGCTTCGGCCGCGTATCGGAGCTGCCGTCGACCTACCCCGGGCAGTCTTTCCACGGGCACATGGCCTGCCTGATCTCCGAAACATCGGCCTCCGACGGCGACATCTTTCCCCACTACTTCCGCGAGGCGAAGCTCGGTCCGCTCATCGGCAAGCGCACCTGGGGCGGCGTCGTGGGCGGCGGGAACATCGGGCTGATCGACGGGGGCTCGGTTTTCGTGCCGCGCTCGGCGACGAACAGCCGGGACGGGGCCTACATCATCGAGGGGATCGGCGTGCCGCCCGACATCGAGGTGGCGAATGAGCCGGCCGCGGTGATCGCCGGCGGGGATCCGCAGCTGGAGCGCGGCGTCGCAGAGGTGCTGGCGGCCATCGAGTCGGAGCCCAAGGCGCTCCCGCAGCGGCCCGCGGATCCGGTCAAGACGCCGGGGAAGCGCTAGCCCCGGTTTCTTCTACGGGTGACTTGAGGGCGGGTAGGCTGACGTTGGCAGCCTACCCGCCCTCTGCGTCGAGTCCTGTTCCCGGTCGCTGGCGCGCGGACCTCTTGGCGAAGAACGCGTCGATCTTGGGGCGCATCCAGGCCCAGAGGCGGGGGGCTCCTCGCTCGACCTTGACCCCGACCTTGGCCTGGATCTGATCGGGGTTCACGTTGTAGGTCAGCCAGGAGCCGCCGCCTGAGGCGAGGTTTTGGTTGGGCGGCTGGAAGCGGTCGAGGGACTTGGCGAAGACTGCATCGGGGGACTGGGCGCCTTCGAATTCTTCCCACAGGCTGCGGAGTTCCTGCGCCTGGTCGCCGGGAAGGAGCCCGAAGATCCTCTCCGCAGCCGCTTGCTCGTCAGCCGCGATCGCGGCGGCATCGACCGTGCCGAAGAGGGGCACATCGCCCGCGTCGATCTCGACGAGGCCGTGGATCAGGAGCATGCGGATCACCCGGTCCAGGCTCACTTCTTCGATGGCGTGCTCGCACAGAATCCAGGCGTAGAGGGCCAGGTGCCAGGAATGCTCGCCGCTGTTTTCCTGGCGCGATCCATCCGCCAGGGTCGTGGCGCGCAGGACGGACTTGAGGCGGTCGGCCTCCGTCAAGAAGCTCATTTGACGGTCGATGCGTTCTTCCATTTGGAGACGATACTCGAAAACTAGGCGGCCATTGACCGATCACGGCTCGCCGGACAATCTGGAGCCATGCTCCGTTTGTCGCTGCCCGTGCTCCTCTGCCTTGCCCTGCCGACCCCGCACGTCCAGCCCGTGGCTCCGGAGGACATCGGACCGGGCGTACGTACGGGGGTCGTGCTTTTCGATCGTTGGGACGGCTGTGCCCTGGTGGGGGGCCGCTCGCTGCTGCACGTGGCAGAAGCGGTCAAGGAAAGCCTGCGGAACCATGCCGGCGAGGCGATCGTGCTCGATGCCACCAAGGTCATCCAACCGATCAATCCGGGGGGAGCGCGCATCGCCGAGTTCAAGGTGTTGCGGCCTGCTGACCCGCAGCCGGGTCTAAGCCTCGCGGTTTCCGTCGCGACGGCCGAGGACGGCTGGCTCCTTGGGGAGATCACTGTGAAGAACAGCAGCAGCGAGCCGATTCGACTCCGAAGCGCCGACATTGCGGTGACGCTCCTCGCGAAGCGCGGCAAGGACGACTTGGGCTTGTTCTGTCCCTCCGATGGCCCGTCCTTCGCCCCGCTGAAGGGGATCTGTTTTGCCGCGATTCGAAGCGGGACCGGTGGATGGGCAGTCGGTGAGGGGCGCTATCGTGGGGCGATTGCCGAGGAGAGTGCTCTACCGTCGACCTTGGAGCTGGCGGCGGGGAAGCAGCGCAAGCTTGGGATTCGGCTTCAGCTCCCCGATGGGCAGTACGACATCGTTGCTTCGGCTGGGCAGCGCAGCCTCAGCAGTCCCTATGCCTTTGACCTGGCGGACGGGAAGATCAAGGCCGTCGCGCGGCAGATTCGCAGCGATCCCAAGGACACCAAGTCCAGGGACTAGCCCGCGCCGCTACGCGTAGTTGAGCAGCTTGTGCTCGGGGTTCTGGCGGGCGGCCAGGCGTTTGTCGAGCTGGCTCTTGAAGAGCACGACCCGCCGGCCGCGATCGTCTCGGGCCAGGAGTGAATTGATCGGTGCCTTGAAGGTCTCTTCGTTCGCGTCGAGCCAGGCGCTGCATTCGTAGGGCAGCGAGATCAGTTGGGTCTCGACGCCGTACTCGTCTTCGAGACGGTATTGGAGAGACTCGAACTGCAGCCGACCCACCGCCCCGATCATGGGGTCCTTGGGGCCGTTCTCCGGCCAGACCTGCTGGACCGCGCCCTCGGTGATCAGGTTCTTCATCCCCTTGTCGAAGCGCTTGCGGTCCGAGGTGTTTTTGGGCGCGATGCGCGCGAAGATCTCGGGCTGGAAGAGCGGCAAGGGCTTGTGCTTGAATCCGCCATCGAGCGAGAGGGTGTCGCCGATCTGGTAGAGGCCCTTGCCGATGAGCCCGACGACGTCGCCGGCGAAGGCTTCGTCGATCGTGTGGCGTTCCTTGGCGACGATGCTCTGCGGGCGAGCGAGGCGCACCATCTTTCCAAGGCGCTCATGGTAGACCTGCATGTCGGGCGTGTAGGCCCCCGAGCAGATGCGCATGAAGGACACAGAGTCGCGGTGCCGGCGATCCATGTTGGCCTGGATCTTGAAGATGAATGCGCTGAAGGGCGCCTCCGCGTTCAGTTCGACCTCGGCCCCGTCGTCCTTGTCGATCAAGCGGCCCGAGGGGCTCGGCGCTAGCTCGACGAAGGCGTTGAAGAAGGGTTCCAGTCCGAAGTTCGTCAGGGCGGACCCGAAGAAGACGGGGGTGACCTCGCCCGCGAGGAAGCGGTCCATGTCGAGCTCGTTGCCGGCGACCTCGAGCAGCTCGAGTTCGTCGCGGACACGCGTGGCTACGTCCTGGCCCAAGCGCTCGACGACGAGGTCGGAATCCATCGGGATGCACTCAAGCTCGGAGCGCCGCGCACCGCCGGCCGCGGTTTTCTCGAAGAGCTGCAGCTCGCGCGAGCGCCGGTCGACGACGCCGCGAAATTCGCGTCCCGAGCCGATGGGCCAATTGATCGCCGAGGCTTGAATGCCCAGCACCTCCTCGACCTCGGTCATCAGGTCGAGGGGATCTCGGCCGTTCAGGTCGAGCTTGTTGACAAAGGTCAGGATCGGGATGCCGCGTAGGCGGCAGACCTCGAACAGCTTGCGGGTCTGGGCCTCGACGCCCTTGCCGGCGTCGAGGACCATGATCGCGGAGTCCGCGGCGGTCAGGGTGCGGAAGGTGTCCTCGCTGAAGTCTTCGTGGCCCGGGGTGTCGAGCACGTTGATCACGTGGCCCTGATACTGGAACTGCATCGCGGACGAGGTGATCGAGATCCCGCGGGCCTGCTCCATGCCCATCCAGTCCGATGTGGCCAGCTTGCCCTTGCGGTTCTTGACCCCTCCGGCGGTCTGCAGCACGCCCGAATAGAGCAGGAGCTTCTCCGTCAGCGTGGTCTTGCCCGCGTCGGGGTGGGAAATGATCGCAAAGGTGCGACGGCGAGCGATCTCGCTCGTGAGGCGGGGACCAGACATGGGATAGGCGGGGAGGGTACCGCTTTCCGTCCCCCCCGCGCCTAGAGATACGTGCCTAGGTGCAGATTCTGCTCGGTCGCCCAGCGGCGCAGAATCTCCATGTCCTGGCGCTCGGGCTGGGCGTTGCGCCGGCCACGGGCCTGGATGATGACGTTCTGGCGGCTGAGCTCGATCGTCACCCGCCGCTGGCTGCCGTCTGAATTCTGCCGCTCCAGGCTCCAGATCGAGCAGCGGCCGGCCGCGCAGGAGCGCGCGTAGGTGGAGACGCAGTGCCCCATGGCGCGCCCCTCGAGGGCGAGCGCCTTGGCCGAGCGCAACTCCTTGAGAGTCCAGACGACAGGGTTGCGCTGGCCGCTCTCCAGGCGCAGACCGGCCACGCCGCAGGGGTCCCAGAGGTTGTGACCATGCTCGTTTCCGCGGCCGAGCTCCCGGTGCCAGCGCTCCATCTGCTGGACGAGGGACGCGGCGGTCCGGCCCCGCATGGACATGCCGGGCTGGGGCGCGGGCTCGTAGCGGACGTTGCCGTCGGGTTCGACGATCTCGACGCCCGAGAACTTCTGGTGGGCGATGTAGTCGATCAGCGGGCCGACCTGGGAGGGGTCGAGCATGGGGCTCGCTGCGAACAGGCGCAGGACGTTGATCCAGAAGGACTCGTGCTCGAAGGATCGTCCCAGGCGCGTCGCTGCCAGAGCATGGGCGAGCTCGGGCCCGCCTCCCAGTGCGTGCACCTGGGCCCAGCGCACGGCGGCTTCCACCGGGAAGCCGTCGGGCGCTGTCAATAGATGGTGAGCCTCGCGCTTGGTCAGCGGGATGGGGCTGGGGCCTGTGCGCGGGTTTTGGCCGGCGCCGATGTGTAGGAACCAGCGGCGCAGGTCGGGTGCAATGTCGTCCGAACGCAGCCACGCCTCGTCGAGAAAGCCGGGCACGGGGTGCTCGGCCACGAGGTGGCGCAGGAGGGAGGCGACTTGCTTGCGACGGTTCTTGGAGCGCGGGCGCCAGTCCTCGAGCGGGCGCCGCCAGGGCACGCGCACGAGGTGCACGAAGGCGGCCGTCCAGGGAACTTCTGTTCGGGCCACGCCGGCGCGCTCGGTGAGGGTGAGGCAGCGAGCGCGCTTGCCCGTAACCGTGAGCAGGCGCACGAGGGCTTCGCGCTCGTTCGTGCGCAGGGATAGGCCGGCGAGCGGGCTACAGGCCCGGCGAGTCTCCTGGGCGCCGATCTCGCTGGGATGCAGCGTGCCCTCAAGCACGGCCAGGCAGGCGCCCAGCGCGCCAGCGTGCAGCTTGCGCCGCGCGAGAGCAGCCTCTGAGCACTTGGCGGAGAACGCTGCGTACTCCTGCTTGAGCTCATGCACACCCTTCCGCAGGCTCGGCGTGAAGCCGTACCTGGTGCACCAGTCAAGATACGCTTCGCTCGAGGGGAGACGAAGGCGCTCCAGGTGGCGACTGAGCCGCACGGGGAGTTCCCGCGCGGGCCTGTTGGATCGAGGGGCCATGGCGAAGTCGGACGTAGCGCTGTTTCCAGGCCAGACCGAACGGACTTCTTTGGCCTTTCTCAGCGCTGCGCCGGTCGGTGGACCAGGGAACGGGGCCAGGTCAAGCCGTCCTGATCCTCTAGGTACGCCTGGAGCAAGGAAGAGGGTTGCCACACAGTGAAGGGGGTCGCCTCAGATGCACACCAGTCGCCGTGTCGCCTGATCATCAGGGCGCTGGCAGGTCTAGGCAGCCCCTCTTCCCCTTCGGCCAAGTACCGATGTGGTCAGGGCTGCATCTTCGGACACTCTCACCTTCGGCCGGTGTCATGGAAAGGCCTGACCCATAGCATCTAGAATTGATTGATCTTGCTGTGTATAGCGGATGCCCTCTCCTCAGTCTTCAGCCTCAGGCGAACCATAGCTTCATTAAAAGCCGGGTAATCCGCAGATCTGAAGTCGAGAATGTACTCCCACTCTCCGGCGGTGTCGTTTGTGAATAGGTGATACTCTCCTACGTCCTCGGGCTTTGCGTTGGATGCGTCCCCATATTCCTCGCCACGTGGGATGCGCTTCAGGTCTCTATAGACGTATTCCTCGGCAGCTAAGCGGAGCGAATCGAAGGCATAGGCCGAGAGCTCGCCGAGTTCCTCGGTGTACCTTGCATCGATACTCATGAGTTCCGCGATTTGATCAAGTGTGAGGGGCTTGTCCGTCAGGAGGGCGATCGGGATACGATCATGGCTCTGGCCACCGACGTTCCAAGCCGAGCGTTTGGCTGTCCAGATATTCAAATTCTCCACAGGGTCCGTGGTGGGCGAGATTGCTGTGCAGGTCAGCAGAAGTAGGTTTTCCAGTAACGCCTCTTGGCTGGGGTAGTGTCCGTAGTCCGGATGCCCCCTGCCACGCGTGCCTTCGTCTGAGTTGGCGTTGAATTCTTGTGCCAATTGGGCCAATTCGGATGTTGGTAGGATGCGGATTTTATTGCCATTTAGGGTGGCTGGGAGGGGTGCTTCAGCGGGTTTTTGATCTCTCCCCAATTGAGGTTCTTCAACCCCGATGGGCAATGGGCCCTGAACCCCACGCGGCAGCCGATAGAGCAACGCTCCAACGGCGATCAACGCAATGGCGGTGATGAGGATGATGTTGCGTCGGAGATGTGGGTTGTCTTGCATGCAGGCGTCTATGAAGTGGCCGTTGCGGGCGCTGGCGAGCTGCCCTCCCCTATGTTGTTGAGTATAGGGGAGGGCGGGTGGCTACAAAGTGATAGTGGCGGAGCCCGGGGCGTTAGTGTCCGCTCCCTCCGGTTGGAGCGAGGCATTGCTGGCATTTATGACGGATCTTTATGGTGTTCTCCTGGTCATTGATGATCCATTCGCCAGAAGCCGTAATTGTTGGCTTGATGATTACGTCATGAGCTTGATCTATTCCGCAAATGCCCTGTGTGAAGTAGGACCCTCTCGGCCTCCATATTCCGTCAGCGATTGTCCCGGTATCGAATGCAGGCTCGCCGAGGTCGCTGGGGCCAACGCTATTCAGAATCTCGTCGAATTTGATCAGAATTCCAGAACAGCCCCCGCCTCCGACGGCCCGTACCTGAAGTGTCCACTCTTGCTTGCATGTCTGCGACAGGCAAGCTGTGGAGCCAGAGCATGTCGTCGTGTACGATTCCAAGATCAGTCGTGCTTGAACATCGCATTTCCAAACGAAGCCCCCAGGTAGCTCATTGCGGTGGAACTCAACTTCACCGCTTAGATCTTGCCCAGCCTTCTTCTTTTTCGCGCTTCCTGCGCAGTCTCCAGCTAGGGCGGGTCGGGATAGGGT
>CAYWNK010000036.1:0-32984 GCA_964459495.1 uncultured Planctomycetaceae bacterium
GCCGGGGCTCGGACTGGTTGGGGGGGGTCCTACTCGATTACGAAGACGCGCAGGTCGCCATCGGAGTCCTCCGATCGGAAGAACACTCGCGTGCCGTCCGCTCCCAACACGTAGGTTTCATCGCCGCCCATCTCGTTGATGTCAGCTGCCTGGTACATGACTCCCAGCGAGGGGTCGTAGATGTACAGCTTGTACCCGGTGCTGTTGTCGGAGAGTTCGAGCGCGGCGCGCCCGTCCCCAATTGCGGTCAGCTGGCAGGGATCATCGTCGAGGGTCGGCCCGTTGATATCGATGACCTGGCGAGTGACCCCGGAGTCTAGATCCAAAGAGAAGACCTTGGACCCGCCGTCCGTGTTGCTCGCGACGAACAGCACCTCGTTGTCCATGGCGATGATCTCGCCGATGGTGTCGCTATTTCCAGCTCCAGCGGTGTCGCTGACCTGCTCGATGCTTCCGCCAGGCGTGTAGCGATGGAGCTTCTCGTCGCCGTTCGAGTCGTCGGCCCCAAAGTAGAGGGCGTCCTGGGATCCGAGGAGTAGGGAGATGCCGTCCGTTTGGGCGGGATCGTCCTGAAGGTCAGAGAGCTGAACCAAGGCCCCGGCAGTCCCATCCCACCGGAAGAGCTTCTCCGCACCCATGGACGTGCTGGCCTCGGCATACAGAATGCCCCCAACCTCCATCAGGTCGCCGATCGGTTCGTTGGCGCTCATCGACAGTCGCTCCTGGGTCGAGGTCACCGGGTTGTAGCGGTAGAGAGACCTCGATCCGGCCGAGTTGAGAGCCGTGAAGTACAGCAGTCCCCCGAGGGGCGTCAGCGATTCGGGATCGTCGTTGCCGCTACTGCCCTCCGAGGTCGAGGAAACCGCCTGGAGCATGGCGGGTGCTGTTTCCGTAGCAAAGGTGTAGCGAAACAGGAGTTCGAGTCCGCTCGCGAGCCTTCCGCTGAAGTACAGATCCCCCCCGAGCTCAACGGGCCTGTCGATGACGTCGTCGACTCCGGGGGCGAGGTCGGCGATCTGAACGAGTTCGTCCGCGTTCGGTTCGTAGGCGTAGATCTTGCCTGTGTCGGGAGCCTCATCCATACCAACGATAAGACGACCTGCCGCAACCGCGATGATTCGGGCAGATCCATCGGCGGCGGGGTCGAGGTCGAACGCGGCCTCCATGAGCGGAGCGCCGCCCAAGCCGCCATCGGGATCAAAGCGGTAGATTTCACGGTGTCCTGTCCCATTCAACACCGAGGTGAAGAACGAACCCGCCAGGGAGACCCACTCGGTGTCGATGTCGTCAAGGACTTCGGTCACCGGTTCCACCACATGTAGCCTTGTGGGCACAGCGGCGGAGGGGAACGTCCCAACGGGGGTGCCGGGCAAGCTCACGTCGAGGCGCAGCTGTCCGTCCTCGAGCGCGGCGCTGCTGGTGTCGAACGAGAAGCCCGAGAGGTCGGGCATCAGCGCGTCATCGTCGTAGGGCGCCTGGGCCGCGAATGCCCACGCTTCAGGGGACAGCTCGGTGTCGTCGATCGTCAGGTCGGCCACAAAGTCGACGGTCGCGTCGTGCAGGGGGGGAAGGGGATCGGTGGAATTGACCTGGGCGCTGATGTTGGCCATCGGCGAAGAATCGACCATGGCCGGTGTGTCGAATTCCGTCGGGGGCGAGACCACCATGGACGGTGCGCTCCCGGTCAGTCCGATCGGTGTGCCGCTGAGGGCGGCCGGGGTGCCGGTGGCGAGCACCGAGCGGGCCAGGGGGCGGTTGGAGCTCAGCCCGACCTGGGGCGCGCGGACCTCGATTTGGATCGGCTTCTCGTCGAAGGCGTTGCCGTCGATGGCGGTCACCACGTAGGTCCGCAGGGGAGACAGGCCGCTAGGGGTGCCGCTGATGGTGCCGCTCGTGGAATCCAGGCTCAGGCCCGCGGGCAAGGCCGGACTGACGCTGAACTCGGAGATCGTCGTGCTGACGCCAGCGGGGGTCTGGGCGGGGATGGCGAGGCGGACCGGCACGCTGAGGGTGTCGGTTCCGTAGCCGCTGAAGAGATCCACTTGGGTGCGGGAGCTGCCGCCGCCGCTGCAGGCGACAAAGAGCAGGAGCACGGGAGCGCAGATCCAGGAATGGAGGGGACGGCTCATGATCGGGTTGGAATGGGGGATGAGGGTCGCAAGGCGGCCGTCCGGGCGGAAACGCTCCTGGGTATGTCGGTTTGCCGTCCTGTAAACCCAACTCGGCAGTACCCGATGCGCATGAATCGCGGGGCGCCGTTCCCATCCCCCGGACCTCGACCGCGCCATCCACCCAGAACCCGCATGGGGCCCCGCTCCCGCTTCCCTGCGGGTGGAGGAACACCCGTGTGGGGCGCTCCTCCCGCGTCTAGCCCTCGAATCTCTGCGACCGGCTCGGTGCGCAGCAACCCCCGGCCCACTCCACTAGATCCGATCCAGCACGCCAAAGCCCGTAGGGTCGGTCAGGGTGTCCGGGGCGTCCACCGCATCCAGCGCCACGGTCAACGGCGTGCTCCACGGAGCGCTCTCGCCGCTGGCAATCCAGCCGATGGCTCGCACAGCTTCTCTTCGCTGTCGATCGTCCCGGGCGGGGTCCCGGGCGATCTGGAGCAAAGGCCCGATGGCGCTGGTGTCGCCAACGCGAGCTAGGGCTTGGGCGCTGCCCCGCAGGGAATTCCAGCAGGTGCACTCGGTCAACTGCTCCACCAGCTCGGGCACGAGCTGCCCGTCCCCGAGGATCGCCCGGCCGAGGGCGACCCGTGCTCGTCGTTCGGGTCGGTGGTGGCTGTCGGCGGAAACTTGCCGCAGGGCCGGCAACCCGGAGGCCTCACCGGAGAAGCCGAGGGCCAGGCCGAGAAGGCCCGAGATGGCGTCCTCGCCGGTCTTCTCCAGCCTCTCCAGGATCACGGGTTGGGCGTTGTCGGCGCGGGCCAAGCCCGCGGCGATCGCGAAGGCCGGGGCCCGATCGGTCGAGCGCGATTGACCCAGGACCTTGGCTAGGGCCTTGTCGGCTCCGTGGTTCGGACCGTCGGCGGCGTTGAGCCGGTTGGCGAAGACGCCCAAGGCCAAAGCGCTCCAGGCTTCGTCGGCGCTGCGACCCCGCTGGAGGTGGCGCCGCAGGACCGTCGCGATTTCAGCGGTGGCGGCCCAGGGCTGGTCCTGCTGCTCGCCTGGGGTGGAGCCCACGCGCGCCAGGGACATGGCCGCGTAGCGGCGGGTCATGCCGTCCTTGGACTTGAGCGCGGCCTCGAGCGTGCGTCGAATCCCCTTGTCGAGCGGGTCTTGATCCGCGTCCCCAAGCTGGCCGAGGGCCAGGGCCGCCGCACGTCGCATCGGGTGGGAGGGACCGCGGCGGCTGGCCAAAAGCTCGGTCAACTCGAGCGTTACCTGCTTGCGTAGGTCCTCCGAGAGAGCCGGGGTG
Source organism: uncultured Planctomycetaceae bacterium (assembly GCA_964459495.1). Lineage (GTDB taxonomy): Bacteria > Planctomycetota > UBA1135 > UBA1135 > CAYWNK01. The sequence goes on from CAYWNK010000036.1 coordinate 3,421, forward strand.
AGGCGGGCCAGGGCGGTGGGGATGCGCACCTGCTGGTCCCGCTTTCCACGCTTGTCCTGCAGGCGTTCGAGCAGGCGCCTGGCGAGGGAATCCAGAGCTCCGCTGGGCTCTTCACCAGCATTGTCGCCCGGGGTCTGGATGGCCGTAGGCAGCAGGCCCAGGGCTAAGACCGCTGCGGTGCCGAGGTCGTCCTGGCGTGCATCCTCGTGCGTTAGGATCTCCTCGAGGGTCGCTGCTACGGAGTCGCGCAGGGTGGAGTCCGTGGAACGATGGACGGCTAGGCCCAGCGCGTAGGTGGCAAGGGACCGGGCGCGCAGGGGCACATGGGAATCCCCGGCAGCCTCCCGCCCGGCGGCGCTGTCCTTGGCCAGTTCACCCAAGAGCTGAAGGGCGCTGGGGGACTGAACCATGCCCAGTCCGAGGATCGCGGCCTCCTGGATGTTCTTGGACGCAGCGGGCAGAGAGTCCCGCAGAAGGAACTCGACTGCGGCTTGGCGCTCCACCCGAGCGCTCGCGCTCAGATTCCAGCCGGTGGTCGAGAGGCGTGCGGCGGCCAGCAGGGACGAGGCGCGCAGGGGGGCGCTGCTGCCCGCGTCCTGGGCTAGCTCGATGAGCAACGGTAGCAGGGTTTCGTCCACCAGCGCGGGACTGGCGGGTGAGCGGTCGTGGTGCGTGCCATCGCTTGCGCTGTCCTCACCCGATCGATTGGCCGCTCTGCGAGCGTCCCAGGCGAGATCTAGAAATTCCTCCCGGTGCAGCTGCCACCAGGCCTGCCAGGTGGCTTGGTTGAGGCCCTCCGCGGAGGCCCCGTGAATTTGCGTAGAGCCAGGCAAGGCGGCCTGCGGAGCGGGGATCGCCGGTCCCGGAGTGAACGGTCCCGGTGTCCGAGGGCGTCCAGCGGGGGAGGGGCTTCCCGCCCCGGGAGTCGAAGCTCCGGCGCCGGGGGGCTCTGCGGAAGGCGGACTCGGTTGTGGGAAGCCGACGGCTCCCCCGGAGCCCGAGCCTCACGTTTGGGCTTCGGCCTGCGAGGTCCACGCCAATCCCATGGCGAGCACGGCAGATACCTGGAGCCAACGGGAAGCGGGGGTCTTGGATGTGTGAACCATGTCTGGGAGGGGGCCGGGTGATTCCGAGGGGCACTCCCCGATACGGATCTGGTCTGCGCTGGTGACTCAGCAGCTCGAGCGATGCGGTCGAATGCCCTACGGGGGCTACCAGGGCGCATTTCATGCCGCCTGGGCGGCAGCGGGGGGAGGCCTGTCCAAGATCGAGATCATCCGTCTGGCGATAGATTGCAATCGGTCTGGTTTTCGACGGGCCAGCTAGTCGATTCCACTGGGAGGCCTCGAATGCTGATCGATCCGAGCAATCGCAATCCCCCTGTCCAGGGGAACCGCTTCCTTCCGGTGACGGCGGTGGCGCGGACGCGGCCAGTGCAGGCCCGTGTGCCCCAGGAGGAACAGCCGGAGGGGACGGCGGCGAGCGGGGACAGCCTGGAGATTGCGCCGTCAACAATGGCGCATCTTTCCCATGGGGCGGGGTCGGAGGCGGCGGCTGACTGCCCCCTGTGCCAAGCCGAGTCCCGCGCGAGCGAGTCCGGCTTCGGCTCGCTCGGGGCCACTGAGGCTGAGGAGCAGGCCGAGCCGATCGGCGCGGAGCAGGAGCTCGAGCCCGAGGAGAGAGAGCTGCTGGTTGAGATGCAGTCCAGGGACCGTGAAGTGCGCAGTCACGAAGAGGCCCACAAGGCAGCTGCGGGGAACTTGGCAGCGGGGGGGCCGAGCTACGAGACCGAGACCGGGCCGGACGGGAATGAGTATGCGGTGGGCGGCGAAGTGCAGATTCAGCTGCGTTCAGGCTCGACGCCCGAGGAGACCATTCGCCTCGCGCAGCAGGCGCGGCGCGCTGCCCTGGCTCCGGCCCAGCCCTCGTCCCAGGACCAGGCCGTCGCCGCCGAGGCCTCCCAGCGCGAGGCCCAGGCACGCGCCGAGGCCTACAAAGAGACGAGTGAGGAGGAGCCCGGCTCCACCCTGAACTCCCTGTTCGCCTAGGCGTCGGCGCGGACCTGCTGCGGATGGGCGGCCCGGCCGTGCCAGGAGCAAGGCGAGCGTTTCCTCCAGGACTCGGGCAATTCTCCCGTCCTGTGGCTGGGGGTCGGTACGTAGACCTTTGCGTGAACCTTGCTCCCACCATCGCCCTGTGCGCCCTATCCATCGCGGCTTCAGCCTGTGCCAACGAGCCGCGCGAATCGTCCCATGCCGAACTTCCTGGATCGGAGGATGCGGGCACTGCTCCGGTCCCGGTTGAGGCCAGCCAGCGGCTGGACTACCGAGACTCGGAGAGCTTTGGGCAGGGCCCGAAGGTGCCGGAGGGACCCTTCAGCCCGGAGCTTGCCAAGGCCGTGGACGACGTTTTCGGTCAGGGGCTGCGCGATGGAGAGTGGGGGGAGGAGCAAGCCCGGGCCTGGATCCTGATCGGCGAATCAGGGGACCCGCGGCTGGCGTGGGTAGCGGCTGACCTACTGCGCTTCACCCAAGATCCCTCCATGCATCGGCTTCTCAGCCTGCTCTGCGGAGAGCTGTTGGATCTCCCCGATGGAGCGCCCCTTGCGTGGGACAACATCACCGATCACCTGATCGCCTGGGACGTGCCGGCTCCGCCGGGTTACTTGGACCTCAAGCGAGGCATCTTCACGGGGATCGTTCCCGAATGGGAGGAGCTCTTCCGTGAAGGGGACATCGATTGGCGGCACGTGACCTGGGGTGGTGTGCGCATCGATGACCGGGCCTTTGGGCAGACCGATGAGCGCTGCAACTGCATTCCAGCGGCGGACAACCCCAAGGTGACCGGAGTGGAGGGCGGCGACTGGCTGGCGGATGACGACGTCGTATTCGGCATCGAAGTCGGCGGCGAGTACCGCGCCTATCCGCGCCAGATCATGGAGGTGCGCGAGATGGTGAACGACACCCTCGGAGGGCGCGACCTCGGGATTCCCTACTGCACCTTGTGCGGTTCAGCCCAGGCCTATTTCACCGATCGCATGCCGGAGGGCGTCGCCCGACCGGTGTTGCGAACCTCCGGGATGTTGATTCGCTCCAACAAGGTCATGTACGACCTGGTGACCCATTCCATCTTCGACACCTTTCTGGGCAAGGCCGTCACCGGACCCTTGGCGGAGCGCGGCATCGAGCTCTCCCAGGCGAGCGTGGTTACGACGACTTGGGGCGAATGGAAAACCGCCCACCCCAGCACCACGGTGCTCGCGGAGTACCTAGCCCTTGGGCGCAACTTCGACTTTCGAGCGGGCCGGGACGCGAACGGCCCGATTTTCCCGATCGGTGATCTGGATCCCCGCCTTCCTGTTCAGGAAGACGTTCTTGGTCTCGTGACCGCCAGCGGCAAGCCGGTGGCTTTCCACGTGGAGTCGGCACTTGAGGCGCTGCACCGGGGAGCTGCCGTGGCATACGAGAACATCGTCCTGGTCCTCGACGGAGGCGGCGTGCGCGCCACCGATGCCGAGGGGCGAGACCTGGGGGGCCATCAAGCATTTTGGTTCGCCTGGTCCCAGTTCCAGCCGGGCACGGCCCTTTGGGTCCGCGGTTCGGTGGAGTAGGTCTCTGGCAAGGAGGATCTGAGACTGGGCTCGCCTTGCAGGCGATCCCCCTAGGCTTGCACCTGCGCTGTCCGGCCGGGACACGGCGCGCCTCAGGGCGGGAGCAGCTGGGTCCCATCGTTCGAGCATCGCTAGGTCGGGCGCCCAGTCCACTGGCTGGAACACATCGAGCGCAGTCACCGTTCCTTTCGCCAACTGGGGGCCATGTGCGTTTGAGCAGCGATCTCGTGCACGCAGCCGATCCACCGGGGAGTGACCGGGGTCTGTGTGCACCACAGGACTCACCACCCGAGAGGGGGGGGATTGTCCAGGCCTGGATCGCTTTGTCTCAGGCGAATCTCAGAGGCCCCCGTGGGCAGGGCGTGTTGCTAGCTTGGTGGCGACATGACCAAACACGATCACTGGAACGAGCTACGGCCGACCCGGCGCATTCTGCTGGAGGGTGGGGCTGCGGGGCTTGGGGCGTTCTTGCTGGGCCCGCGGGCGGATGCCTCTGGGCGGCCGGCGGCCAATGCACTGGGCTTTGAGGAGATCGGGGCCTCGGGGCTCGATCGGGTTGTGGTACCACCGGGCTACATCGCCGAGGTGTTCTTGCCCTGGGGGACGCCCCTTGGGGCTGAGAACGAAGTCGAGGGGAAGCTTCACGGAGCCATGACCTCGGCGGCGCACCAAGCCAAGTCCGTTGGCACGCACCACGATGGGATGAGGTTCTTCCCGTTCCCGGACAAGGGTGCCGGGAAGAAGGGGAGCGAGGACGCGAGCGACCGACTCCACGGCCTGCTCTGCATCAATCACGAGTACGTGGACGACGGGCTGCTGCACGTGAACGGGCGTGAGGATTGGTCCGCTGAGAAGGTGGCCACCGCCCAGGCTGCTGTCGGGGTGTCGGTGGTCGAGGTTCGTGAATCGGAGGCCGGCGGCTTAGCTGCGGTGCCGGGATCGAAGTACTCGCGGCGAATCACTGCCGACACCGAGGTGAAATTCAGCGGTGATGCCGCGGGGCACGCATGGCTCGAGACGGACGGTCGCGCGCCACGCGGTACCTTTGCGAATTGCGCCAACGGTTGGACGCCCTGGGGGACCTACTTGACCTGTGAGGAGAACTTTCAATTCTGCTTCTCACGGGTTCCCGGGGATGCGCCGGATCGGGAGCACGCGGCCCTGGAAAGGAATTACGGGATCGGGGTGCAGAACCCGAAGGCCGCCGAGCGGGCAGTGGATCGCAAGGGCAACCTATGGTGGGAACATGACAAGCGCTTCCTGGTGGGCGGGGACTACGTCAATGAGCCAAACCGCTTCGGTTGGGTCGTCGAGATCGATCCGTTCGATCCCGATTCCAAGCCGATCAAGCACACCTGCCTCGGACGTTTCGCGCACGAGAATGCGTGTGTAGTGCACGAGCCCGGGCAGCCGCTAGTGGTCTACATGGGCGATGACTCGCGGCATCAGTTCCTCTACAAGTTCGTGAGCACGGACAAGTACCGGAAGGGGGACCACGAGCACAACCGCGGCCTCTTGCACAGCGGTGTGCTGCACGTGGCCAAGCTGGTCGACGGCGGCGGGGGAGTCTGGATTCCGCTCGTCGCCGGCGAGGGCCTCTTGCGCGGGAACCGGGACTTTGCCGACCAGGGGCAGGTGCTGATCAACGCACGGGGTGCGGCGGCGGCAGTGGGGGCGACCCCCCTAGATCGGCCCGAGTGGGTGGTCTGGCAGCGCTCGACCCAGCGCGGCTTTGTCTCGCTCACCAACAACTCCAAGCGCAAGGAGCTGGGCCCGGGCAGTCCCCATGCTCCCAACCCCTACGGCCATGTCCTCAGCTGGCAGGAAGCCAAGGGGCTCGCGGGGACGGAGTTCAGCTGGGACATCCTCGTGCACGGCAGTCCGTCGAAGCCAGGGCAGCCCGCGTTCGGGTCGCCCGACGGGCTCTTCATGGACGACGAGATCGAAACGCTGTGGATGGGGACTGACGTCAGCGCCGACAAGCTGCTGGCGGGGGATCACTACCCCTGTGGCAACAACCAGCTGCTCACCCTCGATCCGGCGAGCGGCGACGTGCGCCGATTCCTAGTCGGTCCCCGCGGAGCAGAGATCACCGGCTGCACCGTCCTGCCCGGCGGGCGGATCCTGCTGGTGAACGTGCAGCACCCCGGCGAAGATCCCCAGTCACGCCCGAGCGATCCGGCGAAGCCCCGGCGCTTCAGCTCCTGGCCCAACCTGCCGGGCGACGACCGCCCGCGCTCCGCCACCCTTGTGGTGCGCCGCAAGGACGGCGGGCGGATCGGGAGCTAGGGCCGAGGGGCTGGGCTGAAATCGGGGCAGCCGCCTCGCGGATTGCCGGCGGCTGGGGGTCCATCCGCATCTCAGCTCGGGGTGAATGGGAAATCGGCGGTCCGTCTGGATGCCCGAAGCCCCATCCGATTCATCGTGATCGCAAGGGCGATGCTCGCGCTCCCTCGGAGCCCTCGTCAGCGCGTGGGATTTCGGGAGCCGGGACCGGATTTGCTTTGGCTGTTTGGCGCTCAAATCTCAATCGACGAGTGCCCTATTGGCATGGCTCGATCTCCCCCGATTGAGGGGGCCCTCTCCGCGAGCGCGCTGAGCAAGATTCGGAGAGCTAGAGGGTAATTTCAAGATTGAGGGGCGTCTGCGGCTGCTGTTCGCATTCTAGCTCGGCCAGGCATCTTTTCTCGCAGTTGCATGTCCATGTGGAGCTCTCACACATTCGCCACATCCCAATGAATGTAACCCAAGAGGAACTTTCTCATGTCGAGGCTTCTTTACTCGCTCTGCTGCTTAGCTATGCTCTGCCCCGCCAGTCTTGCAATCATGAATGGCCCGCCAGGTGACACGAGCGTTGGCGGAATGAAGTATGTCCCAGCCAACCAAGCAAAGCTCACCGAAGTGAGTTCCGCGATTGCACAATCCCATGGGCCAGGTGCCCAAGCCGCCTGGGATAGCGCCGTTGCATCGGGAAATCTGACCGTTGTGAATTCAGCGGGCCGCAGCGGGAGGAGTGATGGCACGACCATCGCCATTGATTTCGATACGACCGAGGGGGCCCAGCTCGCTACCGAGGCGATGCACGAGCTTGAACACTGGGAGCGCTCGAGCGTCGAAGCTGCGGCTACTGGGGATCCGAATGCCCTGGACCCCTTGGTGAACTGTGGCCCCTGTGGGATTTGCGAGCATGCCGCGATGGGGTTTGCAGATATGCAGACCATGTATGCGGCATGCGGCGACTGGTCCGAGGCCGTGCAGCAATCCGTTTGTGAGTCCTGGGAGGGGATGGTGACCAACCTCTCCAAGGCCAATCAGGCTGCCGCAGCCGCCGGATGCATGATCTGTGCCAACGGGACCTATCCTGTCGACTATGACGTGCACGGATTCTTTCCAAAGCCGGATTGCTGTGATGAATAGTAAGTGCGCATTGATTGAAATTTAGGAGATAGAACAATATGCAATACCGCAACTGCATCGCGGCTGGCTGCTTGGCCTTAGCCATTGGCCTGGTGCCGTTTCTCCCTGCTGCTTCATCTGGCCCGGCAGCACCGCGAACCACATCCCCAAGCAAAACAGCTGCTCAGCCTGTATCCGCGCCATCGACCCTGTCGGGGCTGCTGTATGGCTATGGGAAAGGGAAAGCACCCATCGACCTTGGGCTCGGGGAAGCCGCCAAGGGATACGCGACCTATTCCGTCGAGCTCAAGAAGATCTACTTCAAGTGGCTCGTGACCTACGGCCCCGATTCGCAGGCGTTTCGTTCTTCCCAGGAAGAGACCCTCTCCTTCTGGCCCACCGACGTCTGTGGGTTCGGGCCGGACCGACTTGCGGTCGCTGGTGTCGACGCCCGCGGAGCTACGGTGATCGAGGTTTGGGACCTAAGGGACATCCCATTGCCACTGCCTTCCTACGACGCCAGCGGGAATGTCAATGATCCGGAAATCACCGTGCCCGTGATCGGCCGATCGGTCGCGCTCTTCAAGGACGGGGTCGTAGGCATGCAGCAGGTCTTGCACATGTGCGAATTCATCGGGCACCCAGACACCCTCTTGGTCCAGTTCTTCGACTCGCGAGACGTGTACTCGCTTGACACCGTTACCGGGTCACTGGAGTTGGAAATCACCCCGGGCGCCGGATCTTCGAACGTGTTGAGCGTTCCTGCGCTGCTGGAAGACACGCGGCCAGAGTTCCAGGCCATGACGCACCCCACCCTGGGGAACGTCTATTCGTGGTCGGCCTACATGACCAGCGATGGCACGCTCATCGTTCGTGACTCCAGCAAGGCCGGCGTGCTCGATGAGACGGACTTTTGGGACAGCAGCCTGAGTGACCATTGGATTGATCTGGGTGAGGTTACGCATCGCGCCCGATAGTTCGGTTCTCCACCAGCATTCCTGTCAGAACGCCGGACCGGGTGCCTTTGGTCTCCTACAGGCCAATCGCGCCCGATGTCTGGCGCTGCATCCTCGGGCCGGGTGTAGAGGAGCCAACTCCACCTTCATCGAGGGGGACCGGGAGACCCCAGACCTGGTCGAGCGCCGCACGCGTGGCAAGGATGTGCCGGGCGCGTCCCCATCAGGCGCGTTCGAGTTCCTCGCGGTCGATCTGGGCCAGGTTCACCTTGGCCTGGAGCAGGTAGGCCATTGCCCGCGTGCCGCAGAAGGTGCGGTTCATCCAGGTCAGGACCGGCATCGCCTTGTGGTAGCGGCGACGCAGGATGGACCAGCTGCTCTCGAAGCCCCGGCGCAGATGCTCTGGGTCAGAGAAGTCGAATTCCCCGTCGATGGTGAGTGGCTGCCAGTACCAGGCGTGGACCTCGCGCAGAATCCGCAGGCGCTCGCTGTCGGCCATTTCGGTCTCGCTGAGCAGGTGGCAGCGCTGCAGGAGCACGCTTGCTGCCTGTTCGCTGTCCAGCGGGTTGGTATAGCCGAGGTTTACGGTCTCCTGCTCGTCGGGATCGAGGCGCCGCAGGCAGCCGAAGTCGATGAGGCCCAGCCGGCCGTCGGGCAGGAAGAGGTAGTTGCCCGGGTTGGGGTCCGCGGCGAGCATCCGACCCGAGTGGAACAGCCGTGAGGTCGCGCGGAAGATCTGGGCAGCGTGCCGGTTGCGTAGGGATTGGGCCGGGCGGGAGCGCATGAAGTCTTGGACGTGCACTCCCGGCAGATGCTCCATGGTCAACACGTGGGGCGTCGAGTGCTCGGGATACATGCGGGGCACGATGACGTCCTCGAGGCCGCTGAGTTCGGAGCGCACCTCCTCGGCGTTCGCGAGCTCTGCGGCGTAATCCGTCTCCAGGGTCAGCACACGCTCGATCTCTTCCAGCTGCGCCATGGTGGCGTCCCAGTCGCGCATCAGGCGCATTGGGGCTAGCAGCAAGCGGAGGTTGGCGAAGTCCCCATGGATCGTCTTCGCGATGCCGGGGTACTGGACCTTGACGACCACGTCCTCGCCCGTCTTTAGGCGAGCGCGGTGCACCTGGCCGAGAGACGCGGCCGCCAGGGCCTTGCGGTCGAATTCGGCGAAGACGTCCTCGGGATCGGCCCCGAGCTCGCCGCGCAGGTATTCCCGCAGCAGCGAAAAATGCATCGGCGGCGCCTCGAAGTGCAGGGCCCGCAGGGTCTCGACGTACTGTTTCGGCGTGACCTGGGGATAGCTCGACATCACCTGGCCGAGCTTGGTCATGGCGCCGCGCATGTACCCCATCCCCGCAAGGGTGCGCAGCGCGCCGCGGTAGTGGGCCTCGTTCTTGAGCTGCGCCTTGCGCTCGGTGCCCGTGAAGCTGCCCCGTAGCCAGGCCAGGCCATAGGCCGCAGCGAGCTTGGCTTGCAGGCTGCCCAGGCACCACATGCGCAGCACGCGGCCGGTGGGGGCGGGCCGGTGGGTGAGGGCGTCCAGCATGCGCTCGAGGCCCGCCTTCTCCTCGGCGCTGCCGCGGAGGTCCTCGGGTAGCTCTGAGATCAGGTCGCCGATCTTGGGATCGTTAGCTTCCATGGTCGGTGCCGCCCTCGCTGGGGATCGAGCCCACGAACAGGCCCAGTGACTGGTCTAGGACGGCCCAGGTTTCCTCCTGGTGCGCCGATTCATCGCGGGTCCAAAAGGCGAGCACCCCCACGTACAGCGTCCAATACAGCTGCAGTGAGGCGATGGTGTGCGGGCCGCTCGAGCCGCGCTTGGCCAAGATGCCCTTCACCATCTCCAGGTGCTCGTGCCGAACCCGGCCTCCGAGGCGCGAGGCATCGCTGGGGCGAAACGGGCTCAGCGCTGTTTCGAAGACTTCGGGAAGAAAGGTGCGATAGGGCTCGAGCTCACGCAGCCCGGTGGCCACGTAGGAAAACAGCTCCTCGCTCAGAGAGTCAGCGCCCTTGCGGCGAGCCTCGAAGGTCTCGAGCCCGCGCTCAAGAGCTTCGACAACCAGGGTCATCGCGAGCGCTTCCTTGGTGGCGAAGTAGTTGAAGAGCGTGCCCGCTGCGATGCCCGCCTCACCGGCCAGGTCGCGGGTCGACGTGGCCCCAAAGCCGAGCTCCCCAAACAGCCGGGAGCCCGCGTCAAGAATTCTCGCGCGGGTTTCCTGCTTGGCTTTGGGGGTGATCCGCATCGGGCGGCGGTGGGGGAGGCGCGGGCCGGATCAATCGAAGATCGCGACCGAGAGACCCGCGTTCGACACGTTCAGCGTCTCGTTGTAGGGGCCCGTGGATCGTATCGCCGTCAGCCGTCCACCCTCGGAGAAGATCTCGTTCATCTGCGCGGTGTAGTCCGGGAAGCCGAGGTGCAGGGTCGAGCTGCCGTTGCGTCGATCGATCACGAAGTAGAAGCCAAAGAGGCCCTGGGGCACGATCCTGGGGGCGGGGGTCGTGGGAAGCGGCGCGATTCCGACGAAGCCCCGGTCGACCAGCGCCCACTCGAAGAAGCCGGGTGTACCGTCGATGTCGAAGCTGATCTCGTTGGTGGTAGCGGTCGTAAGGACCGTAAAGCCGCCCAGCGCGTCACGGATCGACACGAGGCTTGCGCTGGCGTCACGGTTCACGAGCGTGACCGACTCGAAGTCCTGACCGCTGTCCTGGAGGCTGGGGAAGAACCCACTGGACTCCAGCGCGGTGCCCGCCTCGATGCCGAGGCCGCTGCTGAGCCCGCCGACCCCCATCTTGAACCCATCGGGATCGGGGGGCGTGGGACCAGCATCGCCCCAGCTGAAGAGCCCCGCGGGGCGCGGTCCTACCCGGAACAGATCCATCTCTTGGCTGCCGCCGGAGGCCGGAGCGTTCGCGAATCCGAACACTCTGGTCGGTTCCATTCGGACCACGCCGTCCGTCGCGTCCATGTTGACCCCGGCCAAGCTGCCGAACACGCGAACGCGCTGGCCGATGTTGAGCGCATCGGTATCGAACGCTGCGGAAGAGCCCTGGCGCACCACGCGCGAGCCGAGGAAGTCGGTGCCAACGCTGAAGGTGGTGTTGAACTGGAAGGAGCTGTGGGCGGCGTTCTCGGAGAAGCCGAGGACGGTCAGCAGCGGGCTTCCGCCGGCGCCCACCGAGCGGCTGAGGATGTAGCCATCGACGATGTCGTCGCCTCCGTTGTAGGTGCCGGAGCCCGCGTACACATAGGCGGCTGCGAGGCTGCCCGAGCCAAACTGGATCGCGCCGTAGCACTGGATCCAAACGCCCGCACCGACCTGCTCAAGTGCGTCGAGCCCGGTGCTTCCGGTCGAGGGAACGCCGTCGACCTGGAAGACCGTGGTAGGGGAGGCAGAGACCTGCAGCTGGCCGAGGGGCGCTCCGCTGAGGGTCTGGAACTCGACGTCGATCCGATTGCCCGGTGCGTCGACCGCAAGAACCTCACCGACCACGAGAATGTCCTTGGGATCACCTGGGTTGGTGCGCAGGACGATGACGGGTTCGACCACGACCTCGTTGGCAGGCGTGTCGACGCTCACCGATTGGTCCAGATCGAAGTCCAACTCCAGGACCTGATTCTGATTGAGCGGCACGTTGAGCTGGTCGCCGATCGTGATCGGCAGGGTGACCTGGCCGGTGAGCGGAGCGCCGGTCGAGTCGAGGATGGCGGCGGGGAGATTGCTGTCCACCAGGTAGGTGCTCGCTGCGCTGAAGTCCATGGTCACCGTGGCGGCGCTGTAGAACCCGGCGGGGAGCTGGAGCACGCTCAGGACCTGGCTGATGTCGGTCAGGGACAGCAGATCCACCGAGACCGGCGTCGACAGCACGCCGATCTGCGCGCCGTTGGCCCGGGTGAGCGAGATGGCGCTGATCTCGACCATGAAGCAGGCCAGCTCATCCGAAGCGGCGTCGGTCAGGGTCACGGTCACGCCCCCCGTGCCGTTGGGATCGCCGCCCGGCTCGTCGCCCCCGCTGGAGCATGCTGCGAGGAACGCAAAGGGGAGTAGGAGCGGAAGGAACCGCTGGCGGTGGGAATGCAGGGACATGGTGTCTCCGGGGAGTGGTGGCTGGGGTCTCGCGAGCTCTAATGTGAGCGCGCTCATATTAGAGGGGCTTTTGCTGCTCAGCGAGACGGCGATTCTCCGATTGGAACGCGGCGGCGGCCTAAGTCTATTGCTTGCAGCTGCTTGCGGCGCTAGCGCCACCGCCGGCCGTGAGCCCTAAGCCCATGACTCGGCTGCGAACCTCGACTGTGGCCCGGCGGCGACTACCTCGTTAGCAGGCTCCGGTACCTGGCCGCGTCTTCCTCGTCGAAGCACACGAACAGGATGAGGCGAAGGCTCGATCTCGTCTGTCGGGGCTTGGCTTGGAGGTAGTCGACGACGGCGTTGATGGCGACGGAGGCTGCCCGGTCCCGAGGGAAGCGGTAGACGCCGGTGCTGATGGATGGAAAGGCGATCGTCGTGAGGCCGTGCTCATCAGCAAGAGCTAGGCAGCCTGTGTAGCAGCTCGCCAGGGTGACATCGTGCTGGGCCGCCCCATCAGCTGTCCAAACCGGACCCACCGTGTGGATGACGTGCTTGGCCTGCAGCCGGCCAGCTCGGGTGATCACGGCCTGCCCGGGCTTGCAGCCCCCCTGTCGCGCCACGACGGCACGGCAGTCTTCGAGGATGGCCGGTCCACCGGCCCGATGGATCGCACCATCGACTCCGCCGCCGCCCAGCAGGGAGGTGTTGGCAGCGTTCACGATGGCATCTGCCTCGACCTTGGTGATGTCGCCGAGTTGGACCTGGAGGGAAGCTGAGGTCATGCCGTGGGGCAGATTGTCTGGCTTCGGCTACAGGCGTCGGATGGTGGCAGGATCGACCGTGTACACCAGAAGATCTCCGCGGCGCTCGAGATGCCCGGGGAGTTCGACGGGCTCTGCGACGAAGTCGAGGATGTCCTGCTGGATGGCCTTGCCGCCCGAGCCCACGAGGAGTGAGAAGGTGGGCTCGCCGTCAGGGCCGCGGATCAGGAAGCCGGGGGGGATGCCGCCAGACAGGCAGCGAACGGCGCAGGCGCGGTGGGTCTTGCCGAAGCCAGGCTTCATCACGCCGAGGTAGCACTTGGAGTCGACGATCTCGCCCTGAAGGGTGTGGCTGCCCAGGTCCTGGGTGGAGGGCAGCGTGGAGCTAGCACCGAGGGAGCTCAGCGCATCGTCACCGCTGGCCAGCTCAAATAGCCCGCGGCCCTGGCGGTTCACGAAGGTGCCCGTTGCGCGGACACGCTGGCCGGCGAGGGTCTGGGCGCGCTCGGTCGCGCTGAACTTGAACTCGGAGACGAGCAGCACCGCGCGCAGGGCATCCGGGTAGGCGGGGTCTGCGACGTAAATCACAGGGTAGGGATCCACGGCCAGGTGGCCCTCGATCGCCACGGGGGTATCGAGGTCCCACACACCGGGGCCCGGGTCCTGCTGGCGCGGGGCTAGCGCGAACGCCAGGCCGGCGGCGAGCAGGATGCCAAGCCCGGCGAAGAGCTTGACGGACGGGCGCAGGGCCGCGGGAAGCGGCAGGTAGCCCACGTAGAACGGATCCTTGGTCTCAGGCATGGTCGGTGGGCTACGCGGAGGGGATCTGGGCGGGCTCGACCGGCGTGCCCGGCGGCAGAGGGGAGGGGTCGACGAGCGCACGCCCATCCTCGATGCGCACGCGGTAGGTGGACACCTTCTCGGTGAAGGGCGGCGGCGACTGGCCGCATTCCACCTTGTACTGGTAACCGTGCCAGGGGCACGTGAGACAGTCGTCCACGATCTTGCCTTCGCCCAGGGGGCCACCCTGGTGGGCGCAGACGTTCGAAATCGCGGAGAGGGTGTCGCCGCGCCGGAAGATCGCGATGCGCTCGGCGCCTTGAACGGGCAGGACCACGGCGCGGTCCTGAGGGATGTCGGCCACGGGGCCGGCATCCACCCACTGGGCATGGTCCGGGCCTGACCCGTCAAAGCCCGTCTCGCGGAATCCAGCCACCAGGTGTAGACCGCTAACCAGGACCACACCTGCCGCCGTCAGGGCGACGAAGGCCGGATGGGTTTCGCTCTGCAGTGCGCCCAGGGCCACGTGCATCACCAGCAGCGCATAGGCTACGTACACGCCCATGTGCAGCGCCTTCCACACTCCGGGGCCCAGGTTCTTCAGCCAGTAGTCGTGGCTGGTGGCCGCCATCACGAACAGGATCAGCAGCGCGCCGAAGCCCAGCACCTGGAACGGGAAGTGGGCGAGCGAGTCGTAGCGCGTATTCACGGTGAACAGCGACACGATTGGATTCGCGTCGCCCATTCCGTGGTAGAAGATCAGCGCGATGATCCCGTGGACCAGGGCAACCGAGAACATCATCACCCCGAAGTGCCGGCGGTTGTAGAGCAGCGGCGCAAAGCGCGGGCTCAGGCGCGCAAGCGGGCCGATGCACAGGATGATGTGCAGCATCCCGAAGGCGCAGGTCGCGGTCGAGCGAATCAGTAGAACCGGCTCGGGGGCGAGGTTGTTGGGGCCCGCGTGGGTGGCCATCGTGATCCCGATGAAGGCTGCGTTGTAGAGCAGCACGCAGAGCAGGAGGACCCCGTCGTAGACCTTCTTGTGGTGGTTCCACTGGACGGCTTGGTAGGCGTGGCTCACTGGTCTTGCTCCCCTGTGGAAGGCGCTGAATTGGCTGGCAGGGACGGCGGGAGGGTGTCCGGGGTCTTGTCCGTCGCCGGCAATTCCTGTAGCGGGGTGGCCGGTCGGGCGTCGACGGCAAGGTACAGGCCGATCAGCACCAGGGGCGCTAGCACGACCCAAAGGACTCGGTGGGCGCTGCGATGGGGGCGCTTCATGCCTTCTCCCCCTCGGGCGCGTCACGCAGCAGCTTAGCCATCAGCAGCGGCCAAAGGGCAGCTGCGCCGGGCAGCATCAGCATTCGAAAGCCAAGTGGAGCTCCTTCCGCCGTGGGATCCAGCTTGGAGACTCCTTTCGTCGCAAAGTAGAGCGCAAAGAGCACGCCCAGCCCCACGTAGATCAGGGCTGCCCAGGCAGTGGGGGTGGATCCAAGGACGATGAACGGCATCAGATCAGTTCCCCATCGGTCATGACCTCCACCGTGGACGGGCCATCGTAGGCGAGCGCGCGCTGCATCGCCTCGTCTAGGTCGGAGGCGTCCGTAACGCGGATGCCGAGGCCACCGCAACTGGTCACAAACTCGGCGATGTTGGGGTTGGTGAGGCTTGTTTGCCAGACGTCCCAGCCGCCCGCGCGCTGCTCCTTGGAGATCTTGCCCAGTTCACAGTTGTGCAGCAGAACATGCGTGATGTTCATGCCGTACTTGACGGCCGTGTTGACCTCCCAGGGGTACTGGCCAAAGCCGCCGTCGCCGCTGATCGCGATGACGGGCCGCTTGTGAAAGCGGCCATCCCAGCGGCCTTCGACCTGTGTCGCTGCCCAGGCGCCCATCGCGGCGGGGTAGCCGAAGCCGATCGATCCCAGGTAGCCCGACATCAGAACGGACTGGTCGCCCGAGGACTCGAAGTAGCGTCCGAAGCTGTAGGTGTTGTTGCCCACGTCGACGGCCAGGATGGCGTTGTCCGGAACACAGCGGTTCATCGCCTCGAACACCGCGACGGAGCTGACGCCTTTGCCTCGGTCGTCGGCGAGACGACGCTGCTTCTCGGCGCGCCAGATGCCCCAGCGCTCGGCGACATCGGCGCGCTGGTCGTCGGTGGCGTGGTCGGCGAGTCGTTCCCGCAGGAGCTCCGCGGTCACCCGTAGGTCGCCCCAGACGGGGGCGTGGATCGCGTGGAACTTGGCGATCTGGGATCGATCCCGGTCGACCTGGACCAGGGGGAGCTTCGGCGTGATGCCGGTGTGGTTGCTGAACGATGCGCCCAGCACCAACAGCGCGTCGGCTTCGTTCATCAGCCACGAAGCCACCGGTGTGCCGCTGCGCCCAAGCACGCCGCCGGCGAGTGGGTGCGTGTCGGAGATCAGGCCCTTGCCCTTGAATGTCGTCAGCACCGGGGCGTTCCAGGCCTCGGCCAGCGCCACGACCGCGTCCATGTCAAAGCGCGCGCCGTGGCCGACGATGATCACCGGGCGCTTGGCCGCGCGCAGCAGATCCTCGGCTCCCGCAAGGGCGCTTTCGGCGGGGGCGATCCCGGCGTCGGCCATGCGCCCCTGGGGCAAGCCCGGGGCCGCGCCCTCCGGGGCGAGTTCGGTCTGCACGTCATCGGGGAAGATGAGGTGCGCCACGTCCTGGTTCAAAGTCGCCGAGCGCAGGGCCAGCGACATGAGCTCAGCGTGGTTGGAATCCGGCAGTACCAGATGGCTGAACCCAGCGACCGAGCTAAAAGCATCCTTCAGGGGCAGGTCCTGGAAGGCGCCGGGGCCAAAGACCTGCTGCTGGACCTGGCCGGTCAGCGCGAGCACAGGGGCCCGGTCGACCTTGGCGTCCCAGAGGCCGGTCAGCAGATTGGTGGCACCCGGGCCGGCAATGGTCAGGCAGGCCGCCGGGTCCCCGGTCAGCTTGCCGTAGGCCGAGGCCGCAAAGGCGGCCGCGCCCTCGTGGCGAATGCCGATGTAGCTCAACCGACCGGCGTCGCATTGGCGCTTGATCGCGTCGGCGAGACCCAGGTTCGAGTGCCCGACCATGCCAAAGACATGGGTGACACCCCATTCGCCCATGGTCTCGGCCATGACGTCGGTCACCGTTCGCTCGTGGACCGGCTCGGCCTCGAGCTGCACGTAAATGCCATCGTCACGGATGTCGATCGGATAGGTGCCCACGCCGTCGTCGTGCCCGCCGGGGGAGTCGCCGGTGTGGGGGCAGTACTCCCAGCCGTGCCAGGGGCAGCGCAGCCAGCCCTTCTCGATCGAGCCCTCGCCTAGGGGGCCGCCCTGGTGGGGGCAGTGGTTTTCGAGCGCGGCGAACTTGCCCTCATGGTGGGTGAGGCAGATCGATTTTTCCTGGGCGCCAGCGTCGATGCTGACGGTCTTGACTCGGCCTTCGGGCAGGTCTTCGACGCTGCCGACGCGGTGCCAGGTGGGCTGTTGCTTGGAGGTCACGGGCGGGGAGGAGTGCTAGGTGAGGAAGAATCCATGGGGGGAGTCGGCGCGGCCGTGGAAGTCAGTCGTCGTGTAGGCCCACCGCGCCGCCGTAGGAGACGCCAGTCAGATAGGCGATGTCCCGTTTCCAGGTGGTGAGGTCGGAGTGCTGGAACTCGTTCAGGTGGTGATGCCCACAAGCGCGGGCCAGAACCTGCATGAGCCCGACGCTAGCCCCAAAGAAGTTCGCGAGCTGCTTGGCCGAACGATCGATCTCAAGCCGCGCCCGCAGGCCGGGCTTCTGTGTCGCGATGCCCACCGGGCAGTTGTTGGTGTGGCAAGCGCGCATGCCCAGGCAGCCGATCGCCTGGAGTGCAGAGTTCGAGAGCGCGATGCCGTCCGCACCCAGGGCCAGGGCCTTGGCAAAGTCGCCCTCGTGCCGCAGGCCACCGGTGATGATCAGGGTGACGTCCGGCGCCTTCTTGTTGAGGTGGCGGCGCGCGCGGGCGAGGGCCGGCAGGGTCGGGACCGAGATGTTGTTCTTGAACACGTCAGGGGCCGCGCCGGTGCCGCCCCCGCGGCCATCCAGGATGATGTAGTCCGCGCTCGCCTCGAGGGCGAAGTCGATGTCTGCCTCGATGTGTTGGGCCGACAGCTTGAAGCCGATCGGAATGCCGCCGGTGACCTCGCGCACCTCGTCAGCGACCCTGCGGAAATCGGCGGGCGTATCGAGATCGGCGAAGCGCGCCGGGCTGATGGCCGGCGTGCCGGGCTCGAGACCCCGAACCTCGGCGATCTTGCCCAGGACCTTGTCCCCGGGCAGGTGCCCACCGGTCCCGGTCTTCGCGCCCTGGCCGCCCTTGAAGTGGAAGGCCTGGGCCTTGGCGACCTTGTCGAGGCTCCAGCCGAACTTGGCTGAGGCAAGCTCGTAGAAGTAGCGCGAATTGGCGGACTTCTCCTCCGGCAGCATGCCGCCCTCGCCGGAGCAGATACCGGTCCCGGCCATTTCTGCTCCCTTCGCAAGCGCCACCTTGGCCTCCTCGGAGAGGGCGCCGTAGCTCATGTCGCTGACGAAGAGAGGGATCTCGAGGCGCAGCGGCTTCTTCGCGCGCGGGCCGATGATGAGGTCGGTACCCACGGGCTCGTCGTCCAGCAAGGGCTTGGTCGCGACCTGGGCCGTGAGCACTTGGATGTCGTCCCAGCTCGGCAGCTCCGTGATCGGCACGCCCATCGCCGAAGTGGGGCCGTGGTGCCCGACGCCGTCGTAGCCCTGCTTCGCGAGGGTCTGGATGTGGCGGTTGTGGGGCTCCTCAGGACCGCCGTGAACATCGGCGTAGAGTCCCAGGTACTCGTCCCGGCGGTAGGGCTGGGGATTGGCCTTGGCGAAGGCTTTGACCTGATCGAGATCGACGCAAACTTCGTCGCCCTCGATCCAGGCGTCGAAGCTCGGCAATGCCTCGTCGTTGTTGTATTCCGATACACCGGTGTCGAGCCGATAGTCCCAGCCATGGACGCCGCAGATGAGGTTATCCCCATTCACGTGCCCGTCGGACATCAGGGCGCCGCGGTGTAGGCAGCGCCCGTAGAGCACTGACACGTCATCGCCATAGCGCACGACCACCAAATCCACGGATTCAACAAGGGCGTACTGGGGCTGGCGATCGGCGAGTTCGCTCCATACGGCGACGGGAGCGGCCGTTCGGCTGGCAGGTTGGGTCATCGGACCTCACAAGGATGAGGGGGGGGCGTTTACGTTCGCCGGGAAGATAGCATTCTCCGCGCCGTGACCGAAAAAAACTGCGATTCAGCCCATCATTAGAACTTGCCCGTCAGGTTGATGAACCAGCCACGGTGGTCGTAGTCGAGGTCGGTGAGGTCGTCCGAGAAATCGGTGAAGTTGAAGCCAACCCCGATGCGCAGGTGGTCGCCCACATGGCGGTGGATGCCGATGAGCCAGCCGTCGCGCCGGTCCCGGGCGGCCTTGACCTCGAGGCTACGCCATTCCAGGTATGCGTCCCAGGCCTTGATGACGTGCAGGTCGCCACGCAGCACCGTCAGGATCGCCTCGCTGTCAAACCACTCGCCCGCGTCCTTATTGAGTCGAGCCTCACCGCGGCGATAACCCACCTTGGCACCCAGCGTCACGCTCTCGATCACGTCGATGGCGAGGTCGATCGCGAGCACGTGGGAGCGCTGGGCGTAGTCCAGGAGTGTTGCGTTGGGAACGGCAGCGTTCGTCTGCCCAGGCGTCGGCACATCCTCGAAGTAGGTGTAGCGCAACAGCATGTTCCAGAAGTCGTTGTCCACCGGTCGCCGGGCGGCGCCGATCGAGAGCTCGGTGAACTCACCCTGGAAGAAACCTCCGCCCGCGCCGTCGGTGCGGGCCAGGTCGGCCCTGCCGAGCAACGACCAGGTGGGGGTGGCGCTGTACTTGCCGCCGTTGCGCAGCAGCCAGGTTGTCTGCTCGCCTGCGCCACTCTCGTCTTCGCGGTACTCGACCGCGCTGGTCCAGCGGGCCTTTTCGCGGGTGTAACCGAGGCCGACGGAGACGGCCTCGCGTTCGATCGCGCCGCCCAAGGGGGAGGCGAGGTTGCCGACCTCGGCTTCCACCGACGTCGTCCAAGCCTCGGCGGGGGAGTACTCCAGACCGTAGGCGTGGACGAGCCCCGAGGGGCCCTCACCGTGCTGCAGCCGCTCTTCGCCGAACACCGAGAGGGATTCGGAGTAACGCGTCTTCGCGCCCAGCACCACCGCGCCGTTGCGCGAGCCAAAACCGGAATCCGTGTTGTCGGCGTCGAGTTGGTAGCCCAGGTAGACGCTGGTGGCGTCGCTCTTCTGGAACTCGGTCTTCACGTTGGCACCCAGGCCTCCGTTGCCGCCGGAGAGCTCGCCGCCCACCCGCAGCCGATCGGTGATCGCGTAGCTGCCACCAAGACCGTAGCGGTTGTTGGCGCTGCGGGTGCCGTCGCGGTCGAGGGTCAGCTGGCCGAAGCCATACAAATCCCAGTCCTGGCCGGTGTCGAAGCCGAGCTTGATGGCGCCGTCGGCGCGCGAGCCCGTCCGCCCCGTTAGGCTGCCCTGTCCGGCGAAGTCGTCCCAGCGCAGGCCGCCGTTCAAGGTCCAGCGCTCGTTCAGCTTGTGCTCGAGCTCGGCGTCGAGCGCCGAGCTGTCACGGCCAAGGGCGTCGGTCCCGTCGAACTCCAGCCGCACGCTGGTGTTCTTGGATAGCTGCCGTTCGCCAGCGATGCCAAAGCGCGTCGTATCCCCTGTCGTCAGCAGACCGGGGCCACTGAAGCCGCCCTCGCGGTCCTCGTAGTAGCCGGTCAGTCGTCCGTTCCCCAACAGGTCGAGGGAACCCTCGACGCGCAGGGCGGTGCCGTCGTCGTCCTCGCTAGCCGTTCCGGCCACGGGGTCGAACAGGAAGCCGCCCGAGACCGAACTCTGGGCCCCAAATCCCGGGCCCTCGCTGTGGGCACCCTCGACCTTGAGGTAGGTGGTTTCCGACTTGCGCAGGATCAGATCGAGGCCGAGCAGGTTCTGATCCCCTCCCAGCTGGTCCTGGTGATCGGCTGTTACGCCGACACGCACGTGATCGGTCAGCCAGTGGGATGCCCGTCCGCCCGCCGCGAGGCTGTCGAAGTCGCCCGTCAACGGCGTGTACTCATAGCGCACGACCAGGTAGACCGGATGACCGGTGATGCTGGTCGTCTGGACGGTCAGTCCGTCGCCGGCGGTCGACGCGAGCGGGCTCTCCAGAATCACGCGGCCCTGCAGGTAGTCGATCTCGTAGTCCTGGTTCGGAGCCAGGGGCGTTGTCTCCAGCACGATGCCGGAATCGCGGTCGCGCACCTCGATCCGTAAACGCTCCGAGCCCTGGGTGAGATCGGTGTGCTGCAGGAAGTACAGCGAGCCACCGGTGCCCCGAAACTCCTCACGTGCAGGAACGGTGCCCGGCTCGGCCAAGAACACGTCAGCCTTGGTGACCGCCTCGCCGCTAGCGGAGACCTCACGGTCGTGCCAGTGGGCCTTGAGGCCATAGAGCCCGCGCTCGAATTGGGCGAGGTCTGTGTCCAGCTGGTCGGCGACGAAACTACCCCACATCACGTGGAAGTCGTCCCGTTCAAGCCGCACGTAGAATCGACCTTGGGTGGGCGCGTCCTGAACGGTCGTGCTGTCGTCGCCGTAGACGGGGTAGTGCTGATCCGGATTGATGCGCCGCAGGAGCTGCCGGGGGTCCTTTTGGTCCAGGTTGTCGAGGATGTCCTCGATCGGTTCATCGCGGGTGTCGAGGCTTGCGGTCAACAGGTACTCGCCCTTGATTTTGCCCTTCGCGTAGAAAGCCAGACGGCCGTTGACAAAGACATCGTCGTCCAGGTTGTCATCGCCGGTGACCAGGGCCGCCGCGCCGCCTGAGCTACCTGTGCCGACGGTGAGGTCGGCCAAGGCCACATAGAACCAGTCCTCGTCGGGAACGTGGACGATGCGCTGGACCGAACGGCTGGAGGCCGGGCCGTCGATGCGGATCGGGACCTTGTGGCTGCCGTGGGTCACGATCTGTTGCACCGCAAAGGAGCCGTTCGAATCGATTGGTACCGGCAGCCCGAATGCGTAGGCAAGCTCGTCCGGGCCAAGTCCCTGGCCGTTGACGGTCACGGCACCTCCCACTACGGGGATGCCGGACACAAGGCGGTGATTCTCGCCATAGCCCGCCAGCAATGTGGCGCTCGGGTCTGCCCCCTCGGGCTCGAGCCAATCACCGCGTAGCACCCGCAGGGACTTGGGCCGCGTTTCGTCGTAGCGGCCATCGGCGTCGTAGACCCGCAGGACGTAGCGCAGCTGTTCAGGGGCGTCCGCGGGCGGAGTCCATTCCGCGAAGCCGAGTTCATCGAAGGGCACGATACGCATGGGAACATCGCGCTCTGAGGTTCCCTCGGGGAAGAGCCGCAGTTCCATCCGATCGATCCATAGGCGGTAGTTGGCGTGGGCCTGGAAGCTGGAAGGTTGGCCCGTGAAGCCGGCCTCGGGCCAGGTGTTCACGTTCAGGGACGGGCGAACCGCTAGGCCGTCGTAGCGCACCTGCACGCCCGCCTCGAGGAGATCCAGATCGGCGCCCTGCTCGGCGGACATGCTCTTGCCTTGTGCTTCCTTGGCCTGCAGATCGCCTGCTAGCCGCGCGCCGAAGTTCGCTTTGACCATCTTGCCGCGCGTCATGCGCACGACCCGCGGGTTTTCGGTCGTGATCGCGTAGCCGCTTGGGAGCGTCCTCGGATCGACCTTCAAGATGAAGTTCGAGCCACGCATCTCATCCGGCACATCGGCGCAGGCGATGTGGTACCGGCCCCAGGCGTCGGTGGTCACCAGCAGGCCCTGGGCGGTGGCGAGCCGAACACCGGGAATTCCGGGTTCACCCTCATCTTGGAATCCGTCGCCGTCGCGGTCGTCGAACACCTTGCCGATCAGGTCGGTGCAGTCAAAGATGCCATCGGGGACGATGGAGACGCGGGCGCCAGCCACGTCGCTGAGGAGGAAGCCCGAAGATGCGTCCTGGGCCCAGGCGCGGTTCTCGTATTCTCCGTCGCTGACGCCAGCACCGACGACCATGAGGAGTCGGATCTGGTAGACCTGGTTTGCCGCGAAGGGCAGGGCTGGCCAGGTCAGGGTGCGTCCGGCGATGGTGGGCTCGAGCGCCATTCCATCGACCTGGGCGGAGCCTGCGACGTACTTGAATCCGGGGGGCGTCTCGTCCATCACATCGGTGGGGGCGAGGGCCGAGGACAAGGTGTTGGTGACCGTGATGTCGTAGGGGATGAGTTCTCCGCGCACCGCGGAAGTCTTTGGCGTGGTCTTGGTGACGACCACCGCGCCCTGGATTGCGGGATCCAGGGGTACGTGGTTGTTGACCACGTTGGGATCACCGGCAGCCAGATCGAAGTCCACGTAGTACAGCGTCGACTGACCCTGCTGGGGCGCGCCCGGGAAGGGCGCTACCTCGAAGGGGTCTGGCAGGCCGGTGGGATCCAACGCGCTGGGCTCCACGGGCAGGAACGCCGAGGGGAAGGTGGGCAGGAAGCCTGAGGGCGGCGTGAACTCCAGCGAGTACACGCCGGCCGGGAAGGCGCCGACCAGGTCGAAGCGATAGCGCCCGTCAGCGCCGGTCACCTGATCCTGCTGGCCGGGGACGAGATGGATGGCCGGGTCGAAGCCCACCGGCCCGCGCAGGCTCGCTAGGACGTTCGGGACAGCTGTGCGCCGGATGGCGTCGTAGACCACACCGCTGGGGTCGAGGGGCAGACTCTGGTTCAGTACGTTCGAGCCACTGAAGAGCTGCAGGCCGACGATGGCGCCAAGCTGTACCGAAGTGCCCGGGGTGTTGGACGAGGGGTTGCCGTAGATGGTGCCGGTGTCGGGGTGCCGGAAGCGCAGCGAATAGCCCGAACCCGGGGCGAGGCCCGTGAAGCTGTAGCTACCATCTTGAACCGTGAGCGTCTCGTCGATGACGACTCCGTTCAGCGACAGCTCGACGAGCCAGCCTTCGACCGGTTCCTCACCCGGCCCCTGTGTGCGGTCGTGATCGGTGTCCTCGTACACAAACCCTGAAACCGTGGCGCTGCCGGGTGCACCGCCGACCTGGACCCGCGTCGGGTCATCGTCGTTCGGATTCCCAGGATCGTTGCCGCCTTCGAGTCCGTCGTCGAGGTCGGAGTCGGTGACACCGGAGCCTGCGTTGTTCGAGCTCCAAGTCGCCTGGTTGTCGATGATCGCGCCGGCGGGCACCTGGCCCTGGACCTGAACGGAAAAGCGCAGGACGGCCTGCTCACCGGGGGCGATCGTGCCGGCAGCGACACCGGTCAGCAGGGGGGATTGACCACCCACGTCGGGGACCGCGAATCCGCCAAGGCGCGTTGAGCCGGGAACGTAGTCGGTCAGGCTCGGTACAAGTGGGTCGGTGACCACGACACCGGTGGCGTCTGCGGCACCCACGTTGCGGACTACGATAATGTAGGTCAGCGTATCCCCGCCCACGACGGTCTCGCCGTTGAGGTCGGCGACCATCTTGGTCGCTTGCAGGGCGGGTTCCGAGCCCACCACCAGCACGGTCGGACTGTCCCCGTTGGCGTCGTTGCCGTCGCTGTCGGTGGCTTCGGCGGGCTGGCCGGTGCTGGTGACCAGGCCTTGATTGGAGATCACGGTGCCGCCAGAGACGCCGCCATCGACGATGACGCGGAAGGTGACCAGGCGCGCACCCGTCGGCAGAGAGCCGATGTTGACCGTCACGGCCCCGGGCACCGTGACGTCAAAGTCACCGGTGTCACCGTCCGCGGCATCACTCAGGGGCGAGCTGGCCAGTGGCCCGTCTCCGTCGGGGTCCAGCGCCAGGCTCCCGGGCACATAGGTGGTGCCGGCAGGGATTCCATCGGCCAGGACAACGCCGCCGGCAGGGCCGCTGCCCGTATTGGTGATCAGGATGGAATAGGTCAGCGCATCCCCGGGGGCAAGACCTCCGCCGTTCTCATCGACGACAGTCTTCAGTGCATCGAGCAGCGCTTCCGCGCCCAGCACCGACTCGGTCGGGTCTCCTGGGGCCGTGGTGTCGGGGTCGTCGCTCTGGACGGGGGTGACGGGGCCAGACCCTTCACCGTTGGCCTGGATTGTGGCCTGGTTCGAGAGGACCGTGCCGTTGGATAGACCCTCTGCGATTTGGACCTGGAACAGCACCGTGCCGCTGCTGCCTACCGGGACTCGACCCGCAGGTTCACCGGCTGACTGGACCGGGAGTCCGCTCGCGAGGGGCGATGCGCCGCCGGCGTCGACCACGGGCTGGCCATTGAGGAGGGTCGAGCCGAGTACGTAGGTCGTGTTGGTGGGCACGCTGTCGAAGAGCACAGCGTTTGTCGCATCCTCGTTGCCCTCGTTCGTGAAGGTCAGCGAGTAGGTGATGGTGTCTCCACCCTCGAGACTGTTGCCGTTGTCGTCGAAGTCGAGCTTGGCAACCCTCAGCGCAGGAGCAGACTGGATCGTGAACAGGGTGGAGTCATCGTCGTCTCCGTCGCCGGGATCGTTTCCGGTGTCCGTCCCATCGTTGTCGCCGGGGCGATCGGAATCCGATAGGAAAGGATCGGCAAAGCCTTCCGAAGCGAGGCGTGCCTGGTTGGCGACGACTGTGCCCTGGGGGAGGGATTCGGCGAGCTCCACGTCGAATTCCACCGTCAGGCTGGCGCCGGCATCCAGCGTTAGGCCGGCTACCGTGATCGACCCCGTACCGTTGGCGCCGCCGCTGGGGTCGCTGGTCAGAGTACCGAGTGCCGGGTCTACGGTGGCATTGGCGAGCGTGCCCGCGGCGAACTCAGGGGGCAGGTCGTCGGTGAGCACCGATTCCAGCGAACCCGCAGTTCCGGTATTGGTGACCGTGACGACGTAGTGCACGGTGGTGCCGGCCTCCGCCACGGGCGTTCCGACAGACTTTTCGATATCGAAGACCGGGAGGCTCGCGTCCTGCTGATGGTCGTCTCCAACGTCGTCCCCCTGATCGCCGGCAGCGGTGCCGATGGTGCCTGAGCCCGCTGCGAAGGCATAGCTACGGGTACCGGGAGCGGTACCGCCGTCGGTGCTGGCAAAGCCGGTTGCAGTGGCGACGGTGTTCAGGGTCGATCCGTCTCCGGCGTTCTCATCGAGCTCGACCTCGAATTCGAAGCGCAGGGACTCTTGTCCGTCCAGGAAGCCGTTGCTCCCGGCGAGCGCCAGGGTGAGCAGACCCGAAACGGAATCGTGGACCAAGGTGTAGTCGCTACCCTCGCTGAGCACGACGTTGCGGCCCCCTGAGATCGTGACCTGGAAGGGCAGGTTGGTCGGGTCGTTCTCGCGGAGGCCTGTGGGTAGCTGGATCTGGAAGCTGGGCTGCCAGGCGATGCCGTCCCCAGCGTTGTCGACCCGCATGACAAGGCCGCCGGGGGTGCCCCAGACGAGGTCGGTGACACCTTCGAGTGCGGTAAGAAGGTTCGGCTCGATGACTGCGATCTGGGGCATGTTGACCGCGGGCACCGAGACAAGGCTCCCGGATCCGCGCGGGAACTCGTAGCGGAGGTTGGACTCGTTCACGAGCCCAGTCCCGTCCTGGACCGCCTGGATGTTGTCCACGTACGCGGTGATCTGCAGGTTGACGGCGGGTCCGGAGCCGGCGCTATCGATGTTGCCCAGGCCGAAGGACAGCAGGCCCGTCGCGCCGGCTGCCGGCTGACTGAGCAAGGCGATGGCTGCACCGTTGGCCTGCTGGACGTCGGTGCCGGTGAGATTCGCGGACACA
The DNA here is from genome assembly GCA_964459495.1 of uncultured Planctomycetaceae bacterium. GTDB lineage: Bacteria > Planctomycetota > UBA1135 > UBA1135 > CAYWNK01. The sequence continues at coordinate 29,770 of CAYWNK010000036.1, forward strand.
TAGACCAGACCGCTGGGCAGCTGGTCTTCCATCTGGACCATGCGCACCTGACCCTGGGGGAAAGTGAAGGATAGGTCGTAGGTGACCTGTTCGCCGGGGGCGTAGGTGCCGTCGCCGCCGGACGCCTCTTGCTTGTCGTGGAAGATCGCTCCAGCGGACACGACCACGGGGGTCCCGTCGGCCGCCGTGTAGTCGTCGAGGCCGCCGGTTGCACCCCGTCCGTCGGTGCCGCCGCTACTCAGGCTGTGCCAGTCGACTTGGGCGGTGTTGGAAAGCACCTCGCCAGGTTGGACGGCTGCACCGACGAGGAACTCCAAGTCAAAGGAGTAGGCGGCGCCGGGCGCCAGGCTGCCCGCGGGCCGATACACGTAGGTCGTGACGCCGGAGGCGGTGGTCGAAGCCTGCAGCGTCCCGGGATTGTCGGGGTTCGCGATGACGGCCGGATTGAGCAGGTCCTGATCCGCGAGGTCACGGATCTCGAGTCCGTAGGCGACGCCGTCCCCTGCGTTGAACAGGTTGAACGCGTAGCGGATCTTGTCTCCGGCCTGGAGCCCGCGTGTAGCGTCCTGCAGGTCGAAGGACACGAAGGTCTTGTCGATCGTCAGCGACGGTTCGGTGACCGTGACGCGCGCGGCCGAGGAGGGGATCGCGGTCTCGGTCGCGCCGCCGTCGCTGGAGGCCCAGGTGAAGCTCGCAGTGTTGTCCAGGTTGACCTGGGCTTGGTTGCTGGCCACGTTGGCGACGCGGGCGGTGACGAGGATCTGGGCCTGGGCGCCTGCGGGGATGCGGTCCCAGGCAAGATCTAGGGCGTCGCCGGCGGACCCGTCGACCACGGTCGCGCCGAGCGCTACGGAGTTGTCGCTGAAGCCCACCAGGGCCAGGCCCGCGGGCAGGCTGTCTTGGATGCGGACGTCGTACAGCACGCCGCCGACCGGTACCTGCGGCACGCTAAGCGTGAACACGACCTCGTCACCAATGTTGCCGGTGCCCGCGCTGGCGGTTTTGCCCATCCCTGCGGGCGCCTCGGTGGTGACCTTGGCTGTGGCGTCGACGGTCGACCCGTAGTTGCGGCGCTCAATCCCGTCGCTGCTCGGCTTCGAGAAGGCGGCGGTCACGCGGGCGGTGGCGGTGTAGGTCGCTCCTGCGCCGATCGTAGCGTCGGTGGTGGCGTCAAAGTCCAGGACCAGCTCGGAGGCCGGACCGAGCACCTGTCCATCGCTGAGTGTCCAGGTCGAAACCCCGGTGGAGGCTGTGTAGACGGGTGGCGCAAGGGTGACGGGCAACCCGTTGAGGGTTGCGCTGAAGTTGGTCGGTGTGGCCTGGCGAAGACCGACGGGGAGCTGGGCCTGGAAGGTCGTGTTGTAGGCGGGGCCACTGCCGGAGTTGGTGGCTGTGAAGCGCAGCCGCACAGCTTCGCTGGCTCCTACGCTGAGCGGCTGGCCGGGCGCCGGGTCGAGCTCCGAGGATAGGGAGGGCTGGTGGATGTCGATTGTGGCGCTTGCGGGCCCCGCGCCTTGGGCGGCACCGGCGGCATCCAGGTAGTCCAGTCGGGCTGGCCCAGTGAGGCTGGTGGCGCCAGCGGAATTCGCAACGCCCGCTGCGTCGAGAATGCGCGCCCGAAAGGTGAGGGCGAGCTGGTCGTTGGTCCCATCCGAATCACCGGCGTTGACCACGGTGCCGAAGTTGAAGGCGAGGGTACCGGTGTCACCAGCGGCGGGTGCGTCTCCGCCCGCAGGGATCGTGTACGCGAAGTTGCCCCCGGCGGCGGGTGCCACGCTGACGAGATCCGCGAAGGCCAGGCCGCCGGGCAGGTCGTGCTCGAGCATGAAGCCGTCTGTGGTGCCTTCCTGCACATCGACGGTCAGCTCGTAGGTTGCCAGGTCGCCGATACGGAAGCCCGTGGGCGAAAGGGTGTCGCCGCTGGCCGCGTGGGCGATGCCGTAGACATTGGCGACGTCAAAGTCGCTGTTGTCCGAGTCGGTAGCGGTGTTCACGCCTCCGCCCAGGCCGGTGCGCTCGCCGAAGGACGTTCCCGGCGCAGCGACCGCCGTGCCGAGGTTCGGGCCGGGCGTGCCGTCGAGCGAGGTCCAGTCCACGGCGAGGTCAAGCTGCAGGTTCTCGCCCGGCTCGACGCTGTCTTGCAGGCGCGCTTGAAAGGTGAAGCTCAGCGTTTGCCCAGCATCGATATCGAGGTCCTGGCTGGCAGGAACGGTCTGAGTCCGGCCCCAGTGCAGGGTGTTGCCAGTCAGCTCCGGCTCACCGACGCCAGGCCCGCCGGTGCGCGAGGTCGATCCGGGCACATAGGCGAGGCCGGCGGGCAGGGTAGCCAGCAGGTCGAGGTCGTAGGCGGAGGTGCGGTCGGCGGCGTTGGCAACGGTGACGGTGTAGGTCACGACATCGAAGGCATCGACTACGGCGGGGGCGTTGTCGCCGACGCTGACGGTGATGCCGGGCTCGGACACGGTCAGCACGGTGGCGTCGGAATTCGCGGTCGAGCCCGTGTACTCGTAGGCCGCGCTGTTGGTGAACATCGACCCATGGACGGAGGCCGCGATGTTCTCCACCTGGGCGAGGTAGGGGATGGTGAGTGTGCGCTCGGCGACGGTGCCGGTGGATACCACCCGAGTGCCAAAGTCCCACTGTACGACCAGGGGCGCAGCGCTGGCAGGGACGGATCCGGGGCTGGTCGTCGGCTGTCCGCCAGCGATCGCGCTACCCAGCTGGGTGGGCAGGAACTGCACGAGTCCAAGGCCCTCGGGCAGGCGGTCCCGAATGCGAAGGGCGGGAATGGTCCCCTGGGGCAGGACGATCGCCAGCTCGAATCGGACCTGTTCGCCGACGGCTACAGTCCCGTCCGGGGTGCCTGCGACCGAAGTCGAGACGACGTTCTTCCTCAACGTCAGCTCTTCAATGGTGATCGTGGCGCTGGCGCTTTCAGAAAGCGTGGCCTCGCCGTCCGGGTCTCCAGGGCTACCGACAGATCCGGTCTGGCCACCGGCGCTACCGGGTAGAGTCGAGGCGGCCAGGGTTACGGAGTTGGTGTGCTGCTCGGTGGGCTCAGCCGTGAAGGCCGGACGCGCGCGATACAGAATGGTCAACTGGTCGCCCGCGGCGAGATCCCCGAAGCTAGATCCGCTGGCGATCAGGGTGTTGGCTTCGTCAAAGAGAACCGATCCGGCTAGGCCCGGAGTGAATGCGCCCTCCGCGTCGCCGCC